>DAITAB010000052.1:0-13249 GCA_036824525.1 Pyrinomonadaceae bacterium
TTGCAAGAAGCAATTGTCGATAAAGTCCGGGCTGTTGAATTCGATTTGGAAAGCACACCGACCGCGGAAGTCGGTTCCTTATATGAAAGTATTCACGATGTATCAAATGGATTTGAACGAGTAGCGGATGACGATGAATCGTCTCCGACATTCGAAAGCGAATCTTCATTTCGGGGTGCTTTGGACGACGTTGCTTCTGAGGAAGAATTAGAATCGCCTTCAGAGGAAGCTATCGAGAAACCAAAAAAGCCTTCACCGCGAAGATCTGCAATTTCAAAACTGTTTCGAGGATCGAAACCGGCGAAGAAGAAAACTGAAGAAGGCGGACTTGAAGATGGCGATGCGGAAATTTTGATTCTGCCGGATATTCCGGAGTTCGCCGTTCGTCGCGGAGGTCGTCGCCGACGCGGTCCCGGCACTCAATCGCGCAAACCGGTTCAGGCGACCGAAGGAGAAGAAGCCGCAATTTCAGAAGAGACCGCGCCGGTCGCGGAAGAAACCGCGGAAGCAAAACCGACAACGACCAATCGCCGACCATCGCGCGATAATCGTCGCAGCCAACCTAAGATCACGGATTTACTTCGCGAAGGACAAGACGTTTTAGTGCAGATGGCGAAGGAACCAATCGCCCGAAAAGGAGCGCGGATTACTTCCCACATCGCGCTGCCCGGTCGTTATGTCGTCTATATGCCTACGATCGAACATCTCGGTGTTTCGAAAAAGATCGAGTCGGCTGCCGAACGCACAAGACTTCGAAATGCCATTCAGAAAGTTCGCGCGGAAGAAGTTATACCTTCGGGTGGTTTCATTGTAAGAACTGCGGGAATCGGTGCGACGGAAGAGGGACTGCGCGAGGACGCGCGTTTTCTCGTGCGAACCTGGCTCGACATCAAGAAAAACTCCGAGAAGAAAAAATCGCCGGCACTGGTTCATCAGGATTTGGATTTAGTTCAGAGACTCTTGCGCGATTTGCTTTCGGATGATTTTGCAGCGATCCGAATTGATTCGGAAGAGGAATATCTACGGATTGTAGAATTCATAAATCGAATGCATCCGCAGATGGTGAAGCGTGTAAAACTTTATACCCGCGATCAACCGATTTTGGAATCATATGGTGTTCAGGAAGAGATCGATAAAGCGCTGAAACCGCGGGTCTGGCTGAAATCGGGCGGTTATCTCGTTATCAATCAAACGGAAGCATTGGTAGCGATAGACGTAAACACCGGAAAATTTGTAGGCAAAGGAAATGCGCGCCTGGAAGACACCATCACGAAAACGAACATGGAAGCGGTGGAAGAAATTGCGCGTCAAATTCGTCTGCGCGATCTCGGCGGAATTCTCGTTCTCGATCTTATTGACATGGAAGATCGACGCAATCGTCATCGGGTGATGCAGACATTGCAAGAAGCCCTTTATCGCGACAAGTCGCCGACGAAGGTTCTCTCTTATAACGATTTCGGTTTGATTATCATGACGCGAAAACGCGTAAAGCAATCGCTCGAACGAACTCTCTGCACACCATGTGGCGAATGCCAGGGCGCGGGTTGGGTGAAGTCGGCACAAACTGTTTGCTACGAGATTCTCGAAGAAGCCCGGCGGCTTTCGAAATCGGCGAAAGATGTTCACACGACTACGCTTCGTGTAAATCTGGAGGTCGCGCGCGCACTTCAGGGACCCGAAAAAAGTGTCTTGGACGAAATCGAAGCCTATCTGGGAGTGGTCGATCTGACGAGCGATCCGACCGCGCATCAGGAACAGTTTGATATCGCGTTCTCGTAACCGTAAATCGACGGTCATTTGATTTGAGCGGCTACGTGAATTCGTGGCCGCTTTTTTTTCGAAGGCGTAAGGGGCTATAGCGGGAATCGATGCAACTCATTAGTCGTACTTTGGACCCTTTTTGTCTCTGATCTCGGTTTGATGTAAAAATGACCTTTGGATTAAGGGTCATTCCTGCGTGCTTACAGGTTAAAAGTGTGGAAGCATTACGAATTTTAAATCCGTTATTGGCGGGAATTGTCGCGTTAATCGTATCGATCGGCATAACAGCAGCCGTGCGGAAATTCGCGCGCACACACGGCTACATTGCAAAACCGAAATTGGATCGCTGGCATCAACGCCCGACGGCGATGCTCGGCGGAGTCGCGATTTTTCTTACTACAACCTTTCTAACTTTCCTTTGGGTTCCACTTTCATCGGACGTCGTAATTGTTTTTTCGGGAAGCGCTTTTTTGTTTTTCGTCGGATTAATTGACGACTTACTTCACATCAAGCCTTATCAGAAACTCGTTGGGCAAATTATCGGCGTAGCCATCGTCGTTGGCGGCGGCTTATCCCTTCCATGGACAGATTCACAGGTTTTGAATATTGCGATCACGGCTTTTTGGTTGATCGGTATTACCAACGCAATAAACCTTCTCGACAACATGGATGGACTCGCCACAGGAATTTCGGCAATCGCCGCGATAACTTTGGCTATTGGTTTTGGATTTGAAGGACAGGTATCCGAACTCGTTCTCATCTCAGTTTTCATCGGCGCATTGATCGGATTTCTCGTTTTCAACTTTAATCCCGCGTCGATTTTCATGGGCGATTGCGGTTCGATGTTTGTGGGGTTTTTTCTTGCCAGTTCGGTGCTTCTAAATGAGATCGGAGGTCGTTCGCGGAGTCTTTTTTCGGTTTTGGCAGTTCCCGCGCTGATTCTTTTAGTGCCGATTTTCGACACAACTTTGGTAACCGTCTTGCGGAAGCTTTGGGGGCGAAAAGCCACGCAAGGCGGACGCGACCACACCTCGCATCGGCTTGTTGCGCTCGGACTTTCAGAACGTTCGGCAGTTCTAATGCTCTATGGTTTTGCGTTGATGGCAGGTGCAATTTCTTTGATGGTCAAAGAATTGCGAACCACTCAAAGCATCGCGATGATTGCTTTGTTCATCGTGATACTTACGATAATCGGCGTTTACCTTTCGAAAGTTAAGGTTTACGAAGAACAGCAGGAAGAACTTGCTCTTCAGAACAAGGCGGCTTTCGGATTCCTTTTGAATATTTCCCACAAGCGACGAATCTTCGAGGTTATCCTCGATGCATTTTTGATCACGCTTTCCAATTACGCCGCCTATGTTTTGCTTTTCGGACCAATTGAGGACACGGCAAACTGGACTCTTTTCCTGAACACGCTCCCGATTCTCATCGTCGTGAAACTTTTTTCATTTCTCGCAGTCGGAGTTTATCGCGGGATTTGGCGCTATACGGGAGTTCGCGATTTGGTGACTTTCGCAAAAGGTGTCGGGCTCGGCTTAATTTTGAGTGTGGTCGCGATATTGATTCTCTATCGTTTTCAAAATTTCTCGCGTGCCGTTTTTGTCGCCGATGCGGTAATTCTCTTTCTTTCGCTGTCCATGAGTCGCATGGCTTTTCGGCTGTTTCGCCATTTCATTCCTGTTTCTTATAGCGCCGACGGAAGACGCGTTTTGATTTACGGCGCAGGCGATGGCGGCGAACTTGTCCTGCGAGAACTTCAAAACAATCCCGCACTGAAGTATAAGCCGGTCGGTTTTCTTGATGACGATCCACTAAAAGTTGATAAAGTCATTCACGGTTTACCGGTCTTCGCCGGTAATGGTTCAATCCGGCGGGTTTGCGACGAAAACGAGATCGAGGAAATTCTGATATCTTGTAAGGGCATTCCGGGAGAAAGGCTTCGGGAAATTCGCGAGATATGTATCGATATCGGAGTCGTACTCCAGCGTGCGACGCTAAAAATTGAACCCTTGGATTTCGAGTAGTAGTGAAATCTAAGCGCGAACTGATAACGTTTCTATGTCATTGAAGACGGTTTTGATAACCTCAACGAAACAGCGCGCAGCGCTTCTCGCCGCCGCGCTTTTTTGTGTTTTGGCGGCATTATTTATTGTGAAATGGAGTATTGCCAATACCTCCTCCACCCGCAATTTGTATCCGGAAGTCGCCGACTTGTCTATTAGTCTTGCTCCGAATGATCCGCAGACACATTTTGCGCGTGCGGCAATTTACGAAAAGTCATTATTCGTCGAAGACGCAAAATACGCGGTCCGCGAATACGAAATTGCAACTTCGCTCTCGCCTAATGATTTTCGTTTTTGGTACTCGCTTGGGCTCGCTCGGGAACGAGCGGGCGATGGTTCCGGTGCGGAATTGGCATTGAAAAAATCTCTTGAACTTGCACCACATTACTCCCAACAGCTTTGGGCATACGGCAATGTCCTTCTCCGCCAAGGAAAATCCGATATAGCATTCGATTTCATTCGCGCCGCCGCGGAGAGCGATATTTCTTTTGCCGCGCCAGCCGTTGTAGCTGCCGCTCAGGAGTTTCCGGATGATCCGCAAATAATCAGTTCAAAACTCGGAAATTCGCCCAACGCAAATGCCGCTGCTGCAATTTTTTTTACCAAGTCCGGAAAATTCGGCGAAGCTCGTAATTTTTGGACGATGCTTTCCCCTGAAGCCAGAAATTCGACTTTCCGCGAAACCGGCGAAACTCTTCTTGCTTTGCTCATCGGCGCCAAGAGTTTTCGATTTGCTGCTGAAGTCGCAAAGGACATCGGCAAAACCGGCGACGAGTCAGTCGGTCTCGGGATAATTTCCAACTCCGGTTTCGAAGACGATATTGCTAACTCTAACGCCACGATTTTCAGTTGGACAATCGGCGACGGACTTCAGCCGCAGATCGGATTCGACGAAAAAATAAAACATGGCGGGAATCGAAGTCTCGGAATCGTTTACGACTCGCCAAACGGATTGGACTTTCGCAGTCTTAGACAGACGGTTACGGTTGAAAGCAACGTCCGATACGCTTTTAGTGTTTTCGCGCGCGCCGATGTTAAGTCCGAGTCGTCTTTGAAGTGGGAAGTTCTCGATGCGTCGTCAGGTGCAGTTTTGTGTGCCACTCCACCGGTACCGAGCGCAACGGACTGGATGGAACTTTCTTGTAATTTTGAAACGAGTCCGACGCTGGAGGCGGTCAACCTTCACATCGTAAGGGTTCCATGCTCAAGCGCGGCATGCCCGACGCGCGGAAAAATCTGGTTCGACGATCTTTCGATTCTGCGCACTCAATAACCGTAGGGAAGAAACGCAAACGAAAATGGACAACGGAAAGAAATCGCGCCGCAGCGCAAAACTTGAAGGATTCTTCGCGATTACCGGAGAATCTTCCGAAAGTCATCTACGCGGAATTATCCGAATTCTCTTGGTCGCGATGTTGATAACCGCGACCTTGGCATTCGGCGCCGTAGAATATTGGTCAATAGGTTTATTAAGTATTCTTGCTGCTCTGATTTTTCTTGCGTGGATCGCGGAAGCATATGTGACTGAAAAGATTTCCTTCAGCACGGAAACTTTGCAGCTTCCGCTTATCGGTTTGATTGCGATTGGATTTATTCAACTTCTGCCGCTCAGTTTCCGCAGCGTCTCGGTTGAAGTCCTCCCAATCGCAGTTTCGCGATCACTTTCCCTCGATGCTTATGCAACTCGATTCGGACTCATTCAATTATCGGTTCTGACCATTTTCTTTGCCGCGAGTCTGATTGTGATCGATACGCGCGAGCGCCTCAGAAAAATGGCTTTGTTTGTGATTGTGTTTGGCGGGTTGATGGCATTTTTCGGAACTTTGCAAAGACTTTCCAACCTTGAAGGAATTTTCGGTATTCGTCCTACTCCGCAAGCGATTCCGTTTGCCTCATTTGTTAACCAACATCATTTCGCCGCGTTTATGGAAATGACGCTTGGTCTTACGCTCGGACTGCTTTTTGGAAAGTCCGCCCAAAAAGAAAACCGGCTGTTGCTCTCGATTGCCGCGGTATTGATGGGAATTGCCGCGCTGATAACCGGTTCGCGCGGCGGAATGTTGAGCTTGCTCGGCGTGGTCGCATTCGTCGTTGCAGTAAATCTTATTAGGTCGAAAGCGAGAGAGGAAGATGACGAAGAGCTGGAACTTTCGTCACTGCGCAAGAACCTTTTATTGATCGGCGGAGCGGCTGCGCTTCTTCTCGTCCTCATCGGTTCAGTTCTTTTACTCGGCGGCGATCAGGAACTGCTGCGTGGTATCGGTCTCACTTCCAGCGACGATATTTCCAGTGGAAGATTGCATTTCTGGAAAACAACTTTACAGATATTTTTTCATAATCCGATCCTCGGCGTCGGTTTGAACGCCTTTGCAACCGCCTATCCTCAATACGATTCATGGAACGGAAATCTTCGGGTGGAAAATGCTCACAATGATTACCTGCAAGTTCTCGCGGAAATGGGTGTAGTAGGATTTGTAGCGATCGTCGGCTTCATTTTTCTTCTGTTCAAATCGGGTGTTACGACTATCGGACACACCGCAGACAGACTACGACGTGATGTTGCAATCGGATCGCTCGCTGGATGTTTTGGAATTCTGATCCACAGCTTTTTTGATTTTCCACTTCGCACAACTTCAAATGCGCTTTTCTTTCTTCTTCTATGCGCATTCGCTGTCCGGAAGCGTCTTGGAAGAACCGCACTTTAGGGTCTTCGCTCAATCCTCAACGGATGAAAGCAAAAATCCGTCTGAAAAATTCAACCGAATGATCCAATCTTTTTTCAGGTTTTGATTGATTTCAAAGCTGAAAAGGCTGCCCCCGAGAAATGCTTCTTTTCGGTCGTTTCTTTGAGCGTCAAATTCCGTTGGCAAATCAAAGTATTCGAAGAAGTGAATTACCGAAGCGTCTTTGTTGGTGGCGGTTACTCTTAGCGTTTTCGAGTCACCGTTGACGCGGCAAATAAAATTAAGCCGTTTCTCACAATCGAAAAGTATGGTTCTACGCGGAGCAATGAGAATTTTCCCCGCAAAGGAATCGGCGATGAGTTTAAGCTGTGTGGTGGTCAAAGCTCCCTGTGCAACCAGCCCGGCATTCGCAAAAAGAAAAATATAACGAAGTCGCGCCAAGTGCCGTCGCGAATTCTCGTTCTTCAATTTCAGAAATGCGGCTGAAGAAAGTTTAATCACTTCCATCCAATTCTCTTGATCAACTGCAACGAGAATCGAATTCCATTCTTTCTCGGTAAACGCGCGGAGGTTCGTCGCGACTACTTTCTTTTTTACGGGAATTCTCCGGCGAGGAGCGCGGCTTTGCGCGTACGCCATGGAAACAAGAACACCTATCAATAAGAAGAGAATGAAACCACGCGAGACACTTCTTTGACTCATTAATTACCTATTGCAATTTCAAAAGTCGTTGGCGACCGGAAACCGCCTCTAAATAGGCACCGCCCGATTGTTGTCCGAGTTGGATTGCGGCTTCATAGATTTTCAACGCCAACTGTTTACGATCAAAGTATTCATAAATCCTTCCGAGTCCCACATAGGCGAGGGACATCAAGGCGGGATCAGCGGATATTTTCGGAGAGTTCAGCGTTGTAGTGTAAAGCCTGGCTGCGTCTTCGAGTCTCCGTGCGCGCAAATCCTCGTCGGTGGTTTCCTGTGCTAGAAGACTTAACCGACGCCCCATCGCATAAGAAACGCGCGGTTCCTCTGGATACTGTAAGAGCAGCGCTTTCAATCTCGCTTCAGCGCCCGCGAAATCTTTTTTCGTAATCAAGCTCTCGCTTTCGATCAAGCCTTTGGCGAGGTCGCTTGGTTCGGCAACTACAACAGTTTCACCTTTCGCAATCGCGCTTCTTCTCAACTCGCGCGCATTCTCACCTCGTTTGCGAGCCGCGGCAAATTGCGCGAGGCGCTGCGATTCGCCCGGCGGATTCATCGAGAGAATCATTTCCCGGATTGAACCTGCGATATCAAAACCGGAATCTTCCAGTCCTTTAAGTTGCTCTGCAAAATAAAAACTCAAAACTGCGCCTCGTTCGTATGCATCGGATAACATCAACGCAGTCTCGTCTGCAAACGCTTCTTTTTGTTTGGCAAACTCTTCGCTAACTATTTTTTTTTGGTTCGCGCTCTTTGCTTTATCAATTTTTTCGCGCGCTTGCGCGGTTGAGAATTGCGTTTTTCGAAACTCAATTTCGCGCGCGTCGATTGCCGCCACCAGCGAACGACTGATCGCCAGATAAATATCCGGTGCGATTTCAGCGCCCTGCGCTCGTCTCTCATTAATAAGTCCGCGAATTCCTTCACGAAACGGCGCGATTTCTCTCGAGTTTTTCAAAACGAGAATATCAGTTACGAATTGCAAAAACGCGCGGCGCGCTTCCGAGCGCGAAAGGTCCGTATCCGGCGGAACGATCACATAGTAATCGTCGCGAACGTTTCGAAAGTTAATCGTCTCCGACATCGCGAGCAGATCCGGCACGATAAAAAAACGTCGCTCTCGCACACGTCGCTCGGTAGTCTCCAACCGTCGTTTTCCTTTTACGGGTTTTGATTGAGTTTTGATCGTTTCATAAAAAACGAGCTCTGGTTTAGTGTGAAGATAATCCAAAAGATCGCCAATCATTTCCCGCGCTGAAGGACGAAGTTGATCGCCGATGCGTTGGTACTCGGCGGTGTATTCCGGTAATTTCGCTTCGATTCCCGAACGCCGATAAAATTCACGAACCAGCGGCGCATAATCAAAAACCTCCAGCAAATCTCCCGGCAAATCAGTGGCGCGGGATGGATCAGCGAGTTCCGGAACCGGCGATAAAACGTGTGCGAGCGAAACAAACGACGCTATTAGTTCCGCATCGCTGAGCTTCGGATGCCGACGCTTATATTGTTCGAAGAAGATCTTCATCCTGCGGACAAGATCTTCATTAACGCCGGAAAGATCTTGCGCGATTCTCTTACGAAACTCCTCACCGCGCGGAGTCAACTTCGGTTGAATCCCGGCGACTTCCAAAGATGCCATCATCACGATGAGACGTTTGTCCGGTTCAATCGACACACCGTATTGCGAGAAATCAAACGACGGAGAACCAGCCTGTGCAAATGCGTGAATGTTAAGGCAAATCAAAAAGACAATGAATGTAAGCGTTCTTTTCATCAGATAATCGGGATACTGCAAATTCGGTCGTAAAATTCTAAAGATTCTCTGACCATTATTTCACGGTTCTTCTGAGGATCAATAAACGAAAGGCGATTTTCCGTACGCTACTATCGATTCACGAAACCGTCGCAAAGATGCCTTTAACAAAGAAAGGATGAAGAACGTCGCACATGACTTCTCCATCCTCCCCAAAAATTAATGCTCCGGTTGATCAACTAAAACTTCCGAGCGCTTCCCCTTCATCTTCAAAGGTATCAAAGACTGTTAGTAATTTAGTTATCGCCAGCAAATCCTGAATCTTTTGCGTCAGATTCAAGAGCTTCAATTGCCCGCCTTCCTTGTTCACTGCAGTAAAGCTCGACACAAGTTCGCCAATACCGCTTGAATCAACGTAGCCGACACCGGATAGATTCAAAAGAATTTTCTTCTTTCTTTCGCCAAGAAGTCGGCGGATCGTGTTTCGCAAAGCGACACTGCCTTCGCCGATCGTCACCTTACCGTCCATATCCAAAATAGTTACATCGCCCGCCTGGCGCTCTGAAATATTAAGTTCAGCCATTGTTTGCTCCTCGTAAGTTTTTCGACTTAAGTGCCGATTCTAAACGAAAACCCGAAAAACGCCAAACTTTAACTAACTAAAAGAATTTCCTATGGCTTTTCGCCCGAATATTGCCCGGTTGCCGAGATTTCGGATATCGGTGCGGAGTTGTTAAAGTTTCCTATAAATAATGCTATTCATAGAATTTACTCTTCCGACCGATTCGGGAATTTCAGAATGAAAATCGAACCGAAGCGATCAATTCGCGGTGAAATCAGGTTAAACGGCGATAAATCCATTTCTCATCGAGCCGCGATTATCGCGGCTTTGGCCAACGGAAAATCGCGAATCGGAAATTTTTCGCGGAGCGATGACTGTAGCGCGACACTTTCCTGTCTCGAACAGCTTGGCGTCGAGATTTCGCGCGGCGAAAACTTTATCGAAGTTCACGGCAAAGGAAAACGCGGTTTCCGAAAACCGATCGAAGCGCTTGACTGCAGAAACAGTGGAACAACAATGCGCCTGCTCGCCGGACTGCTTGCCGGACAGGAATTCGATTCGATATTGGTCGGTGATCAGTCGCTTTCCATGCGACCAATGAAAAGAATTGCCGAACCGCTGCGATCGATGGGCGCGCAGATCGAAACTGAAAATGATCATGCGCCGATTCGCATTCATGGAAATAATCCGCTCGCGGCATTGAATCACCGGCTCGACGTTTCTTCAGCGCAAGTAAAATCGTGTCTGCTTTTCGCGGCACTTTACGGAAACGGAGTTACCACAATTCAAAATCCGCTGACGCAACAACCTTTTCCCGCATCGCGCGATCATACCGAAAGACTCTTAAGACTTTTTGGCGCAACTGTCGGTGAATCTTTTTCGCGGGAAGACAAAGCATATTCACAGATGATTTCGCTTGACGGCGGAACCGAACTCGCGCCGGCGACTGTCGAAATTCCCGGCGACGTTTCTTCGGCGGCTTTTTTCATCGTCGCTGCGAGCATTCTCGAAAACTCCGAATTAAAGATTTCAGAGGTTGGTTTGAATCCGACGCGAATTCGCATCTTGAACGTATTGAATTCCGCAGGCGCGCAAATCCGTATTTCGAATTTACGCGAGGTTTCGAATGAACCGCGCGGAGATTTGCATTCGACTTCGCGCTTGCCCAACGTAACTGGAAATGAAACGAAAGTAATTCGAGGCGAAGAAACCGCGTTGATAATCGACGAGATCCCCGCGCTTGCGGTATTTGCTACGCAAATCCGCGGCGGAATGGAATTTCGAAATGCCCAAGAACTTCGGCGCAAAGAATCGGATAGAATCAAAGCGATAGTCGAAAATCTAAAGGCAATGAATGCGCAGGTGGAAGAATTCGAGGATGGATTTCGCGTCAGCGAGTCAAAACTTCGCGGCGCGAGATTACAGAGTTTTGGTGATCACAGAATTGCGATGGCTTTCACCATCGCAGCTCTTTTCGCAGAAGGAGAATCGGAAATTATTGGCGCCGGATGCGTAAGCGTTTCGTTTCCGGACTTCTTTGAAACTATTCGAAAGGTTGTTAATTAAATCCGTATGGCTTTAGATCAACGTATCGTCGTAACGGGTTTTATGGGCGTAGGAAAATCTACGGTTGCGAAATGTCTGGCGAGAATTCTCGGCGTCAAGAGCATCGATCTCGATCGCGCGGTTGAGGCGCGCGAAGGAATTTCCGTCGCGAAAATAATTGAAACGAAAGGCGAACCGAAATTTCGCGAGCTTGAATCCGAATGTCTTAAAGATATTCTGGCGGCAAAAGATATTGACGTAATTTCACTCGGCGGCGGCGCCTGGACTTTGGAAAACAACCGTCGGTTGATTAAGGATCAACTTTGTCTATCGATTTGGCTCGAGGCTACGTTTCAACACTGCTGGCGGAATATCTCGCAATCGCGACATCCGCGACCGCTGGCGAACGATCGTAAGATCGCCGAAAAGCTTTTCTATGAACGCGAAAAGTTATACTGTCTCGCCGATTGGCATTTCATCATTGAACCCTATCTTAATTCCAATGAAGTTGCTCGTTTGATAGCCGAACAACTCTGAGGGCTCAACCGCGAGTTTGCCATAGCCTCAAAAGCCCGACATTATTGACAAACCCCTGCATTGCTTGTAATTTTCTCTTGAATTTCCAATTCGGAAGTTTTGAAGCTGCGTGTTTTGGCAGTGATGTCGGAGCAGCGGTTGGAAATGCGTCTAAATAGAAATAAGAAAAGTCTCAGGAGGATACGATGAGGAATATTTTAGCAGTATTTTGTATTGCGGCGGCACTCACATTGACCGCATGTTGGGGCAAGAGTGATGCCGATTTGCAGAAAGCCGCGGCTGAAAAAGCCAAAGCTGTCTCGGGTGTAACGGTTGAGGTTAAGGACGGCGTTGCAACGCTTAAAGGCGAAGTAATGACCGAAGCGGACAAGACGAAAGCCGCTGAACTTGCCAAAGTTGAAGGAATTAAATCGGTTGACAATAAATTAACTGTTAAGCCGACGCCGCCACCGGCAACTCCGGACGCTGCAGCCAAGAAAGTTGTAGAGGATGCGCTTAAGAAGAAAGGCTTCACCTCTGTAATGGCAGATGTAACGGACAAGATCAAACTTACCGGATCGGTTCCGAAGGGTAAGAAGATGGAAGCACAGCAAGTTGCAGCGGAAGCTGGAAAGAAGCCCGCGGATACTTCTGCATTAACCGAAAAGTAAGTTAACTGAACTTAAGGAGAAATAAATAAATGGCACTAATGGAAAAATACAAATCGCTTCTCGACATGGCGAACAGCCTCGGAATTTCGGGACTCAATGTAAATGAAGACGGCGGAGTTTTGAAAATTGACGGAGTTGCAGGATCGGCGGAAGCCAAGCAGCAACTTTGGGACGAATACGCCCGGCTCGATCCGGATGGCGCTTCGGGTGATGTTGTAATGACAATCTCGGCACCGGAAGCGGCGGCAGCGATGTACACCGTAGCGGCGGGCGATAGCCTCAGCAAAATTGGCGCGAAGTATGGAGTAAGTTGGCAGAAAATTTTCGAAGCCAACAAAGATAAACTCAAAGATCCGGACAAAATTCATCCTGGTCAGGAATTGAAAATTCCGCAAGGGTAATTTGGTCTTAGTCTGATTAGACGGGAACGCTCTGGTTTGTTCGTTGTGAAACGAACAATCAGGGCGTTTTCACGTCAAGCTACTTTAGTCGCCTTGCGACGTTTGAAAATTAAGTTTCATTCCCTTAGGGTCGTTTACCGGATTCTATTCTGTTAGATTTTCATTTATGTCGCTCGAAACTGATTTCATTGTAATCGGAAGCGGAATCGCGGGACTTCGCGCCGCCGTCGCCCTCGCGAATTCAGGCGCCCGCGTAACCGTTCTCACCAAAGACAAAACAAGCGAATCGAATACCGAATATGCGCAAGGCGGCGTCGCAGTTGTACTTTCCGATGACGACAATGCAGAACTTCACGAAGACGATACTCTTATCGCGGGCGCGGGACTTTGCGACGAAGAAGCGGTGCGAACTCTTGTAACCGAAGGCACGAAATACATCCAACAGCTTATCGAATGGGGAACGGAATTCGATCGCGAAGGCGGGAATTTAGTTTTCACGAAAGAAGCCGCGCATTCGCGTCGTCGGATTTTACATGCACACGGCGATTCAACCGGAAAGGAAATCGTCCGCGCATTGATCGCGCGCGCCGGTCG
>DAITAB010000391.1:0-1242 GCA_036824525.1 Pyrinomonadaceae bacterium
CTTCGGCCATCTTTCGATAGCTGGTCCACTTGCCGCCCGTAACTGTAATGAGATTCGAACTGTCAATTTCGATGAAATGATCACGCGAAAGCGAAGCGGTGTTTTCTGAAACGGAGTTTTGGAGGAGCGGTCGGATACCTGCAAAAACGCTTAGAATATCCGAACGAGTCGGTGCGATTGCGAGGTAACGCGAAAGAGTTTCAAGCACAAAATCTATTTCATTATCGAGCGCTCGCGGTTCAAGCGAGGTTTGGTTTAAGGGCGTGTCGGTTGTTCCGACCAACACATGTTCGTTCCATGGAATCGCAAACAGAACCCTTCCGTCGGTCGTTTCAGGAATCATTATCGCGTTTTCGGTTGGGAGAAATTTTCGTTCGAGCACCAAGTGAATACCCTGACTTGGCTTGATCAAATGCGACGAACTCCCGGAAGACATTTTTCGAACTGCATCGCAGAATGCCCCGGTGGCATTGATTACAATCTTCGCAGAAACAGTTGGCTCCTTACCGGTTTCTTCATCACGAAATTTCACACCATCGATTTTGCCCGCAGTATTTCGTGTAAATTCGTTTACTCGTGCGTAGTTGATAAGCACTGCTCCGTGTTCCGCGGCTGTCGCGACGAGATTGATCAGGAGCCGAGTGTCATCGAATTGTCCATCGGAGTATGAAACTCCACCTCGAAGTCCGCGCGTCTCAATATTCGGAAGCAGTTGAATCGTTTCATCGCGCGAGAGAATTTGCGTCGCGCCGAAACTCAAACTGCGGGCGAGAAGACTGTAAATTTTTAGTCCCGCGAAATAGAGCAACTTCTCAAAATTCGAAAAGCACGGAACTACAAACCGGAGTTTTCTTACGACGTGAGGAGCGTTTTGCAAAAGATTTCCGCGTTCGCGAAGCGAATCGAAAACGAGTGAGAAGTTTCCCTGGCGTAGATATCGGACGCCGCCGTGGATAAGCTTTGTGCTTCGGCTAGACGTACCTTTGCCAAAGTCATCTTGCTCGAGCAACAATACGGAAAATCCACGTGAAGAAGCATCAACGGCACATCCGACGCCGGTGGCACCACCGCCGATAATGATGATGTCCCAGTTCGTTTCGGCGCCGATCGCGCGCCGGGTCATTTCGTCTCGATTCAACATAGTAGAAAGCAAGACTAACCGGTTGATCCGCTCTTGAAGGTCGTATAAATCAAATTATTGCAACAAAAAGCGGCTTACGCCATTTACGCGAAAGCCGCTCG
>DAITAB010000227.1:0-1832 GCA_036824525.1 Pyrinomonadaceae bacterium
GAGATTTCGTGGCAAATGCTTCCGACTACAATTTATTGATCGCGCTCCACGAAATTCGTCCGAGAGATTTGCGTGCGGCGCAAGCGCCAATGCGCGAATGGCAACGATTAGGTCATCCCGTTCCCGTCTATTTCACGGTTTCCGAATTGAAACACGCGGCGGACGTTTTTCCGATCGAGTTTCACCAAATGGAACGGGCGGGACTCGTCCTTTACGGTCAAGATGTACTTGCTAACTTGAAAATTTCCGACGAGTTTTTGCGTCATCAGACGGAATATGAACTCCGAAGCAAGTTGATTCAGCTTCGGCGTCAATACATCCCTGCTTCGGTTTCGGTCGAAAATCTCATCGGACTAATGTGTGCAAGTCTCTCGAGTTTTGCGTCGCTGTTTCGCGCTGTCTTGTTGTTGCACAAGATCGAGCCTCCGATAACGAAACCGGAAATTGTTTCAGCTACCGTGAAACACCTGAAAATTGACCCAAAACCTTTTGAAAAGATTTTCGAGTTGAGAGAAAATCTTGCATCTAAGACATTCGATGAAGTTGCTGCGAATGAACTTTTTTCGAGTTATATGAACGAAATTGAGAGAGTGATTCACGCCGTAGATGACGTGCAGAAATCGTAGCGGCGATCGTGAATATTGGCTGGTTAAGAAATATTGTTTAGTATTAAACGTTACAAAAAAGGGAGATTGACGCAATGAAAAGAGGCTTGTTAATTATCATCGCAATTATCGCAACGCTCGGCGCGAGCGGCTGCAGTTATAATGAGCTAACCGCTCAGCAACAAGGAGTGAAAGGAAGATGGGCAAACGTCGAAAGCTCGCTTCAGCGTCGTGCTGACCTAATTCCGAATCTCGTAGAGGCGGCCAAGATGGCGGGGATTCAGGAGCAGGAAGTATTCGGGCAAATCGCCGATGCGCGTTCAAAACTTCTCGGTGCTTCAAGCGCTTCGGGTCTGGGCGCAGGTGGCGACAAAACACCCGAACAGAAGCAGGCGATTCTGGACGCAAACAGTAGCTTTGGCGGAACGATTGGACGATTGCTTGTTCTTCAGGAACAGTATCCCCAACTTCGTTCGAACGACAATTTTATGAAACTCCAGGATGAGCTTTCCGGCACGGAAAACCGAATTAACACCGCACGTTTGGATTACAACGACGCTGTTACAAAATACAACACCTCGCGAAACCAATTTCCGGCGGTGATCACGGCAAGCTTGTTTGGTTTCAAGGAAGAGCCGTTTTTCAAAGCGGATGAAGGATCGAAACAGGTCCCCAAGATGGACGCAGATTCGCTTCGCAAAAACACGGCACCACCTGCTACCGCACCGGCTGCGCCGGCAACCGCACCAGCGGCAGTACCGGTTGCAACTCCGATGGCTGCGAATTCGACTGCCGCACCGGCGAACAGGTAGAACTCAGCTAGCGGCAATTCAATCCGCGACAAAACAAAAAGGCTTGCCGATTTATCCGGCGAGCCTTTTTATTTACTCAAAAAAAATTCAAATTTATTTTTGTTCGTTCGGCAACAAATCTATCGTATCCACCACACCGACGATCGCCGAATCAATCGCGGCACCCGGTTTCTTCGTCGAAGCGGTTGAAGCGCTCCAACCTTCCTGCACGATCAACACAATATCTCCTTCACCTGCAGCCACGGAATCGAGCGCCAGACACGTATAGTCCATATCTGTGCCTTCCGGCGTAATTTGCCGGCAGAGCATAATTCGCGACTGATCGTATCGCTGATTTTTTTGCGTCGCGACAACGTTTCCGATGACTCTCGCTAATAACATTTAATAATTGTGAATGGTTAATTGTTCGTGGTTC
>DAITAB010000227.1:1932-4017 GCA_036824525.1 Pyrinomonadaceae bacterium
TCGCACTTTCACCTTTTCACTTTTCCACTCTTTCACTTTTCACTCACCATTAGAGACATGCCGATCCGAATCTACAATTCCGACGATCGTGCAATCGGTCGGAGTTTCGTCGCGTTTGAATGGAAAACTCGCTTCTTTTCCCCGGCACCAAAAAACCAATTCTCCTACTCCCGCTCCAACTGCATCCAGCGCGACCATTGGACTTCCCTTCGGTTTAAGATCCGCGTCCAGCGTTTGAACGATCAAAAACTTTCGACCCTCAAGAGAAGCATTCTTGACGGTCGCTACTACAGTTCCGATTACACGTGCGAGTTGCATCGTTCACCATTTATCATTCAACATTAACGATTATCCGCCGTCGTGAAATCAATCTCATCAATCACGCCGATAATTGCAGAATCCACCGGACAATCTTTGTTTCCTTCAGCCAAGCGCGCGGAAGAACCGCCAACGACAATTACCTTTTCATGAAATCCGGCGCCGACCGTATCAACCGCGACGAGATAGCCGCTCTGATCGGTTCCATCGAGATTAACCGGCTTTACGATAAGCAGTTTTTTTCCGTGAAGGCGTTCGTCTTTTTGCGTGGAGACAACGGTTCCGAGAATTCGGGCGATAATCATAATTAGTGAATAGTGAAAAGTTAATAGTGAAAAGTGAAGAATCGAATTTTTCACTCCTCACTATTCGTTTTTCACTTCATAACGATTGGCAAAGTTTCATCAACGCTCGAGTGCGGACGGGGAATCACGTGAACGCTCACGAGTTCGCCGACTCGTCTTGCGGCAGCAGCGCCCGCATCGGTCGCCGCTTTAACCGCGGCAACATCGCCGCGCACAATCGCCGTTACAAAACCTGCGCCGATTTTTTCGTAACCGACGAGTTGAACGTTCGCGGCTTTCACCATTGCGTCTGCCGCTTCAATCATCGCTACGAGACCTTTAGTCTCAACCATTCCTAAGGCTTCTTGCATCGAGTTTTACTCCGAAATTTTGTGGATATGACTGCGAAAGCTTAACAAGTTTAGCCTAAGTTCGCTACCTCGCTCAAAAGTTCAATCAACTCTTCCCGACTGAGTGAAACCTTCGAGCCATTCGCCGAAGATTTTCGTGCCGGAGTTGGATACGAAACTTTGTGCTCACCATCGCAGGTGATTCCTGTTTCGTGTAAATAACCGCAAGCTTGGCATCGTGCGTCCGCTTTCAAATAGCCGGCTCGTTCGCGGATATCAATAAGTTTTTCGATCGCCTCTTTTGGAAGATTTGTAGCGCCGCCAAGCGCACGCGAAAGTATGGCGATTTTCGCCGTGTGCTCCAATGTCTCGAGCCGATCAAATGCCTGCCACAAATCCGCGCCGTAAGCGACCGCGCCGTGATTCGCCATCAAGAGCGCATTGTGATTCCCGACGAATGGTTTCATCGCTTCCGTCAATTCATTGGTCGAAGGCGTTCCGTAATCGGTGAGTGGAACACAACCCAGCGTCAAAATAACTTCGGACAAAATCGGCTGATCGATCGCGAGACCCGCAACGGCAAATGCAGTTCCATGTGGTGGATGCGCATGACAAACGGCTTTAACATCAGGTCGCTCCTTGTAAATCAATAGATGCATCGGAAGCTCCGATGAAGCTTTTTTATCGCTCAGTGGTTTGCCGTCCATATCAGTCAGAGCAAGCATCTCTTCCGACATTCGACCTTTGCAGGTCATCGGCGGAGTCGCGAGAATACGGTTTTCATCGAGACGAATACTGACATTACCATCCGAGGCAACGACGTAGCTTCGCTCATATAGAAGACGCCCGACTTCTACAATTAATTTTCGTGCGTTTTTCTCGTCAATCATCGTCATCGCGTCTGAAAGAATTCGAAAAAACCGTTACCTTCGAAGATGGTTGCGGACCTGACGTCAAACCGTATCCGGATTTCAAAAGATTAATTTCGCGAACAAATTCCTAATTTCACAGTGTGCAGGTAGCGGCGAGTCAATCAATTGTCTGCCTCGACTCTCATTTGCATATTTGCATCGCGGGTAGCTAGTTCGTTTGTTTCCGTTTTGTTTATATTCTGTCGGATTTTAACCTCTTCC
>DAITAB010000228.1:0-4003 GCA_036824525.1 Pyrinomonadaceae bacterium
AAGATTCAAAAGCGGAAAAAATGTTCAAGGATTTGAAGGCGGCGAAAGATTGGTCGGAAAAAAATAAAGTTCCGATCTTCGTAGGTGAATTCGGCTCTCTTAGTAAATTTGCCACGCCCGAAGACCGTTGCCGTCACGCAGAAGTTGTCTATTCCGCGTTTGGAAAACTGCAAATTCCAAATGCCTGGTGGGAATGGGATGGCGGCTTCAATATGTTCAAAACTGATACGACAGAAATTATGGATTGTATGCGAAAGGCGATCGATTCTTATTACACGCCGAAATAACCAACCGGGCACAGAAATGAAAAAAATCTTCATTAATGGCGTTGTCAATTTCGCGTTGATTTTAGCGCTCTTCCTAGCGGTATCAGCTCAGAATTTACAAACAACACGTCGAAACCTGATGCCGGTTCCGGCAACCGTGAAATGGAGCACCGGCAGAATACCTGTGACGAAAAAGTTCGCTGTCGCGGTTTCGGGAAAAACTGATGAGCGTTTAAAAAATTATGTATTCCGTGTGATGCGCCGCCTTGAAGGTCGCACAGTCTTGGAATTTTCGCGCGATCTTTCAACCGATTACGAAAATGCTCAACTCCTGATAGAAATTCGATCAACGGGAAATGCGATTCCAAAACTCGGCGACGACGAATCTTACAATCTTGAGATCAACGACAAGCAGGCAAAGTTAACTGCGCCGACGACTGTCGGCGCTATGCGCGGTCTCGAAACTTTCCTGCAGCTTTTGGAAGGCGATAAAGATGGTTTCTACTTTCCCGCCGTTTCAATTTCAGACCAACCGCGATTTCCTTGGCGCGGAGTTCTTATAGATGTAGCGAGGCATTTCCAACCGGTTGAAGTAATCAAACGCAACCTTGATGGGATGGCGGCGCTCAAGATGAATGTTCTGCACTGGCATTTGACCGAAGATCAAGGCTTTCGTGTTGAAAGCAAGAAATTTCCTGAGCTTCATGAGATGGGTTCAGACGGAAATTTCTACACACAAGAACAGATCCGCGAAATCATCGAGTATGCGGCTGATCGCGGAATTCGAGTGATGCCCGAATTCGATATGCCCGGGCATGCTACCGCGTGGCTCGTTAGTCATCCCGAAATCGGAAGTGCTCCAGGTCCTTATACGATCGAACGCAATCCGGGAATTTTCGATCCGACATTGGATCCGACCAACGAAAAAACTTACAAACTTTTGGCAGTGTTTTTCAAAGAAATGTCCGCGCTTTTTCCGGATGCTTATATGCATATCGGTGGCGACGAAAACGAAGGAAAGCAATGGAACGCGAATCCGAAAATCCAATCCTTCATGAAGGAAAACGGAATTAAGAACAATCACGAGCTTCAGACTTATTTCAACAAACGTATCCTAAAATTCCTGCAGAAGAGCGGCAAGATCATGATGGGTTGGGACGAAATATTTCAGCCTGAACTTCCGAAAGATGTCGTCATTCATTCCTGGCGCGGACAGAAAGCGCTCGCCGAAGCCGCAAAGCAAGGCTACGCGGGCGTTTTGTCGAACGGTTTTTATATTGATTTGATGTTGCCTGCCTCCCAGCATTATGCGACCGACCCGATTCCGGCTGATACCGCCTTAACTTCTGAAGAACAAAAAAGAATCCTTGGCGGTGAGGCGACGATGTGGAGCGAATGGGTTTCTCCCGAAACAATTGATTCGCGTATATGGCCGCGGACGGCGGCAATCGCCGAAAGACTCTGGTCGCCGCGTGAAGTCAATGAAGTTGACGATATGTATCGTCGTCTCGCTTTGATTGAAGTGCAACTCGAGGAACTTGGTCTTACACACATAAGAAATCGAGCGGTGCTGCTTCGCCGTTTAACCAATGGTCAGGAAATTTCCGCGTTGAAGACTTTAGTTTCACTCGTCGAACCGGTCAAAGTTTACAGGCGCTATCAAGTTCGACCGCAGACGATGCTTTCTCCGTTAACGGGATTGATTGACGCAGCTCAGGCTGATGCGGCAGGTGCGCGAAAATTCAATGAGTTGGTTGGAAAAATCGCGGTGCGCAAAAGTCTTTCGTCGCATGCAGCGAAATTGAAAATAATTTTCGCCGAATGGAAAAATACCGGAATCGAATTAAAAGCGGTCTTTGAAAAAGCGCCGGCATTGGCTGAGGCGAAACAGTTTTCGACCGACTTACAGGAATTGGGCGACATCGGATTAGCAACCGTAGAACTTCTCGAAACGGCAAAGACTTCAGACTCAGAATGGCGTGAAGCGAAACTTGCGAGACTCGCGGAGATCGCTAAACAAAAAGCCGGTTTGGAATTTCAAGTGATCGAAGCGATGAAAGTTTTGGTCGTCGCGACTTCCGGAAATTAAAGTTTACGAAAATGCATAAACAGGTTGTGGCGGGAATTGACATCGGCGGGACAAAAATCGCCGTTGCGCTTGAAACTCTCGAACGCGAAAGAATCGTTGCGCGCCGATTGCCAACACAAGTCGAGCTCGGTCCCGATGCGATCTTAGAAAATATTTTGCTATCGATCGAAGAAATGCTCGCCGAAACCGACGCGGGTCTTTCGGCAATCGGAATCGGTTGCCCCGGACCGATTGATATCGAACGGGGGCTCGCTCTCTCGCCCACGAATTTGCCTGAGTGGATTGACTTCCCGCTGGTCGAGACCATCGAGAAAAGATTTTCCGTTCCAACCGTTTTGGACAACGATGCAAATGCCGCCGCGCTCGGCGAGTATTTTTATGGAGCGGGTCGCGGATTTAGAGACATTCTCTATGTAACTATTTCAACCGGAATCGGCGGCGCAATTATTATCGGGGGAAAGATTCATCATGGTGTCGGTTCGAGTGCCGGCGAGGTCGGTCATACCATCGTCAAACCCGATGGCTTGCGTTGTCTTTGCGGAACGTATGGCTGCCTTGAAACAATTGCATCCGGCTTGAGTATTGCGCGGCGAATGAAGGAAAAGCTTTCAACGCACGACGGGAAATCTTTTGAGAATCTCGAAGAAATAACGGCAAAGACAGTTGTCGAAGCGGTTACGAATGGCGACGAGCTCGCGCGTTCAATTTGGGATGAAACGATTAAGTATCTGGCGATCGGAATCGGTAACGCGATTACTTTGATTGCGCCGGAAGCGGTTGTGATCGGCGGCGGTATTTCGTCTGCGGGTGATTTACTTTTAGAACCATTGCGCTTTCAGATCAGAAAAAACGTGACGATGCTTCCGGTTGAAAAAGTTGAAATCTTAAAGGCTTCATTGGGAAGCGAAAGCGGAGTTTATGGTGCGTTGATGCTCGCGCACAATGCTTTGAAGAAATAACATCACGTGATCTTTTCAACCCGCTTTTTACGACGTGAATTTGTTTCACGAGATTTCAAGTAGGTTTGGCTTATTAGAAAATCATTTCAAGAATCATTTGCTTCAAGTGCCATTAACAGGAAGTCTTGTCTAATATGCGAGAAAAATTATCGAGAATTTCAATTACTTTTTTGTTTTTGATTGCGTTTGCATGCGAATCAGCGGCGCAGAAACCGATTAGTTTTTCGGAGCTTGTTTTCAAAGATGAATTCGAGGGCGCCGCCGGCGCAGCGATTGATGCAAACAAGTGGACGATGGAAATCGGCGGTGGCGGTTGGGGTAATGAGGAATTGGAGTATTACACAAACTCCAATGAGAATTCTTATCTCAATGGCAAAGGTTCGCTTGTCATAAAAGCGGAAAGGCTTAAGTCACCGCTGAACCTAAAATGTTGGTACGGTCCATGCCAATACACATCCGCGCGACTCATCACAAAAGGAAAATTCGAACATAAGTACGGACGCTTCGAAGCAAGAATAAAGCTTCCTCGCGGACAAGGTATTTGGCCGGCGTTTTGGCTGCTGGGAAATAATATCGACAAAGTTGGTTGGCCGCGCTGCGGAGAAATCGATGTGATGGAGAATATCGGACGCGAGCCGACGATGGTTCACGGTACGATTCACGGTCCCGGATATTCCGGCGCAAAAGGA
>DAITAB010000229.1:0-3989 GCA_036824525.1 Pyrinomonadaceae bacterium
ACCCAATCGTGATGAACATCGTGTCCCCAGAGATCGAGCAGGTGCGGAATTCCTTTCGTGTGTAGCAGCGACGAGAATTCGCGGCTCCTATCCGGCGCTTCATAATTTCCTTGTCCGGTAGCGATCACAATCGAATCCGCTTGGCGAAGTCGCGGCAGATGATAGTCATCATTGAGATGCTTGAGATACATCATCGGATTATTGAAATAGACGTTGTCGTCAAAATGATCCTCAAGATAATTGTAAATATCGTAGCTCCCGCTCATCGCGATCGTTCCACGAAAATTATCGGAATGTTTGAAATAAGTATTTGCTGCGAGTAACGCTCCGAGCGAAGCACCGGTAGTGATCGGTCGGGCGTCGGATCCGCTTTCATTTCGAATGAGTGGCAAAACCTCGTCGTTGATATATCGGTCATAACGCGTGAGCATTTCTACTTTCCATGCCGGATGCGATTCGCGGTTAAGCAAACTGTAATTGTTTACGCTGTTGATCGAATAAGCGCGCACGATTCCGCGTTCGATAAAATCCTGTATGGCATGGATCAAATAAAAACGTTCGTATTCCAAAAAATCGGCAGCCGCAGTTGGAAACATCAAAAGCGGAATTCCTGCGTGTCCATATGAGACGAGCGGCATTTCCATGCCAAGATTGTGACTAAACCAAGAAGTAATTTCGCGTCGCATTAAAAAAGTCTCCCGTTCAAATTATTGAATCGCGCCCACCGTCGTTAAATTGCGGTTGCGCATTTCTTGAAAATCAAAAACTTCTGCAAAGTTCTTAAGGATTACATCTTCAACTTCGCTGAGCGTGAATTCGCTTCCCGTAAGTTTCTGCATGGAAGTAACCGGTTCTCCTTCGCAAGCAATAATGTGTTGGAAAAAAGTGAGATCGGTGTTTACGTTTAACGCGAAACCGTGAGTGGTTACCCAGCGCTTGATGTGAACTCCGATCGCCGCGATCTTTCCTTCGCGGGTGTGAACTCCGGTGAGCCCTTCGATTCTGAATGACTCGATCGCGAATTCACGCAACGAACGAATTATCACTTCTTCCAGATCGCGAACGTATCGATGAACGTCTTCACGATCGGGACTCAGATTCAGAATTGGATAGCCCACGAGCTGTCCGATTCCGTGATAAGTGATCTTTCCGCCGCGATTCGTTTCAAAAACTTTGGCGCCGAGCGCTTCGAGAAGTTTTGCCGAAGCAAAAACGCCATCTTCGCGCGATCTTCTTCCGAGCGTGTAAGTGTGCGGATGCTCGAGAAGTAAAATCGTATCGTTTTCCTTGCCGGCGATCGCGTTTGCTTCAAACTCCTTCTGAATGTTCAATGCAGCGTCGTAGTCGATCCTCCCGAGACGGCATACTTGTAAAATACGTTCTTTCATCCTAAGTTCGAAACGACCAGGCTAAATGAGTCACACAGGTTCAAAATTGAAAGGTAATTTTAGCTGTAACTGCCTTAAAGAGGAAAACCGATGAACAAAAAAATGATTTTGCATAGTTTTACCGGATTACTGTTGGGCGCATCGATCTTTTCATTCAGCGCCGCGGCACAGAAGAAAAAACCGACTCCGCGTCCCGCGTCAGCTCCGATGGCAAAGGTCGCCGAGATGAAAACGGGAATTCAGAAAGCCTCGAACCAGCTGAAAAATCTGACTAAATTTGTTTTTCTGTTGGGCGGAATCGCATCCGGGATCGAGGACGCGGATTCTTTGATCAAATCGGGAAAAGCTTCCCGAACGCTGATTGATCAAAATTCTCAAAACAAACAACGGGTAATCGCGAACCTCAGTGCGCTTCGTGCCGGATTAGCGGATTTGGAAATCGAGTTTCGAACAAAAACTTCCTTGCGTCCTTATCTACTTTATATCGACGGCATTTCAGGTCTCGCCGCGGAAAGCGAGCAACAAGCGAGCGAAGGCAGACTGACGGACGCAGGAAAGACTCTATTAATAGTTGCGGAAAGACTGACCGATGCGCTCGCGGCTTTGCCGTAAATGGAAAAATACAACGCGAGCACTACGGCTTTTTCAGAGCAGGCGGTTTTTCGTCGGTTTCGCAAACCTCTATCGCGTCTTTTTTTTGCGACAGAGAGAGGCGCTCGGCAGGAAGTCCCAATCGTTCGCGAATGAACTTATCGATCTCCGCTTCGATTAATTCGCCATTTACAACGAAAGTTTTTTTCAGCAAGCGTTCACCTTTTTTCTTGGTCTTTGCGGGATCGATAAAAACATACCAAGGTGATCCCCACTTTCGCGTGTCGCCGGTTTCTTTTCGGTAATCGTAATGAAGAGTCGTAAGGCGATCATCGCGCGATGAAGATTCGCCTACGACCGGAAACGAAATCTTCTTTGTAGCCAAATCCGCAATGACAGCATCCTTCGTTCCGTATTCGGCGACTCCAATAATATCCAATCCGCTCGAGTGATATTTTTCGTAAAGCTTGCTTACCAAAGGCGCATCGTGGCGCCAATTATCGCACCAAGGCGCGAAATAGACGACGATCACCAATTTTTTGCCGGAAGTAAAACTTCGTAAATTAATGGGTGAATCATCGCGGATGGAATTGTATGTCCAGTCGTTGTACTTGAATTCCTTCTCGAGAATCGGTGCTTGCTCGTTCTGCGCGAGCGTCAGCGTCGAACTAAAAAGAAGTATGGATAAAAGCGCAAATAACTTCATCAAATATTTCTCCGATGGAAAAAGACTAAATGCTGCAATGCGGAAACACAAGCATTTTTTGCGGTGCCGATGAACATTTTTCTTTCGTAGGCAAAGCGTGTAACTTAATAGAACAACTATAGTCTCAAGAGAGAGGTTTTAGGAATGACTAGTCAGCCAACCGTTTCCGATATTTTTCGGCGCGCACTTGAAATCAGAAAAACGAACTCCGCCATGTCTTACGATGAACTGCGAAAGCAAATCGTCAATGAATATAGCGGAAAGCCATTTCCTTCGTCCGCGCAACTCACGATTCCCGAACACGACAATATTTCGCCCGAAGAGGACTGGACTGCCGGGCTGCCGGTAGTTCTCCGCGGAATTCAAAATGAGGATTGGAAGGATATCGCGCAGGGAATTGCGTTGAGTCTGGAGCAGATCGAAAACTATCCGAAAGAATCTATGCGCGAAGATGCGCCGGAAAAGATGTGGCATGATCGCAACAAAGGAATTGCCGAAGCCGAACAAAAAAACTTTTCAAAATGGCTGCCCGAAGATTTGATGAATATGGCAGAGCGCGCAACGAAGAAGTAGGGAAAAGAAGACAGGAGACTTTCGACAGAAGACAGAAGACGGTAGACAGTAGTCGGTAGACAACTGTCAATAAAAAATCTAGCCTTTTACAAAAACGAAAATGCAGAAATGTTGTGCGAAATCAGCTACTCATCACTTATTGCGGACCACTGACCACTGAATACCAAATACCGACCAATGAGTTTTCTCGATAATCTTTTTTCCGATCCTTTTTATCAGAAAGATGCGCCGCGCCCGGCGGATACGGTTGCGGAATCGGATTCGGAAATCATCATCAGTCCGGATACGCTTCGCAGCGATCGAATTCCGCCCGGACAATCGCGCACGAAAAAATGGCCGGTGCTCGATGCCTTTGGAACGCCGAATGTCGATCTTGAGAATTGGAAATTCACGGTAGATGGATTGGTCGAGAATGAATGTACATTTTCGCTTGATGAGTTTTTGGCGTTACCTTCGGTGAAAGTTTACGCGGATTTTCATTGCGTCACTCGTTGGTCGCGTCTCGATAATATTTGGTCAGGCGTTTCCGCGCGCTGGCTAGCGGAAAAAGCCGGCGTGAAACCGGAAGCGAAATTTGTTGTTGCGATCGCACACGATAAAGATATTCATGGAAACAACTGGACGACGAATTTTCCCATCGAGTTTTTTATGAATGAAGATTCGCTTGTTGCATTCGAACATGATGGGAAACCTATTCCACCCGAACACGGCGGACCGGTTCGTTTGATTGT
>DAITAB010000392.1:0-1226 GCA_036824525.1 Pyrinomonadaceae bacterium
CGCGGCTTCAGGAAGTTGTAAACCGCGCGATCGCAAAGGAGCCGGCAGACCGCTATCAGAAAATCGCCGATATGCGCGACGATTTGAGACGCGTATTGCAAGGAATCACGGGAGTGCACACAACTCCCGGTGAGTTTATCGCACCGCAACATGCAACCGACTCCAATGCAGTGAAGCGCGCCTGGAACTGGCTTCGCGGTAAGTCTCAGAGCGAAACTTCTTCTGCATCGGCACCTTTTACGGGAAATACTCCGACGACTAGTACGGACATTTCAACCACTCTGACCGGTAAGGAAAAGAAGAGCGTCGCGATACTTCCATTCAAAAATTTGAGCCATGATCCTGACTCGAAATTTTACGAATTCGCGCTCGCGGATGCTGTCATAACCGAACTCGCGCAGTTGCGTTCACTGGTCGTTCGACCGAGTTCCGTGATTGCTCGCTATCACGGACAAGATGTTGATCCGCGCGAAGCCGGTCGCGAGCTGCGCACCAATGCAGTTTTGTCGGCGGGATTCATTCGCTCGGGAGAACGAATTCGCGTAACAGCGCAGTTGCTCGATGTGTCCACCGGCGACATTCTTTGGAGTGACCGTATCGATGCGGAAACCACTGATATTCTTGCTCTTCAGGATACGATCGGACAGCGAATTCTCGCCGGACTTCAACTTGAACTCTCCGATAAAGAACAAGAAAAACTCGGACGCCGCCCGACGGAAAATCCCGAAGCCTACGAGGAATTCCTTCGCGGACGCGATCATTTCGCCCGTTTCATTTTTCGCACCGTGGCAAATGAAGATTGCGATGCCGCAATCGCCAATTTCAAACGCGCTATCGAACTCGATTCACACTTTGCGCTGGCTTATAGCGGATTGGGTGCTTGTTATGCGAATCGAGTCTTCAAAGGTATGGGCGAAGCGGAGGATTATACTTACGCCGAAGCGGCTTTTAGCAAAGCGTTTATTTATGATCCAAACGTAGTTGAAGCGCGAGTCTTGATGGTTTTGATTTATCTTTCGCGCGGCGAAAAGAAAAAAGCGCGTGCCGAAATCGCAGTATTGCAAGAGCAGTTTCCCAATGACGCACCGCTTTTTTTCGTACGAGGAACGATGCATCGCCTCGATGGCGAATATGATGAATCAATAAAGTGCTGGGATAAATTATCGCGGCTCGATCCGGCTGCCCGCGTGATTTCAAGTTACAACAAAGCGCGAATTTTTCTCTAT
>DAITAB010000001.1:0-19391 GCA_036824525.1 Pyrinomonadaceae bacterium
TGTGGAAAATTTCGAAATCGTAAAAATTCGCCGTGTTCTAGAAGAAGAGTTTGATTTTGGAGAAGAAGATTTTTCTCCGGCGGTTTACGGCGCAAGTCGGATTAATTTTCCTCGAAAAAGAAAAATCGCGCCGGTTAGTTCATTCTCGCGAAGTTCAAAAAGTTAGGATGTTTTTGTTCAATTTGAAATATGCCGGTTGGTTATTTCAGTCTCATATTGCATGCGCATCTGCCCTTCGTTCGCCATCCCGAATACCCTGAATTTCTTGAAGAAGATTGGTTTTATGAAGCGATCACGGAAGTTTATCTTCCGCTGATTTATATTCTTCAAAATCTCCATAATGAAGGCGCCGCCCCGCGACTTGCGATAAATATCTCGCCGCCGCTTTGCGAGATGCTCACCGATGAACTTTTGCAGGAGCGTTACAGTGCACATCTTGTAAATCTGCTTGAGCTTGCGACGAAAGAAGTCGAACGAACAAAAACCGAAGACTCGGATTTTCATGCTGTGGCGAAAATGTACGAGCAAAATCTTTCGTCGTCTTTGCGACTTTGGTCCGATCGTTACAAAAAGAATTTGGTCAATGCTTTCCGGGAACTTCAGGATCAAGGTGTTTTGGAAATAATAACCTGCGGCGCGACTCATGGATTTCTTCCATTGATGTCCACCGAGATAGCCAAGCGCGCGCAAATTCAGGTCGCGGTTGCAAACTACAAAAAACATTTCGGAAGACAGCCGCGCGGAATCTGGTTGCCCGAATGCGCATATGAAGAAGGACTCGAAAATCTTCTCGCCGATGCCGGAATCGAGTATTTCATTTCCGATACACATGCAATTCTCTATGGTGAACCGCGCCCGCGTTATGGCGTGCATGCACCGGTAAAATGTCCGAATGGGGTCGCGGTTTTTGCCCGCGATGTTGAAACAAGTCAACAAGTCTGGAGCGCCGAGATTGGTTATCCGGGTAATGTGTTTTATCGAGAATTTTATCGCGACGTAGGTTGGGATTTACCGCTCGAGTATTTACGTCCGCATCTTCATGAAGATGGAAAACGACGTCATCTAGGTTTGAAATATCATCGAATCACCGGCGGGACTGACAAAAAAGAACCCTACGTTCCGGCTTGGGCGAGGGAACAATCGGCTCGCGATGCAACTCATTTCTTGAGAGAGAGAATTCAGCAGGCATACAAACTTCGCGAAACTTATGAAGGACATCCGCCGCTCGTCGTTTCACCTTATGATGCCGAGCTTTATGGACACTGGTGGTATGAAGGTCCACAGTTTCTCGATTTTCTTTTCCGACAGTTACATTACGATCAAGACGAAATTGTTTCGCTTACGCCGGGAGATTTTCTCGATTCAGGAATTGAAATTCAATCGCAGCAGCCTTCCGCCTCATCTTGGGGCGAGCTCGGTTATTACAAAGTTTGGCTCAATGACGAAACAACTTGGATGTATCCATTCCAACACGTAGCGGAAAAGCGCATTACAATACTCGCGAACCGTTTTGAAAGTCCGGATAGTCTTCAAAGCCGCGCGTTGAATCAACTCACACGTGAACTTTTGCTCGCACAAGCCAGCGATTGGGCGTTCCAGATTTATCAAGGAACAACGGTCGAATATGCTTCGAAGAGATTTCGCTCGCACATTCATCGCTTCAACCTTCTCGCAGACGCTCTCGACAAAAACGAAATCGACGAAGAACTGCTAAGCGAAATCGAATCGCGCGACAATATTTTTTCGGAAATCGATTTTCGGATTTATCGAACATGAATTTGGCGCGAGCCCAAAACCCGCCTTTTTCGTTTCGTGTACTGCCCGCTGTTATGCATTGGAGTTTAGTGCGCCAAGCGTAACTTTCCACAAACGAATTGGATAAAGCGGACGCAAACGACGCCGATGTTTGCCTTGTCGAACTCCCAAAGCTAACATCGTTTGTCGTTGGCGATTCTTTCTAAAAATAAAAATGTCGGATAAAGAATTAGTGGATATTGCGCCTGCAAAAGGAAAACTCGGAATTCTGCTCGTCGGACTCGGCGCGGTGAGCACGACTTTCGTCGCGGGCGTCGAAGCGATTCGCAAAGGAATTGCGAAGCCGATAGGTTCACTCACTCAGATGGGCACGATCCGTCTCGGCAAGCGCACGGAAAATCGCGTGCCGATGATCAAGGAATTTGTTCCGCTTGCAGATTTGAACGATATCGTTTTCGGCGCTTGGGATATTTTTTCCGATTCAGGTTATTTGGCGGCGCAAAAGGCCGGCGTTTTGGAGAAATCGCTCGTAGAGGATTTGCGCGAGCAACTTGAAGCGCTCAAACCGATGTCCGCCGTATTTGAACAAAACTACGTAAAGCGACTCACGGGCACAAACACAAAAAGCGGCAAGAACAAAATGGAACTTGCCGAACAACTGATCGAAGACATCGCGCGTTTCAAAAAAGAGAAAGGCTGCGAGCGTCTTGTGATGATTTGGTGCGCGTCGACTGAAATATTTATTGCAGAATCCGAAGTTCATCAAACGATCGAGGCGTTTGAAAAAGGTTTATACGACAGCGATTCGCGTATCGCGCCTTCGATGATTTATGGTTACGCCGCGCTCAAGTCCGGCGTGCCTTTCGCGAATGGCGCGCCGAATCTTACGGTTGATATTCCAGCCTTAACACAACTGGCTACGCAAAATCGCGTTCCGATCTGCGGAAAAGATTTCAAAACCGGACAGACCTGGATGAAAACGATTCTCGCACCGGGCTTGAAGGCGCGAATGCTCGGACTCGATGGTTGGTATTCAACGAATATTCTGGGCAATCGCGATGGCGAAGTTTTAGATGATCCGGAGAGTTTTAAGACGAAAGAGGAATCGAAGCTTTCCGTTCTAGAACATATTTTGCAGCCGGAAATTTATCCCGATCTTTACAAGGATTTTTCACACGTCGTCCGGATAAATTATTATCCGCCGCGCGGCGACAACAAAGAAGGTTGGGACAACATAGATATTTTCGGTTGGCTCGGTTACAAGATGCAGATCAAGATTGACTTTCTGTGTAGGGATTCGATCTTAGCCGCGCCGCTCGTTTTGGATCTTGCGTTGTTTCTCGATCTTGCAAAGAGAGCAGATTTACGTGGTGTGCAGGAATGGCTTTCGTTTTATTTCAAATCACCACAAACCGCCCCGGGACTTTATCCGGAACACGATCTTTTTATTCAACTCGTTAAACTCAAGAACACATTGCGCCATTTGAAGGGCGAAGAACTCATTACGCACCTTGGTCGCGATTACTACGAATGACCGAATCGGTCAAAATGACTTTTTTCTGTTGAAGAAATTCCGGAACTATGCAACATTAATTATGTGAGTTGCCCGAACGCGCTCAGGCAGGTTCACATTCCAATTCTGGACTCGCAACCCTTTCGCGGATTTACAGTCCAGCCAACCCGTTAAATTTTTGAAAGCATCATAATGAGCCGGGACGCGTCTGAAGTTAAGACGTCAATTCTGACTCAAATCCACGTCCCTCGTATTTAACAGACGTCAGCGCTCGATGCGTCTGCTTTTAAGGAGAAGAGCGAAGTTTATGAGCAACGAAACGGCGAAGAAGAAACAAACAAACGGCAAGGTTGTCTTGCTCGATCCGGATCTGAAAAGTCCGCGCGCGAAAGATTTCGAAGATCGGCTGATGGGGCAGATCGTCGGACAAGAACGCGCCGTCCGAAGAATGAGCGGTTTGTTTCAGATTTATCTCGCGGGAATGAATAATCCCACGCGTCCGCTGGGCACGCTGTTGTTTTTAGGACCAACCGGTTCCGGAAAAACCCGTGTGGTTGAAGCTGCCTCAGAAGTATTATTTGGCGATACGAACACCGTAGTGAAAATAGACTGTGCGGAATTTCAGCACTCCCACGAAATCGCGAAGCTGATTGGTTCGCCTCCGGGTTACCTCGGACATCGCGAAACCTCGCCGATGCTCACGCAGGAAAATTTGGACAAAGCGCACACCGAAGACACCAAACTTACCTTTGTGCTTTTCGATGAAATCGAAAAAGCTTCGGATGCTTTGTGGCAATTGCTTTTGGGAATTCTTGATAAAGCAACATTGACACTCGGTGACAACCGGCGAGTAGATTTTTCCAGAACGGTTGTAATCATGACTTCGAATCTCGGCGCGCGGGAAATGTCGGAAATGATTTCGGGTGGGATTGGTTTTGCGCCGACGAAAACCGGAAAAAGCCCTGACGACAACGAAATTGACACGAAAATTTATCGCACCGCGCTCGAAGCGGCGAAACGAAAATTCTCGCCGGAATTTATGAACCGCATAGATAAAGTGGTGGTTTTCAGAAGCTTGAAAGAGCATCACCTGCGCGAGATTCTGAGCATTGAATTGCGTTCGGTACAAAACCGCATCACGGAATCCGCCGGAACAAAATTCGCCTTTGAATGTACGGAAGGCGCACGCGAATTCCTCCTGCGCGAAGGTATTGATTTGAAATACGGCGCGCGTCATCTAAAGCGTTCGATCGAACGTTTTCTTGTCTATCCGCTTTCGAATCTTGTGGCTACCGAACAGGTCGCGACCGGTGATTTAGTCACAGTTGATTTCGACGACAATGATGAAAAACTCATCTTCTCGAAACAGAGTGGAAAGATGATCGTTAGCGATTACGAAGAGCCGTCCGTGGAAGACGACTCGGAACCCGAAACGAAATCAGACGCAGTAGGATTACCGCTTCCGCATGCTCAGGCTGCTGCTAGTGGAAAGGGAAATAAATCCAATCGCGAAAACCAGGAAAGCTAATTCGATTTTTTGAATTACATTTACGATGACGGGAAATACGAGTTTATTTCCCGTCATTTTTCGTTTACAAAGTCTTCGCACGCGCAACTGCCTTGCGCCAACTTTCGCGTAATCGCGACGAATCACCAACGCTCATCTTGGGTTGAAATATTTTATCTACTTGAGCCGCAGCGGAAAGCACCGCTTCCGATTTCCAAAAACCAACTGCGAGTCCGGCAAGATACGCCGCGCCGAGTGCGGTCGTTTCAGAAATTCTTGAACGCGCAACCGGTATTCCAAGAATGTCCGCTTGAAATTGCATAAGCAGTTCGTTTGATGTTGCGCCGCCATCGACCCGAAGTTCGGTGAGTTTAATTCCAGAATCCGCGCGCATCGCTTCAAGCAAATCCGCAACTTGAAAGGCAATTGACTCGAGAGCCGCGCGTGCGATATGAGCTTTACCGGTTCCGCGCGTTAATCCTAGGATCATACCGCGCGCGTCCTGGTCCCAGTGCGGCGCGCCGAGCCCTGCAAACGCGGGAACAAAATAAACGCCGCCGTTATCTTCAACGCTTGTCGCGAGCGCCTCTACATCCTTCGAATACTCGATGATCTCAAGTCCATCACGCAGCCACTGAATCACCGCACCGCCAACAAAAACGCTTCCTTCCAGGGCGTAAATTGTCTTTTCGGATTTGCTCCAAGCGATCGTCGAAAGTAAACGATTTTTTGACTCAACCGGATTCGTTCCGGTATTTTGCAACAAAAAACAGCCTGTGCCATAGGTGCATTTTGAAGTTCCGATTTCGAAACAAGTTTGTCCGAACAAAGCTGCCTGCTGATCGCCGGCGATTCCCGCTATGGAAATTCCCCTGAGTTCATTTTCTAATTTCACTTCGCCGTAGATTTCCGAAGAAGAAACTACTTGGGGAAGAATCGAACGCGGCACATTGAAGATCTCCAAAAGTTCTTCATCCCATTCAAGCTTGTGAATATTGAAAAGCATCGTGCGAGAGGCGTTTGATGTGTCCGTGATGTGAAGCGCACCGTTCGAGAGTTTCCAGGTGATCCATGTGTCGATAGTTCCGAAAGCGATTTCTCCCATGTGCGCGAATTCGCGTACACCGGAAACATTCTCTAAAATCCAATCAATTTTGCTGGCGCTGAAATATGCGTCAACTTCCAATCCGGTCTTACGACGAATCGTCTCGGAATGATGCAGACGAATCTGATCACAGAACGCCGAAGTCCGGCGATCTTGCCAGACGATTGCATTACTTACCGGCGCGCCGGTTTTCCGGTTCCAAAGAAGTGCTGTTTCGCGTTGGTTGGTAATGCCAATTGCCGCGATATCGGAGTTTTTCAAACCCGCATTTCCCAAAGCATCGATCGCGGTTTGAAGCTGCGTTTCCCAAATCTCGAGCGGGTCGTGTTCGACCCAGCCGGCGCGCGGAAAAATTTGCGTGTGTTCTTTTTGAGCAACCGAGACGACTTCACTTTTGTGGTTGAAAATGATGGCGCGGCTGCTGGTTGTACCTTGATCGAGGGCGAGAATGAATTTCATAGGCAAAGAAAAAAGGCGATCGGGATCGCCTTAATTCTAGTTTTGATTTTTTCGAAAGACTAACCGATAAACAATTCTTCTTCGCCAAAAACACGGTCTATCTGTTTTGGAGAAGGCGCAAAAAGAACTTCCAAACCCTTTCTCAATCCCGCCATCACCGCCGCGATTTCGCGTGCCGGCTCGACGATTTTCGTGTTTATGAAATCGGTGGTTGTGATCACCTGCATTTGCGTTCGATCAATGGTGGAGCTGACGAGATCAACCTTGTCCCGCGCTACGAGCGCCGTATTTCCCACCAAAGATTTCAACTCGGCGACTTCTTGTTTCACCAAACCGGCTGACTCCGAGAAATGCCTTGAGGCTGAGGAAAGGTGACCGGAAATCTCATTGAATTGCAGCGCAATGGACTTACCCTGATCGCCGATTGCCGTCATTTTATCGAGCAACGGCTCGAACTTTTGTTCGACTCTCTGAACGGTGTTAACCGTTTTCCGGACAATCAACGCAATAGCCAACATCGCGAACGCCATCACTACAAAACACACCGCAATGACGATGGATGCAATCATCATCCAAAATTGGGGTTCGTTTGCACTCATATCAAAAAGCTATTTCTTCTTATCGGTTTCTGAAGCGCCCTCTACCGGATAATTCGGACGACCTTCCGAAATCATCGAAGTTTCCGTTCGACGTTTTTCATCCGAATAAGCTCGCTTGCCGGCTTCGATAGCAGCCGAAAAAGGAGTTGCCGTGCGGGCTGCAGCACCGCGTGCTTTTTCCTTAAATTCACCGGCTTTCTCTTGAGCGGTTTGAACTATTTCCTGAGCTCTTTCGCGGGAAACTTCATAGTATTCTCCGGCACGATCCTGAAGCTGTGCGGCAGCTTCTTTACCTCGTTCGAGACCTTTGCGCGATGCATCCGCAATGTCTTCACGAAGTTCGCGTCCTGATTTCGGGGCAAACAATAATGCGAGTACCGCACCGATGCCGCCACCAATCACTAAGTAAGTTAATTTCGTTGCTGCGCTTTCTTCGCGCTCGTATTTGTCGTAACTCATATTCAATTCCTTTCGACACCGCTGCCCCAAAGTCCAACAAAAAAAGGAGTCAACGTGTGATTTGAATATAACACTAAGCCCGCTATGGCGGCAATTAATTTTACGAAAATGCCGCAAAAGTCGAGCTTTTGTCCCGTTTCGTTACCGCAGTTTTACCCGAAGAAGGCGCGGAATCCCTTGTAAGTCGGGCAAGAAATTGCAACTTTCCCAGACAGATTCAGACAACATTTCAAGCGCCTTTGAAGATTGATTGAATCCGATCTCCATTAAGAGAAATGCATTTGAATTCATAAACCTGGGAGACTCCGAGATGATTCTCGCAATTATTGAGAGTCCGTCGGACTCGTCGGTCAGTGCAATTCGGGGCTCGTAATCCCGAACTTCCGCCTGCAAACCCTCGAAATCGATCAACGGAACGTAAGGAGGGTTTGCGAGGATCAAATCAAATTTCTCGCCTTTGCGGAGCCGGTCGAACACGTTGGACATTCTTAACTCGAGCGAATCTGCGATCTGGTGGTGCACGGCATTTCTTCGAGCGATGGCTAATGCCGCTTCAGAGATGTCGAGTCCAACGGAGTTGACGTTGTTTAGCGTGTGAAGAATCGAAATGGAGATACATCCCGAACCGATTCCGATTTCACAAAATCGGGCTTTGGGTTTTTCGTGAAGTATTTCAATCGCCGCTTCAACCAGCAACTCTGTTTCGGGTCGCGGTATTAAAACATCCGGCGAAACGAAAAACTCCAAACCGAAGAATTCAGTTTTTCCTTTTATGTACTGAAGCGGTTCGCGTCCGGCGCGGCGGGCGAGAATTTCTGCAAAAGAATCTTCCTCCCGCGTAGAAAGTTGGTAATCGGAATGCGCGAAGAGAAACGTCAGATCTTTTCCGATTGCAAACGCGAGCAGAGATTTCGCGTCGCGCTGCGGTTCCGCGATTCCGCTTTTACGTAGAGTTTCGGTTGCCGCGGCGAGCGCTTGTGAAATTGAGCTTGGCATTACGCTTTCGATTGAAACTTAGTCGATCACTAGCAGCAGAAAAAAAACCGGACGTGCAAAAGTATCGCGATCGGGCGCGGGATCATCGGGCGCCATCGCCTCGAAAAACTGCCGGTAGCGTCAGTAGAATTATCTTTAGATCAAGCCACAGCGACCAGTTTTCTATGTAATACAAATCTCTGCGCACCATTTCTTCAAACGTCAGACGATTTCTTCCCGAGACCTGCCACAATCCGGTAACACCGGGTTTCATTTCGAGTCGCTTGCGATGCCAAAGGTCGTATTCTTCAACTTCATAAGGAATCGGCGGACGCGGTCCGACGATGCTCATATCGCCGACCAAAACGTTTATCAACTGTGGAATTTCGTCGAGACTTGTGCGGCGAAGAATTCGCCCGATGCGCGTTACCCGCGAATCATTCGCAGGTTTTCCGTAAACAGGATTTTCCTCGTCGCCGGAATTTGCACCGGCATCGCCTTCGATGTTTTTTTTGTAATATTCGCGGTGAAAAGTTTCATCGGCATCGGCGAACATCGTACGAAATTTGAAACACAGGAATTTGCGTCCGTCCATTCCGACGCGTTCTTGCCGAAACAGAATCCTTCCTTTTGAATCGAGCCGAATCAAAACAGAAATCGTCAGTAGAAGCGGAGACAAAATCGCGAGCACACTCGCTGAAATAAAAATGTCCGAGGCGCGCTTTAGAAATCTTTCGGCATCAGATAAGGGCTCGCGAAAGAGCCTGACCATCGGAAGAATACCTATTTGTTCGACGCTGGTTTTTTGCGGGAGAAAATTAAAAAGCGAAGGAGCGAGACGAAATTCCACTCGCTCTCCGCGGTCAATCTGCATCATCGCTTCAAAAAGTTTCTCGCTTGGAATTCGATTGTCGGTAATAATGACTTCTTGAATCGCGTGTCTTCGGATAATACGTGGAAGTGCATCAAGATTACCGAGGAATGGAATGTCGTCAAAGGAAGTATCGTTTTTATCGGTGTCATTCGCGATAATGCCAACGACCCGGTAACCGAAATCCGGACGCGCTCTAAGTTCACGAATCGTCTGATCGGTATCACTTCCGCTGCCGATGATAAGTGTAGGAATTAGATTGATGTCTCGTCTGCGGACGAGAGTTTGTGCGTATCGCAGACCGAGATGAAAAACTGAAAAAGCTACCAGCGCCAGGGCAAAGTCCCAAAGAAAAACCCCGCGCGAATAGGAATACTGCCGAAATGCAAATCCGCCCCGAAACAAAAATGTAATCGCAATAATCAGCAGCGAACCAATACTGATTGCTTTTACTACCTTTATGAATTCGGCGATATAAGAAAACGCGCCCTGCAAACGATACATTCGCTGATAGGCGAGCATCGCGACTCGGATTGGAATCACAAAAAACAAAATACCGGCATAAGGAACAAATGATTTGTTCCATGCCCAGGCAGTTTGCGAGAGAACGCCTTCACCCAATCGAAAATAAAACGCGATAACAAAACATAACGAGGCGAGTAGAGCATCGACGGCAATAATCAGAATCTTTACCGAAGGCAATACCCAACGCGGAACGCGATTTTCGATCTCGATTGAAGTCTCTTCGAAAGCTTTCTCCGCTCTCATTTGATTTCTCTGTTCGATCTATTCTTTCACGGCGAACTGGATAACTGCCCATTTATTATCCACAAAAATTCAAGGGGCGAGAATCTTTTTGGCCGGGCGTAAAGATTAATATCCGTCGATACCATCAAAAATGTTTCTGTTTCTCAATCAGCTGAGCCAGTGCGTTCATCATCCAAGCCTGCGCCCAACTCATATATGACGTTTTGTCTGTTCGGTCTTTTTTTACTTGATAATAAAAGAATCCTTCGCGATCGCGCATGTTGCTGATCGTCCACGCCGCAACCTTTTCGGCTAAGGGCAAGCATCTTTTATCGCCGCCGCTGAATTCACACAGCGCAACGATCGCCGCCGCCGCAGAATGTATGTCTATCGGATAAATACTGGAATCGAAATATTTCGGGGTTCCATCGGCGAGAAAGAAATTTTTCAGCCAAAACTCCAAACCTTTTTTGAATGAACCACGAATTTCACTTTCGAGTGCCGGAATCGAGTCCGAGATGCGATGCAGCGACAGCAAAACATACGCAGTGTGAAAATTATCAACCCATGCATGACGGAGTTGTGAGCCATATGTCCAAGAACCATTCGGCTTTTGCCGGCGTATCACAAATCGAGCGGACTTTGCCGCGAAATCCCTGTAAGCCCGGTTTCCAACAATTGCGCCGATGCTGGCAAGAGTTTCGCCGGCGAGTAAACTTGTGTGGTAAATCATGCTGCGATCGAGCGGTGTGTAACTGAAGCAAATCTCATCTTTTGCTTCGAAACTTCGGTTGAGATCAAACAAAATGAATTCGCAAACGTCGTTGCACATTTGAAGATAAATTTCATCGTCAAACAAAAGGTAGGCTTCGGAGAAAGCGCGCGCGGCGAATGCGGTAGGGATGATCGAAGGCGTTCGCTTTGGCGAAAAAAACGCTCGTGATTGCCAGTCAAAATTGTAACCAAACGCCGTACGCGAAATCGCATCGCTCGGTTTCGACACCTTAATTCTCAAATCAAAAAGTCGGCTAAGCAGATGCCGGGCGTTTTCTGCGGCGATCGCACTTCCGGTTACCCGAAACCGCGAAAGTTCACCTAATGCGGAAAGAGCCAGACCTTTTGGATCTACACCCTTATCGATTCTCAGAGTCTCACGCAAATTCACGCGCTGCGATCTTTTCACCGCCTCGAGCCAGACAAGTCGCGCAGGCGAAAAATATTTAAGCGGAGTCGCCTTAAAGATGCGGCTATTCAGTCCATCAAAAGGGTCGTAACCACAAAACTTCTCGCGGGCACAGTATGCAAGCAACTCATCGTAGATTTTTGAGATATCGGTTTTCATTTTGCCGCGATGCTAGGAGAATCATACAGGTCTCCCGCGACTTTGAAAAAAAACGAAGCGGACCAAACGTCTCTATTTTCGAATTTGAAGAAAACCATACTTGAGAAAAAAGCCGCAACGTTGCCGCAGCAGCTTAGCTAGAAGCGAAATGATCCAAATAAATGAAAAGCAAGATTACAATCTCGGCAAGCGAATCGTGAATTTTGAACCATGTCCGATCTCAGATTCAACCGAAACATTTCCGCCGTGTTGCTCGACGATTTCCTTTACGAGTGCCAAGCCAAGACCGGTTGAATCTTCTTCTTTGTCTTGCCCATCGCGGGTAACGCGATAGAACTTCTGCCAGACTTTGTCGTGTTCGCTGGGGTGAATACCATAGCCGCGATCTTCAACGTCGAGACGTAAAAACTCCGATTCTAAAAGTGTCGAGATCATAACCTGAGTTCTTTCCGGACTGTATCGAATCGCATTATCGATCAACTGCGAAATTGCTTTGGAAATCATTCCTTTATCTCCCGCGATCGGCGGAATGTTTTTCTGGGGGTTTTCCATCAGTCGTATCTTTTTACGATTTGCAATCGACTGCATTTCATCGACGACTTCGTGTACAACATTGTCAATCTTGACCGGCTCGCGGGTGAATTCGCGTTTGTCTGACTGCTGAATTTGCGAGACGGAAAGAAATGTCGTGAGCATTTTTGAAAGCCGCTGAGATTCTTTTGCGATGATTTGAAGAAAATCGCGCGCATCTCCGGTTACGGTTTCGTCTGTCAGCATTAACTCGGCAAAGCCTTTAATGCTGGTGATCGGCGTACGAAGTTCATGCGACATCAATTTCGCCATATCGCTTCGTAATTTTTCATTTTCTTTTTCCGCCGTGATGTCCTTAAGGCTGACGAGAAAACAGGCCGGTAGCATTGTCGTCATCGTATCGTGAATCGAATTCGGTTCACTCGGCGCCTTTACCAAAGTAATCTGCAGATTCAGAACAATTTCTTTCTCGGGAAACTCAAGTTCGCAATTATAGGGAGCACCGGTTTGAAGAACTCGTTTGATCACCAAACTTGGTTCATTGAAGACTTCGGTCTTAAAACGATCAAGCAAGCTGAATAAACTGAGACTTCTTATATTTGCAGAATCAACTCCGGAAAGATGACGCATTCTCTGATTGACATATGCGAGAGTTCCATCGAGATAGGCAATCGCGTGGCTCTCTTTCAAGTGAAGACCTGCGAGAGTTCCGTAAGTATATTCCTTGAAACGACTATCGATCATCGTTGCCAGATCGAGACGATATCCGGCTGCATGAGTTGAAAAAAAGCGCCACCAACTTTTTTCGTATTTACTCTGAATTCCCATTTCTTTTCGTTGGAAATTCCGTGCCATTTGGTGAGCGAAGGATTCGACCAGCGACTGATCTTCGGGCTGGAATTCACGTCGCAATCGAATGAACATTGCGCCAACGACCCAGCCATCATTAACCGAGAGCGGAATCGCAAGTTGTGCGGATTGTTTTCCGCCTTCGGAATTATCAACGATGGTTTTTCGTTCGTTAATCGCCCGTTCGCAAAACGCCACCTTATCTCGCCAGGCTTCCTGCCTTACAAGATGGGAATCCGAAGAAGCATCGTTGCGCGATCTTCCGATAGGAAGTAATTTTTTATTCTCTTCAAGACGAAAAACAATTGATTCGGATACAGGAAGAACTGTCTCTAGTAAACGCAAACCCGTTTCGATTCTGCTGTCCGCGGATTCGCCGTCAAAAGGCGCGCCTGTTGAGACAAGCTTCGCCAGCCGGGAGGAAAGTTTTCGATCAATCGACCAGAGTTTTCTTAGGTGGAAGGTCAGAAAAGTCAGAAAGACCACGGCAAAAACACTTAGAAAAAATAAATGAACACCAAAGTATTTTACGGCGAATATTTCGGCGGCGAACCACAACAAAAGCCCACCAAACAGGAATGGCAAAAGCGCTCTGGCGGATAAATGGTGAGATAGAATTCCGACAATTAGGGCTAAAATTAGAAACGCCGGGAGTACGAGTAATGAATCGTCTAAATGGTCTTCGGAAAGAAATTGCTCGGAGTAATGGAAGTAAAAATCACCAAACTTCGAAAGCGCGACCACAATAATCGCGCAGATACTAGACAATATAATCGTCCAGAAGAGATTACTTTTCCGTAGCTTATGCATGATTCGATGCTTACAGAAGGGACGAGCGGCGTCTGAGAAGGTGTTAATGTATTGGAAACAAACGAGCGGAGGGAGATATGGAGCGACGCCGAGAAACTTCGCCTTAAAAATTATGCCTTATCGAAAGCAGGCAAATCAAGAAAAAACCGCTAACTCATTGAAAACTGTCGGTTTTCGTTCTTTTGCGCTTTTTTGGCAATCAATTCATAATAACATCTCCGCAGTTTACAAATTTGAACCTTGAAAATTCTTAAAATGGAACTTATTGCAAACCTGGAACAGTGGAAACGCCGATATTCGAAATGGAGATTTGACGAAAATCTCGCCGGGTATTCCTTTGTTGAAAATATAGATTCACCCTTTAATCCCGTGCGGAGAGCATTGCCGATGCTCAATCTCGCGTTGATTTCAACCGCCGGTAGTTTCATTACGGGTACTACCGCTTTTGAAACGGATTTACCCGAAGGCGATCTTAGTTTCCGCGAGATACCGGTAGAGGTCGAAGCATCGGATTTGAGTTTTGCGGCGCGCGGTTATGATCCGACGGATGTAAAACGCGATCGAAACGCGCAGGTTCCCGTTGACAGACTTCTCGAATACCAGGAAAACGGCGTGATCGGAAAACTTAATCCGGTTTGGTGGAGTTTGAATGGATTTATTCCGAATGCGGCGGGCGTCGCGGTAGAATTGGCGCCGAAACTCGTTGAGAGAATTCAACGCCATGAAGTCCAGGCAGCGTTAATTATTCCGGCTTCAAAATTGTGTCATCAGACTGCCGGAATCCTCGCGCGTGCAATTGAGATTTCCGGAATTCCTACGATGATGATCGCCGTCGAACGAGCTATTGTTGATCGAGTGCGACCTCCGCGCGTAGCTTTCTATGATGGCGAATATGGTTGCGTTGCCGGCAAGCCGAATTGGAAACAATATCAGCATCGCGTGCTAGATGAATCTCTGCGCTGGATTGAAACTTTCGATCAACCGACCGTGAAAAAACTCACCGTTGATTTGGAAACACAGGTCGAAACCGCACGCGGCGAACGCTGAAGATTAGTGCGGCAACTGCCAATTCTTGACTGCTTCGATCGGATATACGAGCATGATGATGTTTACGATCAGGCTGTCGCGAATCCAAACGAGCAAGAGAATTTCTGTCAAAAGAAAATATAAAATTCCGCGCCACCAACCCAATTTGTGCGCGATGATACATCCAACTCCGCAGCTAAAAATATCCATCAGCGAATTTGCGATCGAATCGCCGAAGTAATCGAGCGAGATCGTAACCGCGCGGTATCTTTCAATCACCGCAACCGAATTTTCGAGCAATTCCCATGCGGCGCCGATCGTGAGCGCGACGAAAAATCTCCAAGCTATCGGCAAGCGACGCAGGAAGATTGCCGTCAGCGCGCAATACAAGAAGCCGTGCAGAATGTGGGTGAATGTATATGGATCGAAAAGGTGTTGTGAGTTGTGCCTGCCCCAAATGTCGCCCGACCAAAGCGTGTAGGAATCATTCGCACACCACCAGATTCTACCCTGCAGTTGTAGCCCGATCGCGCTAAGGATAAAAACAAGCGCGACAGAAATCCATAACGGCGCAGAAAACCACTTATCGTTTCGCAATTTTTCGAAGTTTGTGTTCACAGATTACAAATTAATGACGTGGCATCCAAAAGAAAAGGCAAGCGTCTTGCTTGCCTCTAAAAAAGTTGGTGGAGTCGAGGGGGATCGAACCCCTGACCTCATGACTGCCAGTCATGCGCTCTCCCAGCTGAGCTACGACCCCGAGAGACTTAAGTTTAGAGTTCGGAGTCGAAAAATCCAAGTCACAGATTAAAGGTGCCATTGTTGAATGACGAAATGGACGTTGTCGCTGAAGGCGACAAAGAAAATAGCCAGGTGTGAGCGAGCGTCAGCGAGCGACACGCCTGGTTTGGTAGAAAAAATATTCCGACGCTGAAAGCGTCGCACAGTTTTTGTCGGAGAGACTCTTTCGTCCGCTAAAGCGGGCTCGGTTTTGTTTTTCCAACTTAGCCCACGAGCTAAAGCTCGTGGCAATTGAGAAATCAAAGACCAATTACCAGTTACAACGTACTAATCACCCGTTCGCTACTTTCCTTTGAATACAGGTTTTCGCTTTTCGAGAAAAGCTTTTACACCTTCTTCTTTATCTTCGGTCGAAAAACAAATCGCAAAAAGATCGACTTCGCGTCGCAAACCTTCGTCGAGGTTTGTTCGCGCGGCGAGCTTCACCGCTTCCTTTGCGAGTTGCAAAGCGATCGGCGCTTTCTCGGCGATTTTGTTTGCGAGTTCCATGGTTTTCGTTTCGAGTTCGGCTTGCGGATAAACGTAATTCACCAAACCGACATCGCGGGCGGTTTTTGCGTCAAACATATCGCCGGTCAAAATCATCTCCATGGATTTTCCTTCGCCTATAAGTCGCGTAAGTCGCTGCGTTCCGCCGCCGCCGGGAATTATTCCGAGATTGATTTCCGGTTGACCGAATTTTGCGTTGTCACTCGCGACTCTCAGATCGCATGCGAGCGCGAGCTCGCAACCGCCGCCGAGACAAAATCCATTGATCATTGCGATAACCGGTTTTGGAAAAGCGTCAATCGAATTGAAAAGCGAACGCGAGTTCATCGTTTCGCGTTGCATAACTGAAGTCTTACCCGCGAATTCGCTTATATCTGCCCCGGCGACAAACGATTTCGCGCCCGCACCGGTGATTACAACAACCCGAACGCTAGAATCATTTTTCAGTTCATCAAACAGCGCGATGCCTTCGGCGTGAACCTTCGAATTCAACGCGTTCAGTTTGTCGGGACGATTTATCGTGATTACTGCAACCGCTCCGCGTTTTTCGTACGCGATATTTTCGTATTTAGACATGATTTGTTTTTATGAAGCTTTCGGAGTGTTTCTAAAGCGCCCGAATTCTATTTTTCTTCTTCGGTGACTGACTGGTCATCGGCAATCCACGCCACAAAAAACCGCATCCAGTTTTCCACCGGCTCCAATACAGTTACTCCGACCCGTGCCGTTCCGTAGATTGCCGGAGAGATTCGAATCACACTCGCCTTCACTTCCACCGGAACTCCATCCGGACGATGCGAGCGGACATAAAGCACTTCACCCGATTTTACTTTTTGATTTAAATGAAAAAGCACACCGGTAGTTGAAATATCGTCCGTTTCGCATGGCTCGCTCCATGCGGCGCCATCATCGGCGCGCCCTGATACGACGATCGGCAGACGCAGCGCCATCCGCAGCGCAAATCGTTTCTCTTCGTACTGAGACTGTAAGATGGTTGCCATTGTCACTTCGGACGTGAAGTCTCTCGTTTCTTAAAACACGTGCAGAGTCTAGCAAAAAAGCGCGCAAATAAAAAAGACTTCCGCTTTCCTTAACTGATTCGACGAATACGTCTTACGATGGCTATACTGTGCCAATATTAATTGTGAATTTTTGAGCAACGATTTATGTCAACAAAAGAAATCCAACGCAAAGTTGTCATCCTCGGTTCCGGTCCCGCCGGACTAACCGCCGCGATCTATGCCGGGCGCGCCCAACTTGCTCCGTTAGTTATTGATGGACCGCAACCCGGCGGACAGTTGACGATCACGACCGATGTTGAAAATTATCCGGGATTCGCAAAAGGAATAATGGGACCGGAATTAATGACGGAGTTTCGCGCGCAAGCCGAGAGATTCGGCACGGAGTTTTTAAATATCTGGATCGACAAAGTGGATTTGTCTCAGCGTCCATTTACACTCTACGGAAAATCAAGCGAAGACAGCGGTGAGATAACGACCATTGTGAAAGCCGATACATTGATTGTTTCGACCGGCGCTTCCGCGAAATGGTTGGGAATTCCGGGCGAAGCACCGGTTCCGGAAGGCTTGGGAGGAAACGGCGTTTCCGCGTGTGCAACCTGCGATGGGTTTTTCTTTCGTGGGAAAAACGTAGTAGTTGCGGGCGGTGGCGACACCGCTATGGAAGAAGCGACATTTCTGACGCGGTTCGCTTCGAAGGTAACGGTTGTTCATCGTCGCGATTCACTTCGCGCTTCGAGGATAATGCAAGACCGTGCGCTCGCCAATGAAAAGATCGAATTTCTTTGGAACACTGAAATAAAAGAAATTCTCGGCACCAAAGAAACTGGCGTTACCGGAATAAGAATTTTCAATAATCAGACGAAAGAGGAAAGCGTTTTTCCCTGCGAGGGAGTTTTTGTCGCGATTGGTCATGAACCGAACACGAAACTTTTCAAAGGCGTTCTCGATATGAATGATGTCGGTTACATCAAAACCGAAGGACGCACGATGAAGACAAACATCGAAGGCGTTTTCGCTTGCGGTGACGCGCAAGATTTCTATTACCGACAAGCCATAACCGCTGCCGGAACGGGTTGTATGGCGGCAATCGATGCCGAAAGATTCTTAGCCGAACACGAAACCGGACAAGACTCAGCGCAACACGCTTAGTTCTTCATCAAGAATCAAATGTTTAAAGACGTTCACGATAAGATCTGGATTTTCGATGTTGAATGGATTCCCGATGTTCAACTCGGAAAAGTTCTCTATAAACTTCCCGCCGAAGCTTCGGATTTAGAAGTGATGAACGAGATGTGGAGTGCCGGCGGCGCGACCGAAGCGAATCCGATGCCTTATTTGAAGACGACGGTTTGCCGTGTCGTTTCGATCGCGGCGGTAATTCGCGAAGTTGTAAATGGCGAAGTGCAGTTGAAGATTCATTCGATACCGGATTATTCGGCGGGTGTTTTATCCGAAAAAGAATTGATCGAAAGATTTCTCCACGGATTTTCACGAAAGAAAGGTTTACCGCAACTCGTCGGATACAATCTCATTTCCGCTGATCTGAAAATTATCGTCCAACGCGCCATCGTTAATCGGGTTCAGGCAACGGATTTTGCGATGCGTCCGAATAAACCCTGGGAAGGCGCGGATTACTTTTCGGATTTTAGCGAATCAACAATCGATCTGATGAAAATCGTCGGTGGCGGAAAGTCAACGCCGAGCCTGAACGAAATCGCGACCGCTTGCGGAATTCCCGGAAAGTTCGAAAGCACGGGCGAAGGTGTGGCGCAATTTTGGCTGCAAGGCGAATACAAAAAAATAGTTGACTACAACGAGTTCGATGCGATCACAACATATCTTCTTTGGTTGCGCATCGCTTACTTCGGCGGATTTCTTACGTTAGAAAATTATGAAGCCGAAGAAAAACAGATGCGCGTGTTGCTCGAAGAAGAATCCAAGAAGCCTGAGAGAAAACATCTCCTTAGATACCTCGAAGAATGGAATCGGCTCAGTGCCGCGATGAGCAAATGAGCCGATTTTCCTTTAGTTCTGCGGCGTCTTAATTAATTTCGCGGTGTCATAACCTTTCGCTTCGAGACGCTTCAAAATTCCTTGATAGGTTCGCTCGTCCAGCTGCGGCGTGCGGCTCAGAATCCAACAATAACTTTTCTTCGGATGTCCTATGACTGCCCATTTGTAATTCGGATCGAGATCTATAATCCAGTAGGGCGCATAAAAAACCCAGAAGAATGAAACCTTCAGTTTTGCGTTTGAAGTTTTATCTACGACTTTCGCTTTTCCCGTAGCATCATCGTATGAACCGTCTTTTTTCTTACAGCGGTTGATAACTTCAATGTCGCCGTTTTGTTTCAGACGGTAATTCGCCGTCGTGTTTCCAACGCACTGTTTCTGAAAGCGATTCGGGTAACGGGCGATCTCGTACCAATTTCCGGAGTATTTATTTAAGTCGACAAAAGACACTGCGTCATCGCTCGCCTTCGTCGTCTCAGAGAATACCGATGCGAAAATAATCGTCAGCGCGAAAATAA
>DAITAB010000001.1:19491-29774 GCA_036824525.1 Pyrinomonadaceae bacterium
GTAAAATCAACCACTTCGACGGAAACCGCATCAAAGCCAAAAGAAGAGAGTAAAAAAAGTTCTTCCAAAGACGAAAAGAAGGCGAAATGAAGATTTGGCGGGTCAAAGAATTTGGCGCAGTAGTCATAGCACTTGCAGTTTTTGCAGGCGCCGAGGCGCAGTCCCGCAAAAACGTGAGAGTGACCGATGAAGGCGGAAGCGTTCTCAGTGTCGTCGGCTTCCGCACTGACAAATCCAACGCGCCGATCCGGGTTCAGGATCTTTTCCTCTACGAAAATGGAATCGAACAAAAGATAAAGAATTTCACTTATGATCCAACTCCTTCGAAAATAGTCTTGCTGGTGGACAATTCACAGACGGTTCGCGCAGATATCGAGAAACTGCAAGAAGCGGTAAAGGAATTCGCTTACGAGATTTACGAAGGCGATCAGCTTTTTGTCGTAGGTTACGACGAAAAAGCCGAAATTATTCAGGAATGGACTGACGACGCAAAGAAAATCGAAACGGCAGTCGCTTTGTTTAGAAAGAAAGGGAATCCGTTTTTATTTGATGCCCTGAGCGCGGTGCAAAACGACGTCCTTTTGCCGCTGATGCCCGGCAATCGAAAATGCGTAGTCGTTTTGATTGGCGACGGATTGGATCGTGGAAGCAAAACACCGTTTGAGAAGATTTTGGGAGATCTTCAAAAATCGAATATAACGGTTTACGCGTTGCAACTTCCGGATCGGACGGGCGGCGCTTTTCGTAGAAATCAACCAAAAGCCGTAGATGTTATTACGCAATTGACCGAGGGCACCGGCGGAGTTTCGTTTTCATTTGATGAGTCGCAAACGGCAGCAAAAGCGATTTGCGACGAGCTTCGTAAAAACCGTTATTTACTCAACTATTTCCCAACAAATACTTCAACTTACGACGCGCGACGAATTTTCCTGATCGGACAGGAAGGAATCACGCTGCGCACCAAAGTCTCGCATCCGCCAACCGTCAAATAGCGACAGCCTCTTAACTCTTGCCTTCAATCGTGAAACCGTCCATACTATGCGCGTTTACTCTCATAGTGTCTCTGGAAGATGCGCCCGTATTCGATGGATTTAGCGACGGTTTCGGTTCGGTCAGAGAGTTCAATTCATAGTTGAAGCAGTCCCGTGTATTTGTTCGTGACAGGTTGGGCGCGTCGCTCTAACGAAGAAAGAATCTCAAACAGCTAATTTTCTTTCGCCCCTTCCTTTTTGCTTCCATAGTTATCAGAGGAAGAGAAACAAAATGAGTGTAAAACTTTATGTAGGAAACTTGTCTTTTTCGGTTTCGGACGAAGATTTGCGTTCGCATTTTTCCCAAGCGGGAAGTGTTGAATCGGCAAATATTGTTCAGGATCGAGATACCGGTCGGTCGCGCGGTTTTGGATTTGTCGAAATGGCAACTCAGGAAGATGCCGCAGCAGCGATTGAAAAGTTCAACGGAACAGATTTCGAGGGACGAAACATCGTCGTGAATGAAGCTCGCCCACGCGAAGAGCGCGGCGGTGGCGGCGGCGGACGCGGCGGACGCGGTGGCGGCGGCGGCGGCGGCGGCTATCGAGAGCGTCGCTGGTAGTACCAACTAGAATAAAAACTGTTATGGCGGAAAGATATTGATCAAATTCAATTCCTTCCGCCTTTTTCGTTAATGGAGAAGCTTCTCGGCAATGACAAAAAGTCATTTTCGAGCGGCAGGTTTCACTTTTAAAGTTAGTTGTTCTTTTCCTCGAATTACGACAACTTCGTATTCAACATCGGCTTTTAATTCGCCGAGGATCGTTGTGTAGTCGGAAACATTTCTCACATCTTTCCCGGCAAGCTTAATGATTTTGTCGCCGGCTTTTAGTCCCGCTTGAGACGCAGCTCCGCCATCGCGAACTCCATCGAGCAACATTCCATCATTGCTGTCGCCATATCCGGGAACGACGCCGAGCGTAACAGCAAAACTTCTACGTCCGTCACCGCCGCCGGAACTTTTTGCAACGGTGTAAGTCGGACGTTTTTCCGTCGAGTCGATCTCCACGACCAAACCTTTGACCAAATTCATCACCATCTGCAATCCCGCAAAATTGATTTTTTCGGAAGTATCCGAAGGTTTGTGATAGTCCTCATGAGAGCCGGTAAAGAAGAACAACACGGGAATTTGCTTTCCGTAAAACGACGAATGATCCGAAGGACCGAAGCCATCTTCGCTGAGCTGAAGATTTAACATCGCTCCTGCCGGTTTCATCGCTTCGAGCGATACGGGCACGAATTTCTGTGGGGTGATCATCGTTCGCCATTCACTCGCCGTACCAATTCCGCCGACAGTTAATTTGTTTTCGCGAAGCCGCCCGATCATATCCATATTGATCATGGCGATCGTTTTTTCGAGTGGAGCTACCGGGTTGTTTACATAAAACTTCGATCCGAGAAGACCTTCTTCTTCACCACTGAAAGCGATGAAAATTAACGTGCGTTTATTTTTTCTTACGGACGAAAAATACTTCGCAAGCTCGATCAGCGCAGCTGTTCCGGACGCATTATCGTCTGCGCCGTGGTGAATTTCTTTTGAGTTGATTGCGAGACTTCCTTGTCCGCCAAAACCGAGATGATCATAATGCGCGCCGATTACGATCGCTTCATTTTTCAAAATCGGATCGGTTCCATCAATCGTTCCTACAACGTTGTAAGCCTCCGCTTTTTTCTTTACGACATCGACCTTGAAGCTAATTACTGAGTTTGGAATCGCGGGAAAATTTATCTGAGCGCCGGGCGAATCTTTTTTCATACTCGCAAACATCGCGAAATCGTTGAGACGATCTTCCGACGTGCCGAGCATATTCGCGGCGGTGTTCCGCGAAATAATAAAAGTAGGAATGGCGAGTTCGCCGAGGGTCGGGTCGTAAGTGAGTTTCGTAAGTTTTTCGTCGTCGAAATTATTTTCAAGCGAAATCAAGAGTAAAGCGCGTGCGCCATTGTCTTTCGCAAGCTTCGCTTTTGTGTAAATCGAAAAACGCGAAAATGAACTTTTTGGATCTTTGTATTCGGGATTGCCGTCGAATGCGAGGACGGTTTTGTTTTTTACATCAATATTCTTGTAATCATCAAAAGCGCGATCTTGAGCGGTGATTCCGAAGCCTGCAAAAACGACTGGCGAATCTTCTACTACGGAATTCGGCGATGCTCCAAGCACGCGAACCGGAAGCATATTTGTAAACCGCATTCGTTCGCCGTCAAGCTTTGTAATATCGAGATGAAACTCATTGTTCTTTCCTAATTCGACACCGGTTACATAAGGAAAAGACTGCAGATAATTTGTCCGCTTTTTTGCCGAAGTTGTTCCGGGTTTAAGCTTGAACTTACTGAAAAGATTTGAAATGTATCCGGCAGAAAAGGTCGCGCCTTTTTCTCCGGTGCGGCGACCTTCAAGTTTGTCCGACGCAAGATAATTTACGTAAACACGAAGCCGTTGCTCGACCGGATCCTGTTTCGCGATCTGCGTTGCAGTCTGCGCCGAAACGTTTAGAGCGAATATAAGTAGAAAAAAGAAATGGAATAAATGTTTTTTCTTCATCATAAAAAGCGACTCGCCGAAGGCGACCAAACGACACAACTTTGATTTAAACCTATTGATTACGGAAAACCCCTACTCAACCCAATCCGCGATAAAAATATTGGTATCGCCCTGAACTTTCGCGTTGCGATTCGATGCGAACACGAGTTTTTTTCCGTCCGGTGAAAACATCGGGAAGCCATCGAAAGTTTCATTAAACGTAACGCGTTCCAAACCGGTTCCGTCGATATTGATCAGCGCCAGATCGAAATTTCGTTTGCGTGGATCGGTGGCGAAATAGTTTGTACAAAAGATTATTCGTTTTCCGTCCGGAGTGAAAAACGGGGCAAAGCTAGCGGTGTTTAATTTTGTCACTTGGCGCTTGTTCGAACCATCCGCGTTCATCACCCAAACTTCGAAAACCGTCGGCACGATCAGATGCTGAGCAAGAAGTTCTTGGTCGCGCTTAATCAAAGCCTGATCAGTCGGGTGCGAACCTCGATAGACGATCATTTTTCCATCGGGCGAAAAAAAAGCGCCACCGTCGTAACCAGGTTCATTGGTCAGGCGTTTTACATTCTTTCCATTTTTGTCCATCGAGTACAGTTCCAGATCGCCATCGCGCTCGGAAGTAAAGATGATCTTTTTGCCGTCAGGTGAGACGGTTGCCTCCGCATCGTAACCCTTCGTCGTCGTCAATGGTTTGATCTTTGTTCCATCCGAGTTGGCAACATAAATATCGTAGTCGGGATAGATCGCCCACACATAACCTTTTGAATAATCGGGATTCGGCGGACACGATTTTCCGCCTTTGAAAGTTGAGGCATAAATAACTTTTTTCCCGCCCTTCAAAAAATAGGAACAGGTCGTTCGACCTTCACCGTTGGAAATCATTCTCACGTTAGAACCATCAATGTTCATCGTATAAATTTGATCGCAGGCTTGACCGTCTCGTTTCGATTGAAAGCTGAGCTGTTTTCCGTCCGATGAAAAATACGCTTCGGCGTTTTCGCCGCCAAAAGTTAATTGTTTAATGTTTCGAAGGTGCTTTTCGCCCGAAACGCGTAGCTCATTCTTTGGATTCGCCGTAGCGGAGTTCGCGTTTTGTCCGATAGCGAAATAAGCCGCAAATAATGTAAAGAGAATAGTTGAAATAAATAGCTTCATTTTCACCTCGAGGATTTTTCTTGAGTTGAAATAATAACACTCTTCAAATTCCGTGCGAAAATCGCTAAAGTATCCAAAAGAGTTGTTTTTGGAGTTTTGTGGAAACGGGCGCAAACTTGTTGTCCGGTATCTATTGGCGCAGATGAATTTGAGTTTTCTGACGATTACGACGTTTAATCTGTTTAATTCGGAGGAATTTTAAAGGTGACTTTCGAGTCTAAAGAAGACGTATTGAATTGGTACGAAGGAAATCCGCGGACTTTGACCAAGGAATTTATTGACGGCATTCCATGGAATGACGTGAAGAATTATCCTCTTGATCCGAAATTCGTTCGTGTGATTTTGTATATGCGCGATGTGGAAGTTCTCACAGACATGTACCACCAGGAACTAAAACGCACACCTACCGGTCGAGATCCAGTGATTAGTAAATTCATGGAACGTTGGGGCGTAGAAGAAATTACACATGGCGAGGTTTTGAATCGCTTTCTTAATGAAGCCGGATATCCGACCGAAGAAAAATGGATGCGGAAAGTTCGCGAAGGAGTTTCCCGCGGCTATGAAATCAACACGCAACTGATAACTTCGCTAACAAATTTGATCGGAAGAAGGTTTACGGCAACGCATATGACTTTTGGCGCAATAAACGAAATTTCGGCGATGCAGGCTTATCGTCGATTAATGATGCTTGCCGATCATCCTGTTTTGGACATCATTCTCCGCGCGATTATTCGTGAGGAATCCACACATGCGCAGTTTTATTCGAGTGTTGCGAAGCTGGAATTGCGTCGTTCAGATCTTGCACAAAAGCTTGCGCGTTTCTTGGTTCGAAAATTTTGGTTGCCGGTCGGACAAGGCGCCAAGACCGCCAGCGAAGCGCAGTATCCGATACGAGTTCTTTTTAGCGGCGAGGAAGGATTGATGTGGATTGAGGAGAAAATCTCAAAGCGGGTGCAGGAATTTCCCGGCTTCAAAAATCTTGCTACGGTAAAAGAGACACTATGTGCGATCGCCAGCCGACAAGATGTTGCGCTCGAGAGCCTTTAGAATTCAGGAATCGAAATTGGTAAAAAATTTTTCTGACAAAGGGTTTTGATAAATTCGCCTAACCGTTTTTCTCTGCAAAATGCTTCATAAAGTCGATCAAGGCTTCTACACTTTCGCGCGGACAGGCATTGTAGATTGAGGCGCGAATCCCGCCGAAAGTTTTGTGACCTTTAAGACCATCCAGACCGGCTTCGGCTGCTTCGGTGCAAAACTTATTTTCAAGTAGTTCGGACGGAAGCCGAAAAGTAACATTCATCACCGAACGCGAATCGCGCTCGGCATGTCCGCGATAATAGCCATCGCTTGAATCAATCGCAGCGTAAAGAATCTTCGCCTTCTCTTCATTGAATTGTTTCATCGCGGGAAGCCCGCCGCGTCTTTTAATCCATTTACAAACGAGATCGACGAGATAAATTCCCCAGGTATTTGGTGTATTCGGAAGCGACTTATTTTCCGCGAAGTGTCTGTAATCGAGCATCGCGAATTGATTCGCGGGAATTTTCTCGAGCATATCGTCGCGAATAATGACCAATGTCACGCCGGAAGATCCGATGTTTTTTTGCGCACCCGCATAGATGAGGGCGTATTTCGAAACGTCAATCGGTTTCGACAAAATATTCGACGACGCATCGCAGACAACCGGAATGCCTCCGGCATCTAAATCATATTTAAATTCGACACCTTGGATCGTTTCATTTGAAACGTAGTGAACATAATCAGTTTCCGACGAAAAACGGAGCGCGGATTCGCGCGGCGCAAGTTTGAAACCATCCGCTTCGGCGGAAAAAATCGGATTCACGTTTCCGCGTCGGCGCGCTTCTCTGATCGCTTTTTGTCCCCAAGCGCCGGTCGTGATGTAGTCCGCTGAACTTTTGAGAAAATTCAGAGGCACCATCGCAAACTGCAAACTCGCGCCGCCTTGCAGAAAAAGGACCTGATAATTTTCGGGAACGCTGAGAAGTTCGCGGACGTTTTTCTCCGCGCTCTCAATGATTGAAGTGAATTGTTTCGAACGATGCGAAATTTCCAGCACGGACATTCCAATTCCGCCCAGAGAAAGCAGCTCGCGTTGAGCTTCTTCCAAAACTTCGAGCGGAAGCGCCGAAGGTCCGGCACTGAAATTGAAAATTCTCTCGGATGAAAGTTTTGTTTTCGACATTCTATTACTCAGCGGCGATAGCACGAATAGAAAAAACTAATTCGACTTCTTTGATAACTTCGTACGCAGCGCGCTACCAACAACTTTTGTAATCAGCCGATTGGGAATTACGTTTACAATAGTTGCCGAGGCGAAGTTTATCCAACCCGAAATCACACGCGATTTTCTTCGCGCAATACCTCGCATCGCAGCTTCAACAACTTCCTCCGCAGTCTGCATTCCTTTTATTTTTAGCGGATCTTTTATAAGAGCATTCTCAAAGAATTTCGTTTCAGTGGCTCCCGGACACAAATTCAGAATCTGAATTCCATGTGCGCGATTTTCTTCCGAAAGTGCTTCCGAAAACGAAGTAACGAATGCTTTCGTAGCGGCATAAGTAGCCATATAGGGAAGCGGTTGAAAACTCGCAGCCGAAGAAACGTTGATAATTATTCCACGTTTCCGCCGGCGCATTCCCGGAAGAAACCGATGCGTAAGCGCTACGAGCGCCATAATGTTTAAGCCGATCATTTCGAGCTCGCGCTCCAAATTGAGGTGAACGAAATCACCCATTGAACCGAATCCGGCATTATTGATAAGACAATCGATTTCGAGACCGCGTCGCTGAATTTCTTCAAAAAGACGTTTATCGGCTTCGGCATCAAGCAGATCCGCGGCAACGAAATTTGCTTCGATTCCGTGTTTTGCTTTCAACTCATCGCAGAGCTTACGCAGCTTTTCCTCCGAACGCGCAACCAAAATCAAGTCGTGTTTTTCCTTGGCGAGTCTTTGTGCGAACGCCTCGCCGATTCCGCTCGATGCACCTGTAATGAGAGTTAGCATTTTTATTTGAGTAAATTATTTTTCGAAATGAAGCTGCCCAATGCATCATTAAATTCCTTTGGCTTTTCCAACGTCAGAAAATGGCTTACGTCTTTCATCATTCGGAAATCCATTTTAGGTGCGATTGATTCGTAAAACGATTTCGTGTCCGGCGCCCAAAAAGGCGATTCAGCCATCCATGCTAGAACCGGAACGTTTATTGCGTCGTTCGTCCAAATCGAATCATCCGCCATTCCATCCCAAGCGCTTATCGCCACATAGTCGGCAGCGGAGAGCATCGTCTCGCGAATCTTATTTTTCAGCGATTGGTCCTTGATCGGCGCTAACATTCCTTCAATAAATGCCGGAGCCGACTTTTTGAAGTCTTTTCGAAGGGGCGCGATGAATTGTTCCATCTGGACGCGCGGCGCATACGGACGAAGCGCGCCATCAACAATAACAAGACCCAAAACTTTCTCGGGATATAGACGGTAAAACTGGCGAATCACCGGTGTTCCCATACTGTGTCCGACGAGAACCGCGCGTTTTACCTTCGCTTTCCGCATTACCGCATCAACCGATTTTGCGAAATATTCCATCGTGTAATTCGCCTTCGGCTTATCGCTTTTTCCGTGTCCGATCAAATCGAGCGCAATCAAATGATAATTTGGAAAAGCGGACATCTGCCCGCTCCAAAATTCGGAATGACCACTCCAGCCATGAACAAAAACGATCGCCTCTTTTCCTTTGCCGTGATTGGTGTAGAAAATCCTGTTGCCATCGAAATTCGCAAACTTAGCTTTCGCCGGATCGCTTTGCGCCGGCACTGTAGTCACACAAATAAAAATCAAGACTGCCAAAATCAGCTTTGAAATAATACTCATAATTTCTCCATCATTTCGTTCGCTCCGATCCGAAAAAAACCTTCAGCGAAACTTCGCGATTCATAAATCTTCCATTTCCGGAAGAATGCTCTCATCTTTTGTGGCAAAGAAGAATGATCCTGCTATTGCCGCAAAAATCAGAAGCGTTCCGGAGGCGCGTATGATTTTTGCAATTAATGTCGTATGCGAAAGCAAATTTGTTTCAGTCAGAAGATAGTTCCAGTCATGAAAACCGCCTTCGCTTCCAGTAACTCCACTCAAGAGCGGAAGCTGCATTACTGCAGCATCATTCGCATATACATATACATCGGTAAGACTCTGTCCGACCCAAAAGAGCACTACCGAAGCCGAGAATTTTTTCCCTTGAAAAAGAAAATAACCGAAGAAAACTATCGGCACGAGTACCTGCATTATCGAACCACCGGCGATGCCCATGAATTCTCCCAAGATTCGGAAGAATACATGTCCCGCTTCGTGAATCGGTGTATGCACGAGATGCAAAAATACCGCATTCGCAGGATCCCAGGCACACCATAAAAAGTACAGACTCAAAACGGCTGCGAAAATTGTTTTTGCAATATCTCTCTCCATCTCGAATCACAACTCAAACTGATTACGGGAAATTGCGTAAACAACGCATTCCATTCCGCGAAACTCCTCGGTTTTTTCGTATGTCATTCCGAGCTTTTCCATAATCCGGCGCGAACCCAAATTTTGAGGAACCGTGATAGCAACGATTCTTTTAAGTCCGAGATTATTGAAGCCGTAAGTCAACCAGGCTTTCGCACATTCAAAACCGAGACCTTGTCGCCAAAATGTTTTCTTTAGCGCGTAACCGACTTCGGTTTCGCCGGTATCTTCGAGAGGTTGAAGCCCACTCCAACCCACCAGTTCACCGGAACTTTTTAAGTACATCAGCGACATTCCATAACCGAGTTTTTCATCACACTCAACGTAAAATTGCAATCGCCTTTCGCAAAGCTCCCGCGATTTCATCTGCGCGCCACCTAGATATTTCATTACCTCTTCGTCCGAACGAAGTTCAATGAGCGTTTCTAAATCATCGAGCGTAAAAGGTCGGATTATTAATCGCGCAGTCTCCAACATTTTTATATAAGATGTACCAACAATCCATCGCGAAGTTTCGGCTCGAACCAGGTGGACTTTGGCGGCATCACTTCACCGCGATCGGAGATGGTTAACATTTCTTCGAGCGAGGTTGGAAACATTGAAAACGCGATCTTGAATTCGCCGGAATCGACAAGGCGTTCGAGTTCTTTCGTTCCTCGAATACCACCAACAAAATCGATACGCTTGTCCGTCCGCACATCATTAATCGCCAAAATCGGTTGCAAAATGTAGGTCTGCAAAATCGTCACATCGAGCGCATCGATTGGATCAGGCGCGCGAAAGAATTGGAGATTAAATCGTAACTTAAACCATTTACCGGAAAGGTAAACACAAAACTCATTCGGATTTTCAGGAGAAGCGTTTTCGGTCGGTGTTATAACGAAAGACTCCGCCGCACGCTCGAAAAACTCCACTTCCGTTATTCCATTCAAATCCTTTACGACTCGATTGTAGGGAAGTATTTTCAATTCATCGTCGGGGAAAATTCCCGCGAAAACGAAGTTGTAGTCTTCATCACCCATGTGTTTCGGATTAGCATCGCG
>DAITAB010000001.1:29874-42154 GCA_036824525.1 Pyrinomonadaceae bacterium
CGGTCTTCCACTTTTTCAGGACGCGTTTTTTCGTGTTTTTTTATTTTCCCTTGGTCGTAATCATCAATCGCGCAGCACGCGATGATTCCGCTTTGCGATCTTCCGTCTTTAATGAGCCGGTAAATAAAAATTGCTTCATCTTCGTCTTGCGCAAGAATTCCTTCGCGCAAAAAAGTCTCGAGATTCTCTTTCCCACGCGAAATTGCATCTTCCCCCGCGGCGCATTCACCTTCGGCGCGGGTTATGCGCAAGAAGGATTTCGGATTTCTGCGAATTTCATCGGCGGCTTCCGATTCGCTGATCACATCGTAAGGCACACAGGAAATTTCACGTGCTAATTTCGGGTCAGGTCGAAGCGCGCGAAATGGTTTGATATTTACCACTAAAGATTTCTCCCGAAGGTTTTATTTGTTTGCTGCGGAATTCGCCGATTGCGGCGAAGGATTCGATCTCAGTTGCTCGGATAATTTCTGCATCAAATCGTTCATATATTCGTCCAAGGCAAACTTCCAGACACCCTCTTCTTTTACAAAGGGAAATCGATGCCATTCACCGGTTGCCGAATTTTTTACTTCAATACTTCCTTTATCGCCTTCGATTTTTTCGTTGCGCAGTTCCGGCGCAGAATCGACCGGAACTCCTTCATCCTTTATGAGGACTTCATCGAGCGTCAGATTCTGCGCGCGCGCTCCATTCTCAATCATCTGCAGCGACGAACGCGAAAGCGCTTTCTTGATTGCCACTAGGTCTTTTTTCTTCTTTGCAGAGATGAAACTTTGCAGAGCTCCGGAAGGTGAATTGTTCAGGCTTGAAGATTCACATGCGGATAGGATTAATCCGGAACAGGTAATAAATAAAAGACAAATCAATTTTCGCGCGCGATGATTCATTAGTATCTTCCCTGATTAATGATTTCGTCTAGCTTTCGATTAGATTCGTCTATTTTCTGATCAAACATCTCCGCAATTTTTTCTTTAGCGATTTTCCATTCGCCATCGACCTTTACGAATGGAACGGTAATCCATGTTCCGAATGAATCTTGCAGTTCGATTGAGGCGCTCACTTCTTCAATTATTTCATTGCGGATTTTGTATTCCGTTCTTGTTTGATCCAAAAGAGACTCTGCGAGAATAATTTCATCGGTAGTTTTTCCTGAAGCAGCGGCTTCTTCTTTTGCGGTCTTAATGGAAGCCTCCGTCAAAAACTCTCTCATTCCCGCAGCGTCTTTTTTCTTGAAGGCTACGGTATATGCCTTCAAGACCTCACGCGGCGCGAGCGGTTTCTGCGCGCTCTTACAGGCAAATAAAGACAGCGCGAAAATTACCAACGACAGTTTTAGGAAAAGCTGCAACAACTTAGGAAACCTCTCTGAAATCGCTATACTCGAAGGCAAAGTATAACTCAAAGCGCGAGGTGCAAAGAAAAGTGCAAAGAAAGAAGCTTGACCCGAGGGAAATCGAAACTCATCTAAAAGATTTGAACGAATGGAAAGTCGTCAACGAAAAACTCTCGAAGCGTTTTAAGTTTGAAAATTTTTCTTCAGCACTGGAATTTGTAAATCGTGCCGGCGCAATTGCAGACAAGATAGATCATCATCCGGATATTACTTTCGGCTGGGGCTACGCCGAGTTCTACATCACGACCCACGACGCCGGCGGCATCACGGAGTTTGATTTCGCTTTAGCGAAGGCGATTGATTCGCTTTGAACCCGCTTTAGAGTTACGCGTTTAAGCGTTAATTCATTTCAAGCTTCGCGGCGACACTTCGGGCACTCAATTGCGCCGCGCGTTCTTTGCGTTTATATTTTTCGAGACTTAGGAGACAAAATCCAGAAAGAGGCATCATAAAAATCTATGTCAAACACAGCCATTACAGTCGCACACGGAGACGGAATCGGTCCGGAAATTATGGAAGCGACGCTGCACATTATCAAAGAAGCCGGCGCGAGAATTGACATCGATACGATCGAAATCGGCGAGAAAGTTTATCTGAGCGGAAATTCTGCAGGCATCGCACCCGAGTCTTGGGACTCCTTGCGCAGAACCAAGGTTTTCTTGAAAGCGCCGATCACGACTCCGCAGGGCGGTGGTTTCAAATCGCTTAATGTTACGGTGCGCAAGACACTCGGACTCTATGCGAATATCCGTCCGTGCGTTTCCTATCATCCATTCGTGCGTACGAAACATCCGGTGATGGATCTCGTGATCGTTCGCGAAAACGAAGAAGATACTTATGCCGGAATCGAGTATCGGCAGACCGATATGGTCGAACTTTGCCTAAAACTGATTTCGCGTCCGGGCTGCGAAAAGATCGTCCGATATGCCTTTGAATACGCGGTGAAAAACAACCGGAAAAAAGTCACGGCGTTTATGAAAGACAACATTATGAAACAGACCGATGGACTGTTTCATAAAGTCTTCGATGAAATTGCCGCGGAATATCCGGGAATCGAAGCCGACCATTGGATTGTAGATATCGGCGCCGCAAAAATGGCGGATACTCCCGAGAATTTTGATGTGATCGTAATGCAAAATCTTTATGGCGACATTTTGTCGGACGTAGCCGCGCAGATCGCGGGTTCCGTGGGTTTAGCGGGTTCGGCGAATATTGGCGAACACATCTCTATGTTTGAAGCGATTCATGGAAGCGCGCCGCGCCGCGCAGGACAGAATCTCGCGAATCCTTCGGGATTATTTTTGGGCGCGATTCTGATGCTCGTCCACATCAATCAACCGGACGTTGCCGAGCTCGCGCATAATGCCTGGCTCCGCACGATCGAAGATGGAATTCATACTTACGATATTTTCAAGGAAGGTACATCGAAGGAAAAAGTCGGCACAAAGGAATTTGCCGCCGCGGTTGTTAAGCGCATCGGACAAAAACCCGAAACACTCAAAGCGGTCAAGTATAAGAAGACGGAAGAAATCGCCGTAGCGGATAGAAAACCGATTTACTCGATTCGCGAACCGCAGAAGAAAGAGCTCGTAGGGGTGGATGTTTTCGTCGGCTGGTGGAATGGCGAATTTTATGGCGCGGGAAATGCGATTGGCGCAGAGATCGAGAAGCTTAATGGCGATGGTTTGAAACTCGTAATGGTTTCGAATCGCGGCACGAAAGTTTATCCGAAAGGATTGCCCGATACCTTCTGCGTCGATCATTGGCGATGTAGATTTATGTCCGAAAAGGAAAATGCGTTGGTTTCACACAAACAAATCATCAACTTGCTCTCGCGCTTCAATGATGCGGGTCTTGATTTCATCAAAACCGAACATCTCTACAACTTCGACGGCAAGCCGGGTTACTCGCTCGGACAAGGACAGTAGGATTTTGGGTTTTGGATTTCGGATTTTCGATTAGGGCGAAGTTTCGGCTTCGTCCTTTTTTATTTTCACAAATTCCCGTTTAATCTAGCGCTATGAAAAAGCGCGTTTGAAACATTCGAATGCAGAAACGCGAAGGAAGTAAGTGTGTTTGATTTCGTGGCGTTATGCGAATGAAAAAAATTCATAAGAGAGTAGACGATTACATCGCGGATTTTCCTTCGGAGGTTCAGAAAACTCTGCGCACGATACGCGCGACGGTTCGCAAAGCCGCGCCGAAGGCGGAAGAATCAATCAGTTACGGAATGCCCGCATATAAGCTCGATGGACCTTTGGTTTATTTCGCCGCCTACAAAAATCACATCGGGTTTTATCCGACTTCTTCGGGAGTAAGAGAATTCAAATCGCATCTCTCGAAATACAAAACTTCCAAAGGCGCGATTCAGTTTCCGATTGATCAACCGGCGCCGATAGGTTTGATTACCAAGATCGTCAAATGTCGTGTGAAAGAAAATTTAGCGAAAGCCGCAAAAAAGAAGAATAAAAAAACGCAATGAAGAAAAAAGCCTTAGAAAAAAAGAAAACAAAAACCACAAAACCGAAAACCAAAAGCGCTGCCGGAAAAACTTCGAAGCCTTTGGTTTCTGTAATCATGGGAAGCAAATCCGATTGGCAGACGATGAAACTCGCTTCGGATACATTGAACGAATTCGGCGTCGCACACGAATGCAAAATCGTTTCGGCGCATCGAACGCCGGATTTACTTGCGACTTTTGCGAAGTCTGCGGAAAAACGCGGCATCGAAGTGATCATCGCGGGTGCGGGCGGCTCGGCGCATCTTCCGGGAATGACGGCGGCGCAGACGATCTTGCCGGTGCTCGGAGTTCCGATGCTTACGAAATATCTCGCGGGTTTTGATTCGGTGCTTTCGATGTGGCAGATGCCGCCGGGAATTCCCGTGGGCACGCTCGCCATCGGCGACGCCGGCGCAAAAAATGCGGCGCTGCTAGCAGTTTCAATCCTCGCGAATTCGCGTCCGAAATTGAAAGAGAAATTAAAGGCATTTCGCAAAACGCAAACGGCGAATGTGTTGAAGATGATTTTGGAGAAATGAGTTTGGTATCGTCGAACCAAATTGTTCGTGATCAATAGCAGGTAGAAAATGTTTTAGCTCCGTAGGAGCGGAATGTTTGTAGAACGGGATTGATTTTTGATCTCGAGCTCCGTAGGAGCGGAATGTTTGTAGAACGCAATTGAATCTTGATTTTGAGTTCCGTAAGGACGAAGAAGCTCACATGGCAAACACGTATTCTCAAATCTACGTCCACGTGGTTTTTGCCGTGCAAGGTCGGCAAAGTCTGATCAAAACGGAATGGAAAGAAGAGCTTTATAAATACATCGCCGGAATCATTTCGAATCATGAACAAAAACTAATCGCAATTGGCGGAATTGAAGATCACATTCACATTTTGATTGGGCTGAAACCGAATTGTGAACTTTCAAAATTGATGGGGGAGATAAAAGCGAACTCAAGTCGATTTATCAACAATAAGAAATTCGTGAAAGGTAAATTTTATTGGCAAGAAGGATTCGGCGCGTTTTCGTATTCGCGTTCGCAGTTGGACGATGTGATTGGCTACATCGAGAATCAACCGGCGCATCACGCGAAACAAACGTTTAGTGACGAGTACGAAACATTATTGCGAAAGTTTGATGTGGAATATGACAAACGATACTTATTTGAAGCGGCGGAATGATGTGCCGCTCCTACGGAGCTCAGTGTCTTTGGTGATCTTGTTTCTACAAACATGACGCTCCTCCGGAGCTTAAATCGATCTCTATATTTGCGTGAGCCGCTTTTTTCTTTTTTGTTTCGTAAGTTTCTCCGCGAAATTCGTTCATCCTGTGATGAAAACTCTCTAATTATTCTTCATGAACGTCGAACAAATTCTCAAACGTCTCGAAAAACTCGGAAGCGCGGAAAACGTCGCCGGAATGGCGCGTTATGGAATCATTACAAAAAAAGCTTTCGGCGTTTCCGCGCCCGATCTGAAAAAACTCGCAAAGGAAATCGGAAGAAATCACGCGCTTGCAGGCGAACTTTGGAAGACGCGAAATCACGATGCGCGTGCGCTCGCATATCTCATCGACGATCCGAAACAAGTGACCGCGCGGCAGATGGAAACCTGGGTCAAAGATTTCGACAACTGGGCGATCTGCGATTCCTGTTGCGGGCATCTGTTTTCTTATACTCCGTTCGCTTACGAGAAAATTTTCCTTTGGGCGAAACGAAAAAACGAATTCGAAAAACGCGCGGCTTTCGCATTGATCGCATGGCTTACCGTTCACGACAAAAAAGCTTCGGATGAAAAAATCGCAGCACTGCTTCCGATTATTGAGCAACATGCAAACGACGAAAGAAATTTCATCAGGAAGGCTGTGAACTGGGCGCTTCGGCAAATAGGCAAACGAAACCTAAAGCTCAACAAAATGGCGATCGAAACGGCAAAGAAAATTCAGAAGTTCGATTCAAAATCGGCGCGTTGGATCGCCGCGGATGCTTTGCGCGAATTGCAGAACGAAACAACGCAAGAAAGATTGAAGAAGAAATTAGCCACAGATGGCCATAGATGAACACTGATCGAAAAATTCACCGATAGTGTTTTCTGATGTAAATTGTTTTCATTTGCGTCCATCTGTGTTTATCTGTGGTTGAAATTGTCTTCCAAATTTGTGGCGAAAAATTCATGATTCCTCCAAATTCAACCATCGGCGTTTTTGGCAGCGGTCAGCTTGGACGCATGTTTGCGATCGCGGCGCGCACGCTGGGTTATCGCGTGCAAACTTTTTCTCCCGAAACCGATACGCCGACCGGACAAATTGCCGATAAAGAAATCGTTTCGCCTTACGAAGACCTCGACACCGTACGCAAATTCGCGCGCGAGGTCGATGTAATCACCTTCGAATTCGAAAACGTTCCATTTGAAACTGTTCAAGCAGCGGCAGAATCTGCAGATGTTTTTCCGCGCGGCGAAATTTTACACACCACACAAAATCGCCTTCGCGAAAAAGCTTTTCTATCGGCAAACAATTTTCCGGTAACTCCATTCAAGAAAATCGCGAGCGAAGAAGAGTTGCGAAAAGTTTTTGCGGAATTTGGCGCGCCCTGCGTTTTGAAAACTGCCGGTTTCGGTTACGACGGAAAAGGTCAGACGCGGATTTCCGCGTTTGGTGAAATAGAAAAAGCCTTCGCGTCGCTGGATGGCGCCGATGCAATTCTGGAAAAGTTCATTGATTTCGAAAAGGAAGTTTCGGTGGTAGCGGCGCGCGATCGAAAAGGAAATTGCGTTAACTATGGAGTGTTCGAGAATTCACATTCGAAGCATATTCTCGATGTGAGTTTCGCGCCGGCAAATATTTCAAAGAAGATCTATGACGAAGCAATCGAGATTGCGCGAAGTGTTTTGGAGAACCTCGATCTCGTTGGCGTTATGTGCGTCGAGTTCTTTCTGACGAAAGATGAAAAACTTTTGATCAATGAACTCGCTCCGCGTCCGCACAATTCCGGACACCTTACGATAGATGCTTGCGTCACTTCACAGTTCGAACAACAGCTTCGCGCGGTCTGTGGTCTTCCGCTCGGCTCGACCGCCCAACTCAAACCTGCCGCAATGGCGAACTTGCTCGGCGATATATGGCTGGATCGCGAACCTAATTTCGCGCGCGCACTTGAAAACGAAAACGTAAAACTTCATCTTTACGGAAAAATCGAACCGCGAAAGGCAAGAAAAATGGGACACCTTACGGCGTTAGCGGATTCTACGTCTGACGCTATAAGTCGAGTGCGAGTCGCACGCGAATCTCTATAAGTGACCAAGTTCAGCAGTTCCGTTTTCGCTAATCGTCATCGTCGCCTTCTGCTTCTGCGGCACCCGACGGCGTTTCAATTTGCGGCGCTTTTTGGTTCGAAGAATAAAATTCGGAATGACGAATTGCGCCACCGAGCTTTCCGGTATAGCCGAGAAGTCCGGTACTCAAGAGAGACAAAACCAGAATCGATAGAACTACCCAAGCCGGATAATTTGAAAGCGTAGTTTCCGAAACTAGTCCTGCAAGCATCCGTTTATCATTCGAGCTTTTGAAACGCAGAAGTCGAAAACCGCGATAACGAAGAATAGCGAATAGCGAAAAAAGGGCGATCACTTCAACACAAATCAACGCATAGATCGCGAAATCTTCGTGGTTCCCGATTGCCGTTTCTGAAACTCCTGCAACCTTTTCAATGAAGTCTTCACCGCCTCTGCCCGAGAAAAAAACGCTGAGCGTTGCGATTCCCAGAAAAACGAAAATCAGAAAACTCGCCGTTTTCAGTTCATCGCTCTTTCGCCAAACTCCGAGAGCCAGCAAAAACAATGCGAATGGAACGCCAATTATCGGAATGTGATTCGTTATTAGATGTAAATATGCAATTTCCATACGCGTATTTTGCGTCAAATAAAATCAAAATGCACTAGCACTCTAGATTCTCTTCCCGATAGCAGTTCCGGCGAGTACGCCGATTAAACCCAAGGCGAAACTCAGACTTACATAAAGAAACGCCAAAGCGAGATTTCTTGTATTGATAAGTTCGAAGGTCTCGAATTCGAAAGTTGAGAAAGTCGTGTAAGCGCCGAGAAAACCGACTATTAAAAACGGACGCAAAAAATCGTCGTGTGCAATTCGCGATGCACCAAAACTTAAAGCCAAACCGATCGCGAATGAACCTGTAACGTTGATCAGAAATGTTGCCAAGGGAAACGGCAAAAGTGTCGAGGCAAAAACCGTATTGAGCGCATAACGCGCAACCGATCCGAGCGCACCGCCAATTGCCACCGCAAGAAATTTTGTCAGCATGTTTTGTTCTGCTATCTGATCGGTTTATACATTCGCGCCAAAACCCGGGGCGGAAAACCCATCCAGTATAATCCTTGAAAGAATGACCAGCGCATAAATGTAAACAAAAACGAACGGTTCTCAAACCGTCTTGAGGAAGTTGTGATCGGAAGGTTTATGTGAACAAAACGACCTGCGCGTTTGATTCTTCCAACGATGTCCAAGTCTTCAAAAATCGGCATCGGGCGAAAGCCGCCGATACTATCGTAAACTTCGCGTCGCACGAAAATCGCCGAGTCGCCATAGATCAGACCTACCGAACCGAGATGCGGATAAAGCCACGTCATAAATTTTGCCCAACGCGATGTGCCGGCGAATATCAATTCGAAATTTCCTCCCGCAACCTCGCGATATCTCATCACCGATTTTATCTGACTTCCGCAACCTTGAACCGGCCGCGTATCGGCATGAAGGAACCAAAGAATCTCGTGTTTTGCGTGGTGTGAACCTTCATGTAATTGACCGCCCCGATTTGCTTCATCGAAACGAACAAGTCGGAGCGATTTCAATTTCGTGAACTTTTCAACCACCTCGCGCGTTCGATCCGTGCTCCCGCCATCGACCACAATTACCTCCGAAACATTCTGCAAACGGGAAAGCGCGATCAAATTTTTTTCTATCGCGTATTCTTCGTTGAAAGTCGGAATAATTACAGAAATTTCCATTCTTGCGGCAAAGCTTAACACAAGTTAAAGAAGCGATTCTCTGCGTTCGCGGTGGGAAGAAGAACTGCCTGATCGGGCAGAGCAGTCAGCGCAAATATTTCAGATATGCCTTGATGAATTTTTTCGTAAGCGGCGACTGAAGTTTTGCAATCGTGCTCTGAGTCCCGATGTCCTGAATTATTTTTGAGAGCGTCGGGTAAACGCGAATGATTTTGTTTAGGTCAGAAATGTTCCAATGTTCGCGCACTGCCCATACAAATTCGTGTATGAGCTCACCCGCATGGGCACCCAAAATATGGGCACCGACAATTCGGTTTCTTACGGCGAGAATTTTTACAAATCCCATCGTTTCATCTTCGGTTGTTGCTCGATCGTTTTGGGAAAACTCCGAACGAAAAACTTTCAAATCCGTGCCGAATTTTTCGCGTGCTTCAATTTCAGTTAATCCGACTCGAGCAATTTCGGGATCAGTGAAAGTTGCCCAGGGCGCCGCACGAAAATCTACTTTCTTCTTAAAAGGAAAAGGCGCGATGCAGTTTTGCAGCGCAATCTGAGCTTCATAGTCCGCCATGTGTGTGAACTGAAAATGCCCGGTCACATCGCCGGCGGCATAAATGTGTTTTGCGCTGGTTTGCAAAAATGCGTTGGTGGGAATGGAGTTTGCGTTAAAAGCGACTCCCGCACGATCCAGAACAAGACCTTCAACATTCGCTCTTCTTCCGATTGCCACGAGAATCTCGTCCGCCTCGATCTCAAATTCTCCGGAATCATTTTTTAGCGCGACTGTTTTCACGTTTCCCAAGGTCTTTCGCACACTCGTGATTTTCGTTCCGGTTAAAATTCGTAAGCCTTCTTCGCGAAGAATCTTTTCCATCGATTCGGAAATTTCTTCATCTTCTTTCACGAGAATTCGCCCCGCGACATCTACAATTGAAACGCTGGAGCCGAGGCGTGCGAAAGCCTGTCCGAGTTCAACTCCGATGGCGCCGCCACCGATCACTAATAATCGCGAGGGCAAATTCCCGAGCGCGAAGACCTCTTCATTGGTGACAAATCCGCACTCCTTCAAACCTTCGATTTCCGGAATCAACGGGCGCGAACCGGTAGCGATGCAAAAACGTTTGGATCGAAGCGTTTTTGTTTCATTTGAATCATTCATTGAAATCTGGATTTCAAAGGGGCTAATAAATCGAGGTGCACCGAAAATAACTTCGACACCCATCTCGCGAAAGCGCTCGGGTGAATCGTGTTGTTCGATCGTTTCAACAACGCGCTTAATACGATTTGTAATGGAAGAAAACGAACCAGCGAGAAACGTCGGAACGTTTGATTCGAATCCAAATTTATCTGCGTTGCGCAACTGACGCGCAAAACGCGCGGATTTGATTAACGTTTTGGAAGGAACACAACCGGTGTAAAGACAATCACCACCGAGACGATTTTTTTCGATAAGTGCCACGCGCACGCCGAGAATTCCCGCGCCACCTGCGGCAACGAGCCCGGCGCTTCCGCCGCCGATGACAATTAGGTCGTAAGTTTCCGGCATTGTTCCGCCCGTAAGATACAAGAATTCCGTATTAATAAAAAGATGAATGAATAATCGTGCGGCTTTCTCGATCGAGAGTAACTCCCGGTGCGCTATTTCTGTGCTTTCGTTTTGACTTAAAAGTCGTGGGTTTCGTGTTTCACCAAAAGCTGTTTACTAAATATGCATAGCCGAAATCTGCATACTCGTTATACATCATCCTTCTAAATTAACTATATAAGGAAGTTATTGTTGCATTCAGAGCAACAAACCCGCCCTTAATCGGAAATTCTCTTACAGTTGAATACTTTGGATACACTATCGCAATACTATGTTAAGTAGTTCATAACAAGCTACTTAACAGTGATGAGGCATGATGAAAAACTGTGGCACGCCGGTTGAACTAGTAAATGGCATAACGAAGCGGAAAGCTTCAAAAACTTAAACAAACTGAGGAGCAAAAAAATGAAAAACTTGAGAAACACAATCGCAACCGCAACTTTGGCAGCCGCAATGCTTTTTGGAACAACTTTCGCAAACGCAGGAATTCTTCTGAGCGATCTGAAATCCGATGAAACCCCACAAAACTGTACCGAAACTAAAGGAAAGATGGACTGGGGCATTCTTCTTTCAGATTTCACGGGAATTCTTCTTTCGGATTTCACCGGAACAATCATCACCGGAGCGAAGCAAGAGCCGACCGTAAACTGCGGAATCCTGCTTGCCGACTAACAAGATTTTAGTTTCCTCACCCCCAGTGCACCAAAGAAAGAGTCCGGTTGATTTCAACCGGACTCTTTCTTTTGGAATTTAGTCGCAGAACTATTGTTTCATCAATACGACTTGTGACTGTTCGGCGCTCCTAACGTTTGAAAAAAACTTTCGCACTTCATCGAAAGACTTCGAAGGTATAGTCGACTTTTTCAAAGTCAATGCCCGATTCAAGAATAGATTTCCTCCCGAAGTCGAAAACGAAACACTGTAATTACCAAACGATGATTCGATTTTTGTCGGCTCCGGCATTTCATCGACCACAAATCCGAGCGGAAGATTTACTTTCACTGTTTCGATATACGAAAACGAATCGATCATGTAAGGGTTTTGCCGTGGCTCGGAAGAAACAGCATATCGATCCAAGCGCCCGACGATTGCCGGTTTGAAAACCATCAAGCGCCCCTGCATTATTTGTGCGTAAGCTTTTGCGCTAAACTCCACATCAAGATCAAACTTTCCGCTGTTCAGGTTATCCTTCGGCGAAATTTTGGAAGCCTTTGCGCCGGACATACCTCTTGCTACCCAAGCCTCAATTTTGCGTTGATAGTCCGCCGAGGAGAGTTCGCGTAGTTCACCTCGAAGAGTAGTTGCCGTTTGTCCGTTAGCACTTTCACTTATCAACCCCGAAATATTTCCGAACATATCAAGCGTGACTTCTGCTTTACGCTCGAGGCGATTCATCTCCGCCGGTGTAATTGGCATTCGCATCAATTTGCCGTCGTTTCCCGTCGCGACCAAAGCAAGACTACCTTGTTCGTGATCAGGCAAGTCTCCAAGTAATGTATAGGGATCAGTCGCATCGAATATCAACAATTTTCCCAGGGTCGGATGCGTAACGATTGAAGCAACCTTGATCGAATCGCTGACACGAATCGCGATGATGCAATGATTAAATTGCGCGGGTGACACCCATTCCTCGCGAACGCTCGCCGGATCTCCAGAATAAATAGCCACGGGAAATGCGTCGATTTTCAACGCCCGCAGCAGTGCCCGCATAAGATTCGCCTTGTCTTTGCAGTCGCCATAACCGCGTTGGAGAACCAGGTTCGCCGGACGAGGCTTG
>DAITAB010000053.1:0-13021 GCA_036824525.1 Pyrinomonadaceae bacterium
GATCGTGGCGGACGACAAGATTATTGACAACTGCTGTATGCAGCTCGTGATGAATCCGCAGCAGTTTGAAGTGCTGGTGATGGAAAATCTCTACGGCGATATTGTTTCGGATTTGTGTGCGGGTTTGATCGGCGGACTCGGACTCGCGCCGGGCGCGAATATCGGCGAACAAGGCGCAGTCTTCGAAGCTGTACACGGATCCGCCCCGGATATTGCCGGACAGGGAATTGCCAATCCGACAGCGCTTTTGATGTCCGGCATTTTGATGTTGAGGCATTTGGGCGAACGCGAAGCCGCAGACAAAATCGAAAAAGCGATGCTCGCCGTTTACGCCGACGGAAAAGTGCGCACGAAAGATTTGGGTGGAACGGCAAAGACTGCCGAGTTCGCTGATGCCGTTATCGCAAAATTTTAACCTCGGATCGAAAATCGGCGCGAACAGCGCGCGTGTTTTGAGTCGGAAAATTAGAAGAAGTGTTTATGAACGAAAAACCGCAACGTCTTTTCCGTTTGATCCTTGTAAAGCCTTCGCATTACGACGATGAAGGTTACGTTATCCAATGGTTTCGATCGGCAATTCCCTCAAACTCGCTAGCGGTCTTGTATGGTTTAGCGCGCGAATGTGCGTCGCAAAAAGTCTTGGGTGATGACGTAGAAATTGATATACACGCCTTCGATGAAACGAACACCAATGTGCAGCCAAAAAAACTCGCGAAGATGATCGAGAGTGCCGATGGCGGAATGGTTATGCTGGTCGGAGTGCAGTCGAATCAATTTCCGCGCGCCCTCGATATTTCGAGACCGCTGCGCGAACGGGGAATCACTGTAGTTATCGGCGGATTTCACGTATCGGGAACTTTCTCGATGTTGAAGGATCGCGATCAACACGTGCAACAAGCATTGGATATGGGTGTTTCGCTTTTCGCCGGCGAAGCCGAAGGACGCCTCGCGCAGGTACTGATCGATGCTTTTAGGCGCGAGCTTCCGCCGATTTACAACTTCATGGATGACTTGCCGAACATCGAAGGAGTTGCCGCGCCGGTTTTGCCGGCTGATCGGGTGAAGAGAACTGCCGGTTCAAACACGAGTTTCGATGCCGGACGCGGTTGCCCATTTGCTTGTTCGTTTTGCACGATCATAAACGTTCAAGGAAGAAAATCCCGCCGGCGTTCGCCCGATGACATTGAAGAGATTGTGCGGATGAACATCGCTCAAGGTCTGCATCGGTTTTTTATTACCGACGATAATTTTGCCCGCAACAAAGATTGGGAGCCGATTCTTGATCGATTGATTTATTTGCGGGAAGTCGAAGGCTGTGAGATGAGCATCATCATTCAGGTTGATACTCTTTGCCACAAAATACCGAATTTTATCGAGAAAGCCGCGCGTGCCGGTGTGAAGCGTGTATTCATCGGACTGGAAAACATCAATCCCGAAAATTTAATCGGTGCAAAGAAACGTCAAAACAAAATCACAGATTATCGTGAGATGTTGCTTGCCTGGAAGAAAGCGGGAATCGTCACTTACTGCGGTTACATACTTGGATTTCCCGGCGACACGAAAGAATCAATACTTCATGATATTGAAGTAATAAAGAAAGAGCTTCCGGTCGACCTTTTGGAGTTTTTCTATCTCACTCCTTTGCCGGGTTCCGAGGATCACAAAATACTTTACGAAGCCGGCATTGCCATGGATGAAGATTTAAACAAATACGATCTCAATCATGCAGTAACCGCGCATTCGAAGATGTCTATTAAGGATTGGCAAGAGACTTATAGAAAAGTTTGGCAAAACTATTACACGCCGGAACATATCGAAACAATTTTGCGGCGCGCGATAGCAACCGGAACCAGCCCGGGAAAGACGATGTTTTTTATTACATGGTTTAAAGGCTGCATCGGTATAGAAAAGATTCATCCGCTGGAAGGCGGATTTCTGCGATTGAAGTTTCGTAATTCTCGCCGGAGCGGATTGCCGCGCGAAAATCCTTTGTTGTTTTATCCGAAGTTTTTTGCAGAGACGGTTTCGAAGCAGCTCAAATGGATTTCACTTTATACGACGCTTCGGATGATCTACCGAAAAGTGCGAAAAGATCCGGCACGATTTGAATACACGGATCTGTCGTTACAAACAGTCACCGGCGACGACTTCGAAAATCTGGAGCTTTTTAAGACGGACGTCGCTCATGCATATCTTGAAAAAGTTCATAAGCTCGAGCGCCTGACTCGCGGCGAAACGGTTTAGATCGCATTTTTGATCGGACAGTCAAGGGACTGAAATTGTTTTTCAAGATTCAGTTTTTCTACAACGTATAGCTGAAAAAACCCATCACACAAAGCGAAACCGACCCTGTTACGGTTTCAACCAATGTTATGAAAAAACTACTCGTAATCTTCGCGCTCTTAATCGCTGGTTTCATTAACGCTGACGCACAAAGCTCGCAACAGTTCGAAGTTCGTGTCTCGAAACAAAAATCTGTTTTGAAACACAAACTAAAGATTAAGTTTGTCGAGCTGCTCGAAGATTCGCGTTGCCCTATCGGCACGACTTGCATCTGGGCGGGAATGGCAAAAATAAAAATCAATGTGAAAACTTCGAAAGGTGTTTCGAAAGATTTTGAATTAACGACGATGGGCGATTCGGAAAGCGTGCTATTCGAAGGTTACGAAATCAAACTTCTCGACGTAAATCCGAAACCCGCCGAAAACGTGAAAATCGATCGCACAAAATACAGCGCGAAAATACTGGTGAAGAAATTGAAGAAGTAAGGGACATGGAACGCACGCAGCCTGCGTTCACGAACGCGCACGCGTTCGAAATTGTTTGCCGTTAGATTCGCTGCGATTTGAGATCGCTTCGCGATCTTTGCAGGCTGGCAGCCTGTGCTCCGTTCGCGTTCGGCGACAAGAAATTTACGCATCGCGCACGAATCACCAAATCAATCTATTTACGTTTCGCCATCAATGCCTCAATCTCGCCTACGCTCTTCGGAACCTTCGCGCTTAAATTCACGTTGCCTTTTTCGGTGACCAAAACGTCGTCTTCGATGCGCACACCGATGCCGCGATATTTCTCCGGCGCGGATTTGTCGTCCGGCGGAATGTAAAGTCCGGGCTCGACAGTCAAGACCATTCCCGGTTCAAAGGCGCGCGATTTTTTTGCGTGTTGATCGTTGAAATATCTGCCCGCATCGTGGACGTCTAATCCCAAATAATGCCCGACACCGTGCATGTAATATTTCATGTACTGCTTTTTCCTGATCACCGTTTCGGCTTTTCCTTTGAGCAGACCGAGCCGCAACATTCCTTCGGTGAGATATTCGATGGACTTATCCTGACGCTGTTTGATCGTCACGCCCGTGCGTGTGAGATCAATGCATTTCAGTTGAACGTCTAAAACAAGTTCGTAAATTTCGCGTTGCGCTTTCGAGAATTTTCCGTTTACGGGAAAAGTGCGGGTGATGTCGGATGCGTAACCTTCAAATTCCGCGCCCGCATCAATCAACAAAAGATCGCCATCTTTCAGCCGCGCGCTGTTTTCGATGTAGTGAAGAATGCAGGCATTATCGCCGCCGCCGATGATCGAATTGTATGCGACGCCGGTGCAGCCGCTTTTGCGCATATGATTTTCGATGATCGCTTCGATTTCATATTCAAACATTCCGGCGCGCGTTTTTTTCATCGCGAGCACGTGCGCTTCGGCAGCGATATCTGCCGCTCGCTGCATCAACTTCACTTCATCCGCAGTTTTGTGCAGACGCATTTCGTGAATCAAAAGAGTCGGGTCAACGATAGTGTGCGGCGGATATGCGGATTTCAAACGACGAAATCTTTGCGTGGAAAGATATTTCAAAATTTGCTGATCGAGTTTTTCGTCAACGCCGAAACGATAAAAAAGTTTTTCGTTTCCATTGAGAAGTTTCGCCAGTTCTCCCGGGAATTTTTCAATCGGCAGCGAATTCGTCGCGCCGAAATTCTTCATCGCGCCTTTCGTGCCTTGACGCCTTCCATACCAAATTTCCATATGAGGATCGCGCGGACGCACAAAAAGCGTGTAGGGATTTTTCTTGTTTCCCGGAGCAATTACGGCGATCGCATCCGGTTCGGGAAATCCTGTCAAATAATAAAAATCGGGATCCTGATGAAACTTAAATTCCGTATCGTAAGAACGGGTGGCTTCGTGCGAAGCAGGAATTATCGCGACGGCATTCTCGCCTATCGCATCCATAAATTTCTTAAGTTGTTTTCGCATCATAAACGGAAATCCTTTCAATCGTTTCACTTCGTGTCGCATAAGATTAACAAAAAGCCGTGCGAGATGAGAACGTGAAACGGCTTATCGCTTACTAAATCTTCATAGGCGTTATGTCCTTTAAGAATCACGTAATCGTTTCGAGGAAGAATAACGGAAGACGGTTCTGAGCTCCGTAGGAGCGATATGTTTGTAGAAATGTGTCATAGAACGATGTAGGAGCTCCGTCGGAGCGACACATTGTGCTGACGAATTTGTGTCGTTCCTACGGAACTCGCAAGTCCGACGCAATTCGTAGCTACAAACATTTCGCTCCTACGGAGCTATGAAAATTGCTTGATTCGTTCGACACGTTTCGATTACGACTTCTGCGCCAATTCCATTGCCGGATGATCTTCAACATGGAAAATGTTCGCCTTGAATTCGACATCGTCGCTTCATTGAATCTATCCTTAATGTCCTGGTCATTCTGTTTAATTTTTCATGAATCTTCGTGTCACGGAAATCTTTCTCTCAATACAGGGCGAGTCGACCCACGCCGGAAGACCTTGCGCGTTTGTGCGTCTTACGGGCTGTCCGATGCGCTGCGAATGGTGCGATAGTCAATATACTTTCACGGGCGGCGAACAAAAATCATTCGAAGAAATTTTCGCGAAACTGCAAGAATTCGACTGCAATTTAGTTGAGGTCACAGGCGGCGAACCGCTCGCGCAGAAAGAAGCTTTTCCTTTTATAAAAGAACTCTGCGATCGCGATTATGAAGTCTTAATCGAAACCGGCGGATTTTTCTCTACGGAAGAAGTTGATAAACGCGCGACGATAATTTTAGACGTAAAATGTCCCGCCTCGGGTGAGAGCGAAGGAAATCATTGGAGTAATCTCGAAAGACTCCGGTCGGATACAGACGAAGTAAAATTTGTCGTGGCGGATTTGCGCGATTGGGAATTTGCGAAAGAGATTATTCGAAAATACGATCTTGAAAATCAGACGAAGGCGATTTTGATCTCGCCGGTCTTCGGAATCGAAAACCTGAAAGAGATCGCCGAAGAAATTTCGCGCAGCGGTTTGAAAGTGCGTCTGAATTTGCAGCTTCACAAATACGTTTGGGGTGCCGATGCGCGGGGAGTTTAATGAAAGGATAAAGCACGAAGGATGAAGGATGAAAAAATAATGAGCGGTAAACGTGACACGAAATGGAAAGTGTTTGCAAAGATCTTTGGATTTTTGTTCGCAATCTCGATTGCGCATGTTGCAACGGCGCAGCGCGTAAAACCGGCGCAGAGTTCAAAAGTTCCGCCCCAAACTCTCGAGGAAAGGATTGAAACTGAGATTCAGAACTTCAATGGCAAGGTTTGGATCTATGCAAAAAATCTCGATACGGGAGAAGATTTTTCTTTGCGTTCGGATGAGCAAGTGCGCACCGCAAGCACGATAAAACTACCGATAATGACGGAAGTGTTTGACCAGGTTGCTCAAGGAAAGATTAATTGGACGGATGAATTTACGTTGTCGAAAGAGAACAAGCAAGCGGGTTCCGGCGTGCTTTCAGAATTTTCGGACGGCATGAAGATCGATCTCAAAACCGCAACTCATCTGATGATCGTCGTCTCGGACAACACAGCGACAAATTTGATAATTGATAAAATTAAGTGCGACAACGTGAATAAGTTTTTGGACACACTCGGGTTGAAGCAGACGCGAAGCCTACGCAAAATCGGCGGCGGCGGCGATGCGACCGCTTACAATGAACCGCTCAATAAACTTTTCGGAATAGGAGTTTCCTCACCGCGCGATATGGTCAAGTTGCTCGAAATGCTCGAGCGCGGACAGGTTGTTTCCAAAGAGGCTTCTTCCGAGATGATCGCAATCCTCAAGCGCCAGCAATATATGGATGGGCTCGGAAGAAACGCGCTCGATAGTGTACCCGTCGCTTCAAAATCCGGCGCGCTTGACCGTTTGCGAAGCGATGTCGGAATTGTTTACACGCGACGCGGGCGAATCGCCATGGCAATCACCGTTGACGATATGCCGGTCGTGCAATATTCGGTCGATAATGCGGGAAATGAATTGATCTGGCGTCTCTCGCAAATTCTGCAGGAAGGACTTGCGAAGTGAAAGAAACGCAAAAAAGTCTATTGGTATTTCGTTGCTCGCTTCGCGTCTCTTGCGGTTAGCGGTTTCTAGTAGTCAGTAATGTCTGTTGAAACAAAAAAACTCGCGATAGTTTTGGTTTCGGGTGGAATGGATTCGTGTGTCACTGCCGCGATTGCGAAAAGTGAAAACGACAAAATCGCGCTACTTCATGTTTCTTACGGACAGCGCACCGAAGAGCGCGAGCGCAGAGCTTTTCAAGACATTGCGAATTTCTATGAAGTAGAAAAACGTCTCGCCGTTTCGGTCGAACATCTCGCGAAGATCGGCGGCTCATCTTTGACTGATAAGAAGATCGAAGTGACCGAAGCGAATCTGGAAACGAAAGAGATACCAACTTCATATGTTCCATTTCGAAATGCCAACATGTTTTCGATTGCTGTAAGTTGGGCGGAAGCGATTGGAGCGCAGCGAATCTATATCGGCGCGGTCGCGGAGGATTCGAGCGGATATCCGGATTGCCGACCGGAATTTTTCGCGGCATTTGAAAAAATGATCGCAGAAGGAACAAAACCCGAAACGAAGATTTCGATTCACACTCCTATAATTTCTCTTTCAAAAGCGGAAATTGTGAAAAAGGGTATCGAACTCTGCGCGCCGCTTGAACTCACCTGGTCATGTTACAAAAACTCCGATCTCGCGTGCGGCAGATGTGATTCTTGTGCGCTTCGCTTGCGCGGATTCGAGCAAGCCGGCGTAAGCGATCCAATCGCTTATCAAGACTAATTCACGCTCTTAAAATTGAAATGAGATTTTTCGCGATTCGTTCAATCGGATGGGTTGGCTATTCGCGCTGAGGATTCGGTTCGTCTTTTTTCCAATTCTTCAATCTGTAATTTCAATCGTGCGATTTCCGCGTCGATCTGTTCAGTTCCATGTTCTTGATTACTGAGCTTGTGAAAGACCGGAGTTACAACGGTCAAACCGGCAATCACAATCGCCAAAACGCCGAGCGTGCGCGAAATTAATTCGGGAACATCTTTAAAGTTCATCCAAATTAAAGGGATGACGATTGCGTTTGAAGTCCAAACAGCGGCATGGGCAATGTAGCGTGACCATATAAATCTTCCGTCGAGCTGCGCGATCGAAATCAAACTCAAAAGCGAACAGGAAGCGGCGAACATGGTTACGGAAAGAAGTAACTTCGCGAAGAAATCTTCGCGCGGTTCAAACCAAATCAGGAAAATCCAGAAGATGGCGGCAACGATCGAGAAAACAATTCCGATAACCGGAAGTAATTTCCCTCTTTCAGTTTCGAGGTATGCGCCGCAGGCTAAGCCAAGGATGCTCGTGACTGTAACTGTGAGAGTCGTAAGTAAAACTTTTGTTTCGAATTCACCGAAATCGCCCAACAAGATCACCGCAATTCCGAGCACAGCGCTAAGCGAGACTGACGCGATCAGAAGATAAAGAAATATCTTTTTGAGATTAAGATTTTCCATACCAACAAGAACTTGCACCCGAGTGCGCGGAAGTAATATCTGTCGTTTCGCACTGAGCAATAAGATTTCTCGTGAAAAGTAACTTAAATCTCCAGACGATTAGGCGAAATTTTTACACCGCTCAAATTCCCTAACGCAGCAAGCGCGATTTTCTCTGTTTGAAAAAATTCACGCGCAATGTTCTTTACATCTTCCCGCGTTACCTTAGAAAGCTTTTCCAAAGTCTCGGGAAGTGAAATTTGTCGTCCATGAATCATCTCCGAATGAGCGAGATGCGAGGCGCGGGCGCTCGAATCTTCGAGTCCGAGTAGGATCGAAGCGATAGTCTGATCTTTCGCCAATTGAAGCTGATCCGCGGTTATTCCATCGCGCTTTATGGAGCGCATTTCCGCGATCGAAAGATCAACCACCTGTTTCAAATTATCCGGTGACATCGCGGCAAAAATCGTAAACACGCCGCAATCCTGAAAGGAATTCGATGATGCACCGACGCTATAAGCCAATCCGCGCTGTTCCCGAATGGACTGCCAAAGTTGCGAAGAAGTTCCATTTCCCAGCGCATTCTCTAAAAGGTGCGCAGCGTATCTTTTCTCATCGCGCGCGGAAATCCAAGGCGTTGCCAAAATCATATGAACTTGTTCGAAATTGCGCTTGTTTCTTAAAACGATCATCGGATTCGGCACCGGCGGTTTTCCGTCCACGTTTCTTCTTCGCCCGGACTTTTTTTTCGAATCGGAATTCTCAGCCCGAACCGGAGATGATTGAAAAATCTCCGCCAACATATTCACGAGTTCGCGATGCTTCACATTTCCCGCTGCGGCTACGATGACATTTTTCGGCGTGTAGTAACGCCGGTGGAATTCGCTTGTGAGATTTTGATCAAAAGTTTTTACGGTCGAAACTGTTCCCTCAATCGGAAAGGCGAGGTTGTTGCCGGAAAAATATTCGCGCATAAAAATTTCGCCCAGGAATTCTTCAGGCGAATCTTCAACCATTTTAATTTCTTCGAGAATCACGCGGCGTTCCTGACGCAATTCTTTTTCATCGAAGCGCGGGTTGAAAACCAGGTCGCTGAGCAGATCAAATGCGCGTTTGAAGCCGGTATCTGCAGCGCGAACGACGAAGCCGGTCGTGTCATGCGTAGTGAAAGCATCGAGATGACCGCCGAGTCTGTCTGTCTCGATAGCGATTTCAAGTGCGGTGCGTTTTTTTGTTCCCTTAAAAACGGCGTGTTCTATGAAATGAAGAATTCCGTTTGCGTGAGTTGGTTCGTGTCGCGAACCGAGCCGAAGCCAGATACCGATCGTTGCCGAACGAACATCGGGCATTTTGTCGGTAAGTATCGTTAATCCGTTGGAAAGACGCGTGCAATCAATTTTCATTTGAGAAAAAAGCCTAACACGCGGCGAGCGATGCCGTCACGAAACACCACTTCAGTTAGTCCTTCGTCCAAACATATCCAACCCAACAGCGAGTACGAGAATTCCGCCTTTGACCAATTCCTGAACGTAGTCGCGAATATTAAGGAGCGACATTCCATTATCAAGGCTTGCCATGATAAGCGCGCCGATACACGCACCGAAAACCGTGCCGCGTCCACCCATCAGACTTGCGCCGCCGATTACACAAGCGGCAATTGCATCGAGCTCTTTTAGAACTCCCGCATCGGGTCCTGCGCTTGCCAGTCGCGCAGTGTTAATAATCGCGGCGATTCCCGTGAGCCCTCCAAGAAGTCCAAACACTTTCAAAATGTTTGCGCGATTATTAATTCCCGAAAGGCGCGCGGCATCGGCGTTGCCGCCGATTGCATAAAGATAACGACCGAAAGTTGTTGATCCCGTTATGAAAACTCCAAACAGTGCAACGGCGAGAAAAATCAAAACGGGAATCGGAATTCCGTTGTAGGCATTCATCGTGTAAATGAAACCGACGATCGCCGCCGCGGGTAAAATGAGTTTCAAGATATTCAAAATTTGATTTCCGGCTTCGCCGGGTGACTGGTTGTGCTCTCTTATTCGCCTATAACCGACAAACAACACCGCGGCGACTGCAATCGCCGCCAATAACCAACCAATATTCGGTTCGATGTTGCTTTGACCAATCGCTTTAAATGTAGGATCGGAAATCGGAATCGTTTCCGCTTGCGAAATTCCTTTAATGGCGCCGCGCCATGCAAGCAGACCGCCGAGTGTAACGATGAAAGCCGGAATATTTGCGTAGGCGGTTAGTGTTCCGTGAAGCAATCCGATCGCCACACCAATCACGATCGCGGCAAGAATTGATGGAACTAATCCATAACCGAGATTCGTCAAACAAATTGCAGCGACGCCACCGGCAAGACCGAGCAGTGAACCGACGGAAAGATCGATCTGTCCGGCAAGAATCACCATCAACATTCCGACGGCGATTATTCCCGTAACGGATGTTTGCAGCATCAGATTCGAAAGATTTCGCGGAGTGAGAAAAATTCCGTCCGTTTGCCAATGAAAGAAAAGCCAAATCGCGACAAGCGCCGCGAGCATTGTGTAAGCGCGAAGCGATGACGCTTCAATCTTGAATGTTTTTTCAATCGCCATAATTGAGTCCAAGCTCCAAAGTTCCGAATCCGTCATTCAAACTACTCAAACTAAGTGCCCGTCGCCGCAGCCATCACTTTTTCCGGCGTCGCCTCGGCGCGCGAAAATTCGCCCGTTACGCTACCTTCGTGCAAGACAATTACGCGATCGGACATTCCCAAAACCTCCGGAAGTTCCGATGAAACAAGGACAATCGCCAAACCTTCTGTCGCGAGTTTATTTATTTCGGCGTAAATTTCCTGCTTTGCGCCAACATCGATTCCGCGTGTCGGCTCATCCAGAAAAAGAACCGTCGGCTTTGTAAGCAGCCATTTTGCCAGCACAACTTTTTGTTGATTACCGCCCGAAAGCGTTCCTGTTATTGTGTCGAGTGAATTTGTCTTAACCCGCAAATCCGCCCGCGCTTTTTCGCAGACGCGTTTCTCGCGACTGCGATGAGTAATAAATTTCCCGGAGATTTCCTTCAATCCGGCGAGCGTCATATTGCTGAGAATTGTCTGATCGAGAATTAGTCCGAAACGTTTTCGATCTTCGGTGACGAAACCAATTCCATTCTCGATCGCCTCGTTCGGTGAATTTATCGAAACGTTTTTTCCTTCGACTAAAATTTCGCCTGAAATTTTTCCGGAGTGTGCGCCGAAGAGCGACATCAGGAGTTCGCTCCTTCCTGCGCCCATTAATCCGGCGATCCCGAGTACCTCGCCTTTTCGCACTTTGAAGCTAACGTTCTTTACGACGTTTTCTCCCGTATGCTCCGAGTCTTTCGCCGTGAAATTTCTGACTTCGAGTGCCACATCGCCGAATTCGTGTGTGATCTTCGGAAAAATATTCTCAACTTCGCGTCCGACCATTAGCGCGATCACTTTCTCTTTGGTGAGATCTTTCGCGAATTCGGTTCCGACTGTTTTGCCATCTCGCAATACCGTAATGCGATCGCTCATCGCGAAAACCTCGTCGAGCTTGTGGGAAATGTAAATCATCCCTACTCCGCGCGCTTTTAACTTAGTGAGAATTCCGAAAAGAATTTCCACTTCGGACTCGGTGAGTGCGGCAGTTGGTTCATCGAGCACGAGAATTCGCGCATCTTTGGAAAGCGCTTTTGCGATCTCGACAAGTTGTTGTTGACCGATGCCGAGATTTCCAACCGGGGTTTTCGGATTCAAAGGAAGATGAAGGTCATCGAGAAGTTTTTTTGCTCCGCGATAAAGACTCGGCCAATCTATCACACCAAATCGAGCCGGTTCTTTTCCAAGGAAGATGTTTTCACCTACGGTGAGTTCTTTTACCAGCGAGAGTTCCTGAAAGATGATTGAGATTCCAGCATTCTCAGCATCGCGAATTCGTTTGAACTGCTGAATATTTCCGTCAACGAAAATTTCGCCCGTGTAACTTCCAAATGGATAAACGCCGCTGAGAACCTTCATCAGCGTGGATTTTCCCGCGCCGTTTTCCCCGACGAGCGAATGAAACTCTCCCTCGCGAAGGTCAAATGAAACCCCATCGAGAGCTTTCACTCCCGGAAATTCCTTTACGATATTTTTCATTTCCAAAAGAGTTTTCATTTGAATCAACAGCTCCGGAAAAGATTTTCGCCCTTTTTTTAACTAACGAAGTGCCCCAAGCGGAGCGGATTGGTAAATTCATAATAAGATATACTGACTTCTCATTTTTGGCGAGACTACTTGTAAGATAAATCAGATTCAAAATGAACGGTCAATCATCGGTGAGAACTTCTTCGGACCAATCGCAGAATTCAAAAAGGCTACTGATATTCTTGCTTCATAGCGGCTTTTTTCTGGTTGGAATTGTGACGGTATTTCTCGGACAGATTTTACCGTTTCTGGCGAAGCGGTTGGAGCTTACCGACAGTCAAGGCGGAACTTTTTTTACGGCTCAGTTTACCGGTTCGATTATCGGCACTCTAATCAGCTCATTTCTCCAGCGCCGATTCGGGTTTTCGCGATCGCTCGCGGCAGGGTTTTTGATGATGACAATCGGTGTCGCCGCGCTCACTTCGCCCGATCATATTTTGTGTCTATTGGCAGTGGTAATTTATGGCATCGGAATCGGACTTACGATTCCGCTTACGAATCTCTTCACGGTTACTTTGTATGAACCTGACAAACAAACATCAGCCGTAAATTTCATCAATTCTTTTTGGGGTCTCGGTGCGATCGTAAGCCAGCCATTCGTCGCGATTCTCGCACGCGAATTTTCCTTCGCGGCACCGCTTATTGTTCTATCAATTGCGGCATTTGTTTTCGCGATTTTGTTCTACGTAAATAAAGATTCGCGTGGCGAACAAAAATCGGAGAGCAGTTTGAAGGGCGATGAAAGCCAGACGAGTATTTGGTGGCAACCGATTGCCTGGGCGATTGCTGCATTCAATTTTATACATGTAGGAGTGGAAAGCGGCGTAGGTTTTTGGCTGACAACATATTCCGAGCGCCTGCTGGGAGGAAACGCGGGTTGGTTTTCGCCTACGCCGATTTACTTCGCAACTTTTGTTTTCGGACGCGCACTCGCAGGTTTCGTCGCACGCCGATTTACGGAGAATCAACTTCTGATTTTGTTTACTCTCATTCTGCTCGCCGGCGTTTT
>DAITAB010000230.1:0-3965 GCA_036824525.1 Pyrinomonadaceae bacterium
CCGGCGGACTTTACCTTTAGACGAAATGCGCCTTTCGAACCAATGGCGAGATCGTTGTCGGTCGGCTCGCCATTGATTAAATATTCGCACTTCGCCGCAAGCGGATGTGCATTCGCGATCTTCGCTCCGGTACTCGCGCGTTCTTCTTCTACGGTATAAAGCAATCCGACATCAACGAAATTCTCCTTACGCAAATTTTCGGCGGCTGTAATCTGCGCCGCGATAATTCCCTTCGCATCGCATGCGCCGCGACCGTAAATTTTCGTTGCGTCTTCGGTCGGTTTGATAAACGGCGGAACGGTATCCATGTGAGTCGAAAGAAAAACGCGCGGAGTTTCATTCAGATATGCGATGACGTTGTTTTGATTTTCAGAGACGCGCTGGAGTTCGACCTTCCAACCAAGCGAGGTTAAATAATCGCGCAGAAAAAATCCGACCGCTTCCTCATCGCCGGAAACCGAAGGAATACTCATCAATTCTTTTGTTAGGTCAAATAAATTCACTTTTCATCGCACCATGGCGAACACACAAACTTCCGGCAAAACGAATTTGCAATGCCACAACAATCGCTCCACAGTCTTAATTCTCAAAAAACTCCCCGTGCAAACGCTTCACCACTTCATTCAAAACTTTTTCTTCTACTACAAAAGTTACATTAACGCTCGATGCTCCGTGAGAAATGAGCGAAATATTTACATCTGAAATCGTAGAAAAAAGTTTCGCCGCAAGTCCGGTCGATTCGCGCAAGCCTTCGCCTACGACGCAGACCACCGCTTTGCCGGTTTCGATTTCCACTTGTCCGAGACGCTCGAGATCTTTCACAACCTGTTCGAGCGCATGTGTACTATCAACGGTGAGCGCGAGCGAAACTTCCGAAGTCGAAATCACGTCAATCACCGTGCGGTGACGCTCAAAAACCTGAAATAGCGCCGACATAAATCCGAAACTTCCGAGCATCCGCGCCGATGTGATGCGCAAAATCGTGATGCCTTTTTTTGTGGCGATGGATTTGATTTTGTTCGGTGCCTCGCCGGATTCCGCCAAGACCATCGTTCCGACTACTCCCGGTTCGAAGGTATTGCAAACACGAACGGGAATTTTTCTTTCGACCGCAGGCTGAATCGTTTTCGGGTGCAAAACTTTCGCGCCGAAGTAAGCCAACTCGGCTGCTTCTTCATAAGATAAGACCGGAATCGTGTGGGCTTGGGGAACGACCCGCGGATCACACGTCATCACACCTGTAACATCCGTCCAAATTTGTAATTCGCTTGCGCCGAGTGCAGCCGCGACCAACGCCGCTGAATAATCCGAACCGCCGCGACCTAGAGTTGTAGTCTCGCCGCTTCGACTTCCGGCAATAAACCCGCCCATCACCGGAACTTCATTCGCCTCGATCGCCGATGCGAGTTCGAGTTGAAGGAGATTTTCCGTCTCGCTCCGGATCGGAGTCGCCGCGCCGTATTCATCGTCCGTCACAATCATCCGGCGCGAATCTTTGTGACGCGAATTCACTCCACGCGCGCGCAAAACTTCTACCAGCAAACGCGAAGAAAGCTGCTCGCCATAAGAAACAACCGCGTCTTTCAACATCGCGAGCGGCAGACTTCTCCGCGCCGCGCGTTTCAGAAGTTCGGACAACTCGGCTTTTGCCAAATCAAGTTCGGCTTGAAAAGATTTTTTTTGTTCATCGCCGAGAAATGTTTCGGCAACTTCGGTGTGTCGGGAAAAATGCTGCGAAAGAGATTCGAGCGCCCGCGCATCGTCGCCTTTTTTCGCTGTGTCGAATGCGGCGAGAAGCGCATCGGTAACTTTTGTCATTGCCGAAACAACCACCACCGGATTTTTCGCAACCTGTTCGGAAACAATGCGCACTACCCGCTCAAAAGCCGCGACATCGCCGACGCTCGTTCCACCGAATTTCATTACCGTTGGTTTCTTGTCTTCGCTCACACGTTTCGCCTATTAAACGCTTTTCGTTGATTTGAGATGTTAAGACAAATGTGATTAGGTCACAACACAACTCAAACATTCGCGGTTCTGCAGAAACGCGCGGGTTATATAGCCTGCATCGCATCGGCAAAAACGCGACAGTCATGGAGCGTGCATCTTCGGCGGAAACGCACACTAAAGAGCGGATTCAAACGATCGCCGGAATTCCGAATGCTTTTAAGTTTGTTGTAAGCTATCGGACACACTCAAGAGTCTATGTCAGAAGTAAACGCCTTCGAACATCAGCAAATCGCCTGGACGCCAACACAAAAAGTTGTCCAGCGATCACAACTTGCGAAGTTCATGAAGCAGGTCGGAATAAAAACCTGGGATGAACTTTATCAATACTCGATTACGGACGTTGAGAAATTCACTTCGGAAGTTCTGAAATTCCTCGCCATCAAGTTTGATCCGCCATACGAAAAACTGCTCGATACATCGAAAGGAATCGAATGGTCGCGATGGTGCGTAGGCGGCGGATTAAATATTACATCGATGTGCGTTGACCGCTGGATTGGAACCGAGGTCGGAGAACAGCCGGCTTTAATATGGGAAGGCGAAGAAGGAAAAATCGAAAAATGGAGTTACGAAGCGCTTTTGGAATCCGTAGAATTATGCGCTGCGGGACTTCGATCAAAAGGATTAACCAGAGGCGATGCCATCGGAATTCATCTTCCGATGTTGCCTGAAACGGTTATTGCTCTTTTGGCAATCGGAAGAATCGGTGCAATTGCGATTCCGGTTTTTTCCGGTTACGGAGCCGACGCAATTGCGAGCCGCTTTGAAGCGATTGGCGCAAAAGCGCTTTTTACCTGCGACGGATTTCCGCGTCGGGGAAACAAGGTCGATGCTTTCGCGATTGCGCGTCAGGTCGCTCGAAAATGTCCTTCATTAAGAGAAGTATTTGTCGTCTCGCGCCTGCCAAAGAAAATCGAATTTTCCGCTTTTGATTTTAGAGTCGATCGGGACAACGAAAGTTTTTTCACCAATTACACCGATCTGACCAAACTCGGAAGACATGCATTGCACCTCGCAAAGCTCGAACCGACCGGCGCCGAGGACCCGCTCATCATTCTTTACACATCTGGCACAACCGGAAAACCGAAAGGGATTTCACACGTGCACTGCGGATTTCCGATAAAGGCGGCGCAAGACATGGCTTTCGGAACTGACGTCGGACGCGGCACGCGAATTTCGTGGCTGACCGATATCGGATGGATGATGGGACCTTGGCTGATTTATGGTGCATTGATCAATGGCGCTTGCGTTTGCCTTTACGACGGCGCGCCGGATTTTCCTTCGCCGGATCGTATGTGGGAATTTTGCGCGAAACACAAAGTTGAGATTCTCGGAATTTCTCCTACGCTAATTCGCGCGCTCGCATCCCAAGGCGACGACCTTCCGAAAAAACACAATCTGAGTTCGCTGCGCGCTTTTGCGTCAACCGGCGAACCTTGGAATCCGGCGCCATGGAATTGGCTTTTCGAAAAAGTCGGCGATTCAAAATTTCCTATCATCAATTACAGCGGCGGCACGGAAATTTCCGGCGGAATTCTGATGGGAAATCCTTTGCTGCCGATTAAGCCATGTTCGTTTCCCGCGCCGTGTCTCGGAATCGATGCGGCGATTTTGGATGAAGAAGGAAAAGAAGTTTCGCGCGGCGAAGTCGGCGAACTCGCGATTCGAAAACCTTGGATCGGAATGGCGCGCGGATTTTGGCAAGAGCCGGAAAGATATCTGGAAACTTACTGGTCGCGCTTCGAGAAAATTTGGGTGCACGGCGATTGGGCGATGCAGGATGAAGATGGACACTTTTACATTCTCGGTCGCTCCGACGACACTTTGAAGATAGCGGGAAAACGCGTCGGACCGGCGGAGGTCGAAAGTATTTTGGTCGGACACGCAACTGTTTCAGAAGCTGCGGTGATCGGCGTGCCCGACGAAATTAAAGGAACGAAGATGATCGCGTTTTGTGT
>DAITAB010000054.1:0-12990 GCA_036824525.1 Pyrinomonadaceae bacterium
GCTTCCAGTTCTTCTTCGAGAAGCTGGCGCTGATATAAATCCGCATATTCGCCTTCGAGAGCGAGAAGTTCTTCATGTGTTCCGCGTTCGATAATTTCGCCATCGCTCAAAACGCAGATCAGATTCGCGTCGCGAATAGTTGAAACCCGGTGCGAAACGATAAGCGTTGTTCGATTCAACCGAACCGAACGCAAGTTGTGAAGAATTGCTTCCTCCGTATAGGTATCGACTGCCGATAGCGAATCATCCAAAATCAGAATCCGCGGGTCGCGGATTATCGCGCGGGCGATTGCCGTGCGCTGCTTCTGTCCGCCGGAGAGAGTTATTCCGCGTTCACCCAGAAGTTGTTCGTAACCATAAGGGAAACCTTTTACGTCGTCGGAAAGTCCGGCGGCTTGCGCAGCTTCCTCGATGGACATTGCGCCATTGAGATTTTTCAGGCTCCCGTTTTTCTCAATTCCAAACGCAATATTTTCCGCCAACGAATCCGAAAACAAAAAAGTTTCCTGTGGAACGAATCCAATTGCGCGGCGGAGTTGTTCAAGCGGAAAAGACTTCACCGGTTTTCCGTCAATAAATACGGAATCGCCGGGAGCATCGAGCAGACGCGGAATCAATCCCATGAGCGTAGATTTACCGCTGCCGGTTTTTCCGACAAAGGCTATCGTTTCTCCCTCTTCGATGCGCAAATTTATGTCCTTCAAAATCGGAGTCCCGTTGTAAGCGAAATCAAGATTGCGAAATTCAATCGCGCCGCGAATCGGCGGTTGCGGTTTCGCATCAGGCGAGTCTTTGATGGTCGGCTCGGTTTCGAGAATGGCATTGAATCGCTTGAGACTCGCGGTTCCGCGTTGGTATAGATTCACGACATAGCCGAGCGCGATCAAATACCAAATCATCCGTTGCAGATAAAGAATGAACGCAATGAAATCGCCCGCGGTAATCTCGCCGCGAATTGCCATCGGAACACCGATCGCCACGATAATCACAAAGCCTAAACCGATTAAGAAGAAAAGCAGCGGGCGCATCGCCGCAGCGTATTTCACGAGCGAGAGATTTCGTCGCGCGAATTCGCGATTGAGAATTTGAAATTTTTCGATCTGCGCATCTTCCTGCGCATAAGCACGCACGACCCTGACGCCGGAGAGATTTTCTTGCGCCATCGCCGTTATGCCCGAAAAATATTCCTGAATTTTCTCGAAACGGACGTGAATTTGTTGTCCGAGAAATTTCACTGTAACTGAAACGAGCGGCATTGTGATGAAGAGCAACAAAGTTAACTTCACACTGATCGAAAACATTATCGGGAGCGCGATCATCAGCGCAAAAATCGCCTGTCCGGAATAGAGAATCATCGGTCCGACAATTTGCCTTACCGCTGCAAGATCATTGGTCGCGCGCGACATCAGATCGCCCACGCGATTGTACTGAAAAAATCCCAGCGGCTGATCAACCAGGCTCGCGTAAAAATCGCGACGCATATCGTATTCAATATGGCGCGAAGTATTTATAAGCAGGCGTCTCTGCGAAAACAAAAAGAGTCCACTGATCAGATTCGCGCCGAGAATCATCGCGGAATGTATGAGAATTTTTTCGAGAGTAAATGAATCGTTCCAAATATACGTTTTGAAATCATCGATAGTCGCGCCCACGAGAAACGGCACCAGCAAACCAAACATCATTCCGAAAAAAATACACGCGATGCCGAGAGCAAGGTTCACCTTGTACGGTGAAAAATATCGCGCAAATTTTCTGATCTCGTTCATTGTTAATAAACCGCTAAAGGATTTCTGCCATGACTTCCCGCGAGCATATCGGACAAAACAGGCGGTCCAATTTAGACTTTTGTATATGTAGAGAGCGCGGTCGCAATTAGCTTTCCTTCATCGTTTACCACATCTGCCGAAGTGGTGATGATACGTTTTCCCGCGCGCAGTACTTTTGCCGTGCAGGTGATCGTGCCCTCAAAAACCGGTCTAAGAAAATGTATATTGAGATCAACCGTCGTCGCTTTTTCTTTTTCATCGATGGCAGTCACGATCGCGAATGCGGTCGCAGTATCGATTAAAGTCGCAGTCGCTCCGCCGTGAAGCAAACCGTAAGGCTGCCGCAATGCATCGCGCATTTGAAGTTTTACTATCGCTTCACCGCGACGCAATTCCGAAAGTTCCAGTCCCACATGCTTCACAAAAGGAACAGTCTTAAAGACTTCGTTTACGCGATCGAAAACGTGGGAATCAATTTCATTATCGGTCATTTCTTCATTATCAGTTGAGAAATCCGGCAAGACAAGCAACAGCGTTTTGCAATTAGATGATCATCACTTTGAGGATTCAATCAATTCTTGAAATTCTACAGGCGAGATTTCGCGAAAGCCGGAAGGAACTTCAAAATGCTTCGGTTCGGTTTCGAGCTTTATATTTTGCAACTTCATTACATAGACCGGCGGAGAATTTTCGTCGGTGAAGAATTCCTGCTTTACCGGCAGATGAAGTTTTTCGTCAACGTATATTATGGCTGAAGAGCTTTCGCTCTCCGCTTCTTTAAGGCGGACGCGGAAACGGGCTAAGCCGTTTTCAGCCTCCAGTTTTTCAAAAGCTGCAAAGCTTTTTTGGCTCAACCACTCATTGGTGAGAAAATCCTCAAGCGAATCACCCGAAGGAAAAGCGGGCGCACCATTCTTCAATTTTGCAAAGGTTTGATCTTTGTAACTGATGAGGAATTTTTCGTTAGCACCAATTTCCAGACTCGAAATTGCGGCGTCTTCTCCGAAGGAAAAGATGGTTAGGCGTTTCGCGCCGTTTCGCGCGATAAAAGTTTTTGTTTCCGAGCTTTCATCGCCATCTGAAATAGTTTCGACTATTTCCGCCTCATAAATATCCGGTTCAAGGTTCAAAACGGGAAGCGCGTCATTGGAATCGGTTTGAGAAATCGCAGCGGGCGGTTCCGCTTTTTTGAAAGCTTGGCGAAAATACGTGCATCCGTTATTCAACGAGAAAATTAAGAAGACGGTTAAAGAAATTGTTCCGGCGGACGAATTAGACATGAAAGAATGAGATCTCGAGCGGAATGTTAACATAGCGCGGTAAGGCGATGAAGTTTGGTTTAAATTTACATTTGCTTAAGCTGCAAGCGGCATATTTACTTGGCGCGATTGTGACTTTTCCGTTTGCGCCGTTTCTGTTTTTGCAGGGAAAATACACTCGCCGGAAGATCGGAAAACTCCCGGATGCTGCAGGTCCGGTACGCGGAAGTTTCGGCGAGGGCGAAAGTGAATTCAATTTGCTCGTGATTGGTGAATCGACCGTCGCCGGTGTCGGTGCGCGTAGTCATGAACTTGCGATGACAGGTTGTCTCGCCCGTAACTTTTCTGAAAAGACAAAGATGAAAGTCATCTGGCAGGCGCTTGGCGTAAGCGGAATCACCGCGAAGAGAACGACCAAGGAGCTTGTCCCGAAAATTCCCGAAGAAGATATGAATGTAGTTGTCATCGTCCTCGGCGGAAACGATGTTTTTAGTTTGCGCGATCCTTTTACCTGGCGCCGGCATTGGGCGGAACTCCTCGAGGCGGTAAGTGCACGGCAACCTCGCGCGGAAATTCTCATCGCGAATGTTCCGCGGGTGAAAGAATTTCCAGCGTTTCCGCATCCGCTCAAATTTGTTTTGTGGAGTCTAGCCAAACTTCAACACTCAAATATGGAGGACTTTCTCAAAGAGACGCAGATGGTCTATTTCAATGCGCCGGGAAGATTTCTTCAGGATGATTTTTCCGATGGGTTACATCCCTCGGAGTTGGGTTACGCGCGTTGGGCGGAGGCGATGGTAATGTTTTTTTTCGCGAAGAAAGATCGCGCCTCGAGAAAGGAACAGTCTCACAGTGTTTCCGTAAAAGCTAAAACTCAAAGTTCCGATTTGTAGGATTTGTAAAGTTAAGAATGAATTTTCCCGAATCGCTGGTTGAACTCGAGCGAACTCTCAATTCTCACGAAGAATGGCTGCTGGTAGAAGATGGCAAAAGCATCGCGCTGCGCCGCGCGGAGATCGACCTGTCTGAAAGTCGAACCAAAATTCTTTTCGGATATCTAAGCGATTCCGGTTTCATAAATCATAAACTCCTCGATTGGAAATCATCCGATGAAAAGCTTTGTCTGGAAGTCTCCCGAGGTGCAAAAGAAAAGATCAGCATTGTATTGGTGCCCCGCGCGGCAGCGGCGGAACTCGCCACTGTCTCCGAAATCGCGCGGATCGAGATAGCTAATCGGATTTCGCGTCTGGCACGAAAGGAATTGGCGGGTTCGCGCCTTGTCCGCATCGCGCTGGACCAGGAAAATTCGCGTTTTGCTCAGATCACCATCGAAGAGTCAAAGAGAAGCGAGATTGCGATGCTCGCCGATGTTTCGGGTAAAGCAACTCCTGAGATTTTTCTCTCGACCGCAGTACTTTGGTTTTCGAAATTGCAAAGCCGCAAGAAAAATCGGGTGGAAGCGATTTGGCTGATCGCGCCGGAGCGTACGGCAAAAAATCTGGCGAAACTCTGCGCGGTTTTACGTCAGGGTTGGCGCGAACGCTTGAAGATTTATTCAGTCGCTCTGCAGGAGGGCGAAAACAAAGAATCATTTCTTGAGATAAAAATTTCTACTGAAGAAAAATTGTGGAGCGCACGACCCAAAAAACTTTCCGCCAGGAAATTTTCGCGACCAAGCAAGACGGCAAATGCAATTATAGAATTAGCGCCGGAAGAAATTGACCTGATGAATTCAGCTCAAGGCGAAACTCTTCGCTTTAGAGGATTGCCTTTTGCCCGTGTGCGTAAGATCTTCAAAGAAGAAAAGGCTTGGTACGGTGTAGAGCGTCGGAAGACTAGGCTCAACGAAGAGACGCGGGAGGAATTTTTCGCGCTGGTTGAGATGTTGAAAAGCTATCGGCACTTTGGAACTCCAAATGATCGTCACGAATTGTTTCGCCTGGCGCCCGAAAGTTGGCTTGAAGCAATTCTGCGGCGGGATATTCAAAAACTCGACGGGAATTTAATTCTCTCGCCTCTCTACACACAGTTTCGCGCCGAACGCGATCGCATTGATTTGCTGGCGCTGCGGAGCGATGGAAGGCTTGCGATTCTCGAACTTAAGACTTCTCCCGATCGCGAAATGATTTTTCAAGCAGTCGATTATTGGAGGAAAATCGAACACCAGCGCCGGACCGGTCAACTCCAAAAACTTGGTCTCTTTGGTCCGCGCGAAATCAAAGATGAGTCAACCCTGATTTACCTCGTCGCGCCGGCGCTGGAGTTTCATCGAGATATGGAATTTATGGCGTCGTGTGTTTCGCGGGAGATTGAAATGTATCGCGTCACGGTGAATAAAAATTGGCGTGAGCAACTAAAAGTCGTGGAAAGACGAAAGTTTGGAACTTGACTCTCGAGACATACTAAGGAGCTTACTTGGCATCTAAACGAAGCAATAAACGAAAATTTTGACGGAGGATTGTAGATGATTAATAGAATTAGATTGTTCAGTATTTTTGCGGTTCTTGCGCTGTTTATTTCACTTTCAACCGATGCATTTGCGCAAGGAAAGGGAAAAGGAAACAGTGGAGGAAAGGGTAAGGAAAAGGCGCCCTCAACTTCACAAGGTCGGGGAAACGATGACCTTTGGGAAGGACAAGACGAAAAAGGAAAGTCGAAGTCTTCGGGTCAGGAAAGCCGACACAAAAAGAGTGGAGTGGATTCGCCACAAGGCAACAAGCAGGCGAACAAAATGGAGCATCGCTACGAGAACCTTGGGCGTAAACTCAATATGTCTTCATCGGAAGCCCGCGCTTGGTACGAACGAGAAAGCGCTTTGAATCCGAATTTGACCTACGGAAATTTCGTTGCAGCGAACATGATTGCAAGAAATCACCAAGGCATCAGCGCGCAGCAAATTCTCAATGGAATGAGAAGCGGACGAAGTCTCGGACAGACTATGAAAGATTTGGGTGTTAACGATCGCGAGATCAGAAAAGACAAGAAACGAGTGAAAGACGATCTGAAAAAACACCGGAAAGAAAATGACTACGACGACGAAGATGATTATAGGGTTGATTGGTAGATAGTTTTGTTGAATTTCACAGGCTGGAATTTACCGGATAAAAAAGCGGCGCGGGAAATCGCGTCGCTTTTATTTTTGTGAAACGAAACGATAGCCGACTCCCCGAACGGTCTGAAGAATCTGCGGCTTATTCGGTTCGTCTTCCAGATATTTGCGTAGGCGCACGATGAAGTTATCGATTGCGCGAGTATCGGTTTCCTCGTGCAACTCCCAAACGTTTTCAAGAATTTCTTTTCGCGAGACAACCTCATTTTCATGCTCAATCAGATAACGCAGAAGTTTTGCCTCCATTAAAGTGAGGTGAATTTTTTCGTCTTTGTTCCGAAGCTCGAGGTTTGCGAAATCGATTTCGCGGCGATTGAGACTCACTACTTCGGCAATGCCGGATTTGGGATTGTTAACTTTCTCGCGAAGAAACCACTCGCGGCGCCGAAGCAGTCCGTTTAGTCGTGCAAAAAAAATGTTCAACTCAAAAGGCTTCGGAAGATAATCATCCGCGCCGGCTTCAAAACCGCGCAAGACATCCTCCGGACGACTGCGCGCGGTGAGCATCAAAATCGGGATAAAGTTTTCTCCGGCGCGAATCGTTTTCGCGACTTCAAACCCATCGATCTCCGGAAGCATTACATCGAGAACAATCGCATCAAATGGATTCTTCTTATCAAGAAGTTTCTCGAGTGCGATCTTTCCATTGGCGGCGATTTCGATTTCAAAACCTTCCGCCTCGAGGTTGAATTTCAGTCCATCGGCGATGTGTTCTTCGTCTTCAACAATCAAAATTCTCATAATGACTCAGTCGTTGAAACCTATGGGTGAATCGTGTGCATTTCAATCTTCAAATCAAGCCCGCGGAAGCTGAACCGTGAAGAGAGTTCCTTTTTCTTCACCGGCGCTTTCAGCAAAAACTTTTCCGCCATGGCGTTCGATAATCGAGCGCACGATGAATAATCCCAATCCTGTTCCCTTAATGGAAGAATGACGATTCAACACGCGGTGAAATTTATTGAAGACTCGTTTGATTTCGTCGGCGTTAATTCCAATCCCATGATCGCGGATTTGCGTGCGAATAAATTTGCCGCCGGTGTTTTCGAATGAAACGTCAATTCGAGGATTTTCGCCCGAATACTTAACGGCATTGTCGAACAAATTCGTGAAGACCGTTATTAGTTCTTCGTAATCGCCGTTTACAACGTCGTTGCTGGTTTCCGAAATGTTGATCGCATCGTTCGGTAGATGATAGCGCTGAGAAATTCGCTTGGCGGATTCGCGTAAAACTTCGGCGAGATGGACCGGAGCGATATTCAACGCTCGGCGGGATTCGCGCGAACGTGAGGCGACGAGAATTTGCTCTACAGTTCCTAAGAGACGATCGCTGTCCGCGAGCATAACATCATAAAACTCCGCACGTTTCGCGGGTTCAACCTCGCGTGACTTGAGCGTTTCCAAATAGAGACGAATGGAAGCAATCGGCGTTTTCAGTTCGTGCGTTACGGCATTGAGAAAAGCGTCTTGCTGTTCGTTGATGCGAATTTCGCGCAGTAGAAATGTAGTGTTGAGTACGACACCGGTAATGATAAGAGCAAAGAAAATTATGCCGAAAACCAGCATTGCAACTTCTTGAAGGTTTACGAGAATCCAGCCGACTTGCAATGCAACGGCGAGGAGAATAAGGCTAATTCCCAATACGAGAAAAAATACCTTTATGCCGCGACGATTGTTGGAAAGCATTTAGTAATGCTAACGGCATTAATGTGAAAACCGAAAGCGCGAAACAAAAAAAGCGAATAGTGAATGTGGAAATCACTATTCGCGGAGATTGATTTGCCGGTCAATTAAGCTGCTTTTTTCAGGACCGTTTTCTCTTGCGCGAAAGAGAATTCGCGTACTGAGCTTGCAAGTCCGAGCTTCTCAAGGAGTTTTATCTCCAGCCAATTGAGATCGAACTCTTTCCAGGTCAATCCATGCCGGGCGGATGTCGGATGCGCATGATGATTGTTGTGCCAGCCTTCGCCCCAAGTCATCATCGCGATCCAAAAATTGTTGGTTGATGTATCGGTCGTATCAAATCTGCGCGATCCCCAAATGTGTGTGGCTGAATTCACCAGAAAGGTCGTGTGCCAGCCGATTACCGTCCGGACAAAAACACCCCAGAGCATTATCTCGAAGCCGAAAAATGCCCAGAGCAGAATCGCCGAAATTGTGATAGGCACAATATAGAATCTCGAAAGCAAGACGTGAAAACGATCTCTCAACATATCCGGCACGAATCTTTGCAGCGTTGCCTGATCATGCATTTGCGAAGTTCCGCGAAAAACCCATCCGATGTGTGCCCAGTAAGTTCCATGGCTTGGTGAATGCGGGTCTCTTTCCGTTTCGGTGAATTTATGGTGAATACGATGAGTCGCCACCCAGTTAATCGGCGAGCCCTGAAGTCCCAGTGTTCCGAGGGTGGTGAAAACATACTCAAGCCACTTCGGCGTTTTATAGCTCTTGTGAGTGAGAAGACGATGAAACCCGAGACCGATACCCAAGCTTCCCGCCACCCAATTCAGAGCGAGAGCAACAGCCAAGTTCGTCCAACTGAAATAAAAAAGCGCTACGACGGTGAGCAAATGAAAACTCACGATCGGAATAATGTTTTCCCAAACAAATCCCTTGCGATTTGGGAACTGAATAATATTCTCTGCCATATTCTCCTCCGTTGAGCGGTAATTAAATTACGGGCTCGAAGTGAGCGTAGCAGGAATCGAAAGACTCAAATGTAAGACTTTTGTAAAAGCGTTGAAAAGGAGTAATCTGCGGGTGTTAACTAGAATTACATCAATCGCTCGATGGCGTAGGAGACTTATGAAAAACCCCATCAATTTCACGAGAGTTCTTTGTTTACTGTCATTTGTAATAGTTGCTCTTATCGGTAATTCACAAGGGCAAACCAAGAAGAATCGCCCGGACGTGATTTTTTCCAACCCGGCACCGATTACGATCAATACGGTCTCAACGACTTCGTCTCCAAAACCGGCTTCGATTTATCCTTCTACCATTTCCGTTTCAGGAATGACGGGAACGATAACAAAAGTCGAGGTTACGTTGGACGGTCTATCGATGCGCCTTCTCGATACTGACTTTTTGTTAGTGAGTCCAACCGGAGCGAAATTCATTTTCTTTTCCGATGGCGGCGGGTTCGAGTCGGCTGATCACATCTATACTTTTTCCGACACACCGGCAGCAGGTTCTATTTATCCGTATTCGGGAACTTATGCGCCGCTCAGCGGCGACGGATTTGTCGACACTTTTCCCGCACCCGCGCCTGCCGGTCCATATAGTCAGCCGCCGAGTGGAACATTCGCTTCTACTTTCAACGGTGCAGACCCTAATGGAACCTGGTCGCTCTACGCGGTTGATGATTCGGTCGGAAATTCGCCGGGAAGTTTGAATTCCGGATGGGCGCTTACGATCACAACAAACGGCGCGCCGACAACCTTCAAGAATCAAAATTACTTGGCCTTCTACGACACTTATACAAGTTCAAGTCCCTACGGCACGGCAATAAATGTCAACGGACTTTCCGGCGCGATCTCGAATTTGAGGGTTACCTTAAACGGTTTTTCACATTCGAGCATGTTTGACGTGGATGTGCTTTTGGTTAGCCCGAATGGAAAAGGTGTCGTGATTTTATCTGATGCGGGAGATACAAACACTTCGATCAATAACGTCAATTTTACGTTTGACGATTCCGCAGCAACTCCGATAAACGTTCCAATTGTTTCGGGAATTTTTCAACCGACCGATAACTCCGGAACACGCGATTTTTTCCCGTCGCCTGCGCCGCTGGCACCTTATCATCAGTTTTCCGGCACTAATCAACTAAGCAATTTCAATGGATTCAGCCCTAATGGTGAGTGGCGGCTTTATGTGACCGATTCACGGCAATTTAACAGCGGTTCGATTTCCGGCGGTTGGAGTTTGGAGATAACGACTTTTCCAATTGCTCCACCGACTCCTGGGAGTTGCTCGGCACCGAGTTTTTCGCCGACGAGTTATCCGGTAGGAAACAATCCGACGAATCTGGCAGTGGCGGATTTTAACAACGACGGCAAAGCGGATATAGCCACGACGAATCAAATTTCAAACAACATTTCAATCTTGCTCGGAAATGGCAATGGAACTTTCGGCGCCCAAACTGCTTTCGGGGCAGGATCAAGTCCTTACGCTATCGTCGCCGGAAAATTCAACGCCGATAATAATTTCGATCTCGCGATCGCGAATTCCGGTTCAAACAATGTTTCTATTCTTCTCGGGAACGGAAACGGGACTTTTTCTGCTCCGACGAATTTTCTTGTCGGTTCGAATCCTATTTCAATTGCCGCCGGCGACCTGAATGCCGATAGTAAAACTGATTTGGTCGTTGCGAATTTCGGCGGATTCTTTTCGGGCGCAGTTTCGGTTTTGCTTGGAAATGGAACGGGAGGATTCGTAAACGGGAATACGATACGGACGCGTACCCAACCTTCGTATGTTGCGATAGAACGACTCAATAACGATTCGATTCCCGATATTCTCGTCGCAAATTTTGGTGCGGATAGCGTCAGTACTTACTTTGGAAGCGGTTCGGGAACTTTTCAATTGAACCAAAACATAACGACCGGCAGCGGACCTGTCGCGATCGAATTGGCGGATTTCCTTGGTTTAGATTCAATCAAAGACCTGGCGGTGGCAAATTACAATTCGGATTCCATAACAGTTTGCGGGGGTACTCTTTCGGGTGGATTTACAAATTGTTCCTCGAATAATCCCGCGGGAGGCGCTAATCCAATTTCGATTACTTCTGCGAGTTTCATTGGCGGAATCGATCGGCAACTTGCGACGGCGCTAAGCGGTTCAAACATGGTCAGTGTAATCACAAGTTCGGTCGCGGTAGGACAAAATCCAAATGCGATAAAGTCGGCGGATTTTAATGCCGACGGAAAACCGGACCTCGTCTCGGCGAACTACGGTTCCAACGACGTATCGATTCTAATCAATAGTTGCCTCGCGGCGGTGGGAAATATCTTCGATTACGATGGCGACAGAAGAACCGACTATTCGTTATTTCGTCCGAATGTTTCGGGTTGGTTTATACGATCACTCAATCCAAGCGGTGTCACTTTGAACTTCGCCCGTCCGAACGACAAGATACTTGCTGCGGATTTCAATGGCGATAAGAAAACCGATTTTGCGTTTTATCGTCCCGAAAACGGATTGTGGTTTGTGATTGAAAACAGCAACAGACCGATTTACTTTACCCAATTCGGATTGGCGCAAGATATTCCGGTGCCTGCCGATTTCGATGGCGACGGAAAAGCAGACATCGCTGTCTGGCGACCGAGCGAAGGAAACTGGTACATCCGAAGAAGTACTGACAATGTAATTCAGATATCACTTTTTGGAATGTCCGGCGATAAACCGGTGCCCGCGGATTTCGATGGAGATGGAAAAGACGACATCGCGGTTTATCGTCCTTCAACCGGCGTTTGGTTTATCTTGAGAAGTTCCGATAACCAAGTTTACATCGCGCAATTTGGAATCGCCGAAGACAAAACTGTTGCGGGCGATTACGATGCCGACGGAAAAGCAGACATTGCGGTTTTCCGTCCTTCAACCGGTGTTTGGTATGTCTTGAGAAGTTCCGATGGAAATTTCCGAGCGGTTGCCTGGGGTTTATCGACTGATATTCCGGTTATGGGCGATTTCGACGGCGACGGAAAATTTGATTTCGCGATTTGGCGACCAAGCGAAGGAAATTGGTATGTGCTGAAGAGTTCAGATAATTCCGGAACTACTTTTCAGTGGGGAGTCGCGGGAGACAATCCGATACCGAACGCTTTCGTTCGTTAATCAGCAAATGCGACGCTGAGTTGCTTCAAGGGCATTGACGATTTCTTGTCGAGATCGTCAATGCCTTCTCGATTTACGTAGTTGTAAAGAATATCGCGTTGCTGCGGAATGAAACCGGCTTCGCGAATCTGAAAACGCAAATCTTTTTCGTTTGCATCTGTGTTCGCGCCTGCCGCTGAAACAACATTCTCCTCGATCATTATCGAACCCATATCATCGGCGCCGAAACGCAACGCGGTTTGTCCGAGTCGCAATCCCTGAGTCAGCCAGGAGGCTTGAATATGATCTACATTGTCCAAAAAGAGACGCGAAACCGCCAGCATTTTCAGATAATCAATTCCGGTCGGTTCTTCCGTAATCTTGCGACCGAGCGCGGTGTTTTCGCGTTGGAAGGTCCAGGGAATAAAAGCGGTGAAGCCGCCGGTTTCATCTTGCAGGTCGCGAATTTTTTGAAGATGTCGAACTCGATGCTCAACCTTGTCGCCGATTCCAAACATCATCGTCGCGGTCGAACGAAGTCCGACTTTGTGCACGGCGCGCATAACATCGAGCCATTCCTGCGAAGTGCATTTGGTTGAAACGCGCTTGCGGACTTCATCATCGAGAATTTCCGCGCCGCCGCCGGGCATAGAATTCAGTCCGGCTTTTTTCAGACGCTGCATTATCGTTTCGTAATCGAGTTTTGAGATGAGGTGAATGTTGTGAATTTCCGGCGGCGAAAAACAATGAAGTTGAAACTTCGGATATTTTTCGTGCAGACGCGAAAGCAAATCTTCATACCACTCGATGTTGAAATCGGGATGCAAACCGCCTTGCATCAAAACTCCGGTGCCGCCGAGCGCGATGGTTTCATCAATGCGTTTGCAAATTTCTTCGAATGAATGAACGTAAGTTTCGGGTTTTCCCGGGCGACGGTAAAACGCGCAGAAGGTGCATACGACATTGCATACATTCGTGTAATTAATGTTGCGATCAATTATGTATGTAACGACATCGGTCGGGTGCTTGCGCATGCGAACTTCGTGCG
>DAITAB010000055.1:0-12982 GCA_036824525.1 Pyrinomonadaceae bacterium
CACGTTCGGCGCACGTCTCGACGATTTTTCGCATCTCGGAATTTGGAATCACACGACCGGTCGGATTATTCGGCGAATTCAAAATCAAAAGTTTTGTTTTCGGCGTGATTGCGCGTTTCACTTCCTCTGCGGTCAAAACAAAATCCGTCGCTTCAGTTTCAATAAACACATTCTTGGCGCCCGTGAAATTTACGATTTCGGGAAAGGTTACCCAATATGGTTTTGGGATCAGAACTTCGTCGTCGTGGTTTACGAGCGAGCAGACAGCATTGAAAAGCGCCTGTTTTCCGCCGCAGGTCGCGATGATTTCGGTCGGTTTGATTTCGGCGTGGAATTCATTTGCATAAAATTCCACCAATGAATCGCGAAAAGATTTCAGTCCGGGCGTTGGCGTGTATTTGGTCAGACCTTTATGCAGACCTTCGATCGCGAATTCTTTTACGAATTCCGGCGTGTCGAAATCCGGTTCGCCAAGAGTGAGATCAATTACATCAAAGCCCTGGTCGCGAAGCGCAGTCGCGGCTTGCGCGGCTTTCATAGTAGAGGAAGCCTGCATCGCGCGAACATGTCTCGAAGCTGAAAACTCTTTTGTCATAAGTTCCAATGTTATTTTTGCCGCGATAGTTTTTCGCGCATTTTGTCTTCGACCGTTTTAGGAACAAGTCCTTCAACTTTTCCGCCGAGTTCAAAAACTTGTTTCACCAGGCGTGAACTGATGTAAGAATATGCCTCGCTTGACATCAAAAAGACGGTCTCGATTCCAGGTGCGAGTTTGCGATTCATCAGCGCCATTTGGAGTTCATATTCGTAATCGGAGATTGCACGAATTCCGCGTATTATTGCGCCGGCTTTTTGCTTCGCGGCAAAATCAACCAGCAATCCATCGAATGATTCGACTCTTATGGCGCAGCCGCTTTCTGCCTTACTCCCGACAACCTCGGTCAGCAAGGCTTTTCGTTCATCAACGGAAAACATCGGATTCTTGTCGCGATTAATGAGAATCGCGACGATAATCTCGTCGAAGAGTTTTGAGCCGCGTTCGATAATGTCGAGATGACCATTCGTCAGCGGATCAAAGGAACCGGGATAAATCGCTCTGCGCATATGTAAGGTTAGAAGGTTAATTGTTCGAGGTTGAAAGTTCAAAGGCGGCGAACGGGTAATTGGTAACTTGTGACGAGAAGCCGGCGGAAAGAATCCCAAGTTCAAAGTCCAAAGTTCGAATTTCGAGGTTCAGAGTTTGAAGTGCAGAGTTCAAGAAAGAATAATCTTTGTCCCGAGTTCCGTAGGAACGGGATGTTTGTAGTACTCGATTCGAATAAAGCACGCGAGTTGCGTACGAACGACACAAATTGTGCCGCTGCGATGCAGCTCAGTTTACGTATCTGAGATGCTGCTAGAGACATTCCGCGCCGACGGCGCTCAAATTTAAAAACCCAAAACCCAAAACGAACTTACTCATTCATTGAATTGAGTTTTACAAGAGATGCTTTCGAGACTTCTTTAGAACGCTCGCGCCGCCAAATCGTTTTGCAATATTTGCAAACAAAACGATCGATATCCGTTTTGTCAGCTTCAAGGAATTTGCTCGCGTAAGCATTAACGCTAGCGCCCGTGAGGCGTTCGAAGTCGGCGCAGGCGCAGTTAGAAGGCTGATCGTTCATCTGGTCAATTCCGGAATTTAACTTTTAGAAGTTTTCGGGCTTGGGCAGCGGCATCTTCATATTCCGGAATGTAATCGGGGTTAGGTTTCATCGTCAGCAGTTGATTGAGAACGCGTTTGGCATCTTCGCGGCGTTTTACGGCGAGATATGCTTCACCCAAATGTAACATTATGTATGCATTCTCTTTTTCGAGAGTCATGGCGGTTTCCAATACCTCGACGGCTCTTTGCGCATCGCCGCCGAATCCGAAGAGGCGTGTGCGAAGCTCGACTTGCCCGAGAATGTCATAAGCAGTTGCACCTTGGTAATCAGGTTGAATAGCGATCACCTTATTCGCCGCTTCCCGAATCTCCTTAATCGAAGTCAAACCCTTGGTAAGCGGACTTTCCTTGGCGCGCCCGCCCAGATTCGCCGCCAGCCAAAAAAAACCATCAGGCTTTTCCGGCTCAAGCCGCGTAGCGATTCGCGCGAAGTCAATTCCATCCTTAAAAGCTTTTTCGCTTTCGTCGTCGTTGCCGGAATGTGCGCCGAGATAATAATTGTACTTTGATATTTTCCAAACGATTTCAAAGTTGTCCGGATAAAAAGTGCGGGCGCGGAGAAGTATGCGAATTCCTTCGCGCAATTTATCAAAATCCGCCCGCTGCGAATAAAGTTCGTCCGCCTGTTTCACAAAATCTTCGGCAGGAATCGAGGTCTTGGGCGCTTCTGAGCCTTCGTACGCGGTATTTTTGCTGCAAGCGGTCCAGTAAAACAAAATCGAGACAGCCAGAATGAACGAAATTTTCGTAAACATCACTTAAATTACGAAACGTAGAAAATATGCTATATTCGACCGATTAAACGGCACAAAAAATTTACTTATCGTAGGATAAATCTACTCCAATTTTGATGGAAATGAAACAAAAAGCGGCGGCGTTTTACGATCTCGAAGGCACGCTCGTGAGCACAAATCTGGTGCACACGCTCGGCTTTTATGCGATGCGCCAGCAAGGTCTTCTCGCAACGGCGAAGAAGAGTATTCAAACCGTGGCGAAGCTTCCGTTTTTTGGAGTCACGGATTTATATTCGCGAAATGTTTTCAACGAAGTCTTTTTCAAATCTTACGCAGGAGAATCACACGATCGCTTGCGATATTTTTCCGATGAGCTGTTTGAAAAAATTCTCAAGCCGGCGATTTTTGATGGCACGCCGGACTTGATTCGGCAGTCAAAAAAAATCGGTTTGCGTCAGGTCGTGATCACCGGCGCACTAGATTTCACGATCGAACGTTTGATGAAACATCTTGAGATTGATGACTTCGCGGCGAATCGTCTGGAGTTTGTAAATGGCTACGCGACCGGAAGACTTCTTCCGCCCGTGATGGCTTCCGCGACGAAAGCGAAATGGATTCGCGAGTATGCGGAGAAAAATGATTTGAATCTTTCGGAGTCTTACGCGTATTCCGATTCGATTTCCGATTTACCGATGCTTTCAATCGTCGGACATCCGGTCGCAGTGTGTCCGGATTTTCGTTTGAAGCAGACCGCGTTGCAGCATGATTGGGCGGTTTTGAATTTGAAGTAGTGGTAGACAGTAGACGGTAGACGGTAGACGGTAGACCGAAGGTCAGAAGTTTTTTGTATGACATCGAAAACATTCGAAGATGTTGGAGTATGGCAGACGGCGCACGAATGGGTTTTGGGTATTTACAAGCTGACTGAGAATTTTCCAAAGCATGAAATGTTTGGACTCACATCGCAATTACGTCGTGCGGCGGTTTCAGTGCCCGCAAATTTCGCTGAAGGGTTTAAGAAGTCTAGCCGTGCGGAAAAGCTGCGGTTCTATAATATTGCGCAAGGTTCTTTGGAGGAATGTCGTTATTATTTGATCTTAACAAGAGATTTGAATTATGGAGACGTTAAAAGTTTACAGATTGAATTGGAGAGTGTCAGCAAGCTGCTTTCAGCTTACATGCGAGCAATTCGAAATTCCGAATGATGCTTTCCCGCTACCGTCTTCGGTCTACTGACTACCGACTACTTTTCGTAAATTTATGTCATTGCAACTACGCAGAAAAACCCACGAATCAATAATCTACATTGATAAAGACAGCGCGCCGCGCATCATGCCGAATGGCGAAGATTTTATTCTCGTTGATCTTCCGGTGGGCACGCGCGTAATTTATCCAAACCCTTCGATCAAGGGTTTGCCCAATCGGGAAGCCGCAATTCGTTATGCGCTAAATCATCCGCTCGATATGGAACCGCTTTACGCGCTGCTCGAGCCGGGAATGAAGGTGACGATTGCCGTTGACGACATTTCGCTACCGCTTCCGCCGATGGCGACGCCGGATCTACGTCAGACGATGCTCGAAGTCGTGCTCGATCTATGCGCGGCAAATGGCGTAGATGATGTGCATATCATCATCGCGAATTCGCTTCACCGGAAAATGACCGAGTGGGAAATGAAACGAATGGTCGGAAGCAAAATTTTCAAAGAGTTTCATCCCGATCGTTATTACAACCACGACGCAGAAGACGACGACCAACTCGTTACGCTCGGACACACGCGTCACAACGAACCGCTTCGGATCAACCGTCGCTGCGCGGAAAGCGATCTGCTGATTTATTGCAACATCAATTTAGTGCCGATGGATGGCGGACACAAATCCGTCGCGGTAGGGCTTTGCGATTATGAATCTTTGCGCGCGCATCACGAACCGCAAACGATTCTCGATTCGCATTCATACATGGATCCGCCTGCTTCGGAGTTGAATAAAAAGGTAATCAGACTAGGAAAATTGGTCGATGAACACGTAAAAGTTTTTCACATCGAAACCGCGCTCAACAATAAAATGTTTCCCGAAGGCTATGACATTCTCACGCGAAACGAAGATGAATTTTCGTTTGCCGATCGAATGAAGTGGGAAGCGATGGCGCGGACGTTTTCGAAGATGCCGCGCGCGGCGCGTCGGAAAATGCTTCACGCAATTCCAGCGCAGTATGAAATGATCGCGTGTTTCGCCGGCGCGACCGAACCCGTACATGAAAAAATTCTCGAGAAGAATTATCAGCAGTATGAAATTCCCGTGAAAGGTCAGTGCGACATAATGATCACGGGAATTCCCGATATTTCGCCTTACAATGTTTATTCCGCGCTGAATCCGCTGCTCGTTCAGGTGATGGCGCTCGGTTATCACTTCAATATGTTTCGAAACAAACCGCTCTTGAGAAAAGGTGGCGTGATGATCATCACTCATCCGTGTTTCGATGAATTCGATCACAATTTTCATCCGAGCTACATCGAATTTTTTCATCGTCTGTTGCCGGAATCGCGCGATGCGTTTTTCCTCCGCGAGAAATACGAACGCGAATTTGCCACGAATCCTGCTTACATAGAAATGTACCGGCGCGGAAACGCATACCACGGCGCGCATCCTTTCTTTATGTGGTACTGGGGCGAGAATGGCAGGGCACACGTCGGGAAAGTTATCGTCGCCGGCGCGGAGAATGCTCACGTTCCGGAAATGCTCGGCTGGGAACGCGCGGACAATTTGACCGAAGCGATCGCGATGGCGCGTTCATTCATGGGACGCAACGCGGAAATCACGATGCTGCATCAGCCGATTATCGGATTGTGTAATGTGAGTGATTAAAGTGAAAAAGGGAAGTGTGAAAAAGTGAAAAAGTTTTTCGCGAAGTTCTAATTTCGTCGTTTGTTATCTTAGAAAATATGCGGTTACGAATTGTGACGGGATCGAACTGGACTAAGGTTTCGCGTCAGCGACGAATGATTTGTCAGAACCGGGAGCGGTAGCGACCGGGTTCCGGGCGATTCAAGCACGTACGCGAAGCGCGGAAAGTCTCGTGAATGAGACTTAATTTTGAATGAAACTTTCACCAACCGAAATTTTCGAAGGCAAGAAGATCTTCTTTATCGGCGGCACAGGATTCGTCGGTAAGGTCACGCTTTCGATGTTGCTCAATAATTTTCCCGGTATCGGGAAAGTTTATGCGACCGTGCGCGCGCGCGATGCAAATGAATCGCAGATTCGTTTCTGGCAGAGCATTGTTACGTCGCCGACCTTCGATCCGCTGCGCGAAAAATACGGCGATGGCTTCGAAGATTTCATACGCGAAAAAGTCGTGCCGGTAAATGGCGACGTCGGCACAGAATTTCTCGGAATGAGTGAAGAAGAAGCGCGCGCGATCATGCGCGAGTGCGATGTAATCATCAACGGCGCGGGAAACGTAACCTTTAATCCGCCGCTCGAAAGCGCGTTGCGCACAAACGTAAACGGCTCAAACAACATCATCCAACTAGCGCGAATGATGAAGCGTCCGACACTCGTGCACGTTTCCACGTGTTTCGTCGCTGGAAAACGTAGCGGTTCGATTTGGGAAAATGAACCGGTGGTCGGTTATTTCCCGCGCAAAAATGAACTCATCGGAACTCAGTTCGACGTAAACAAAGAAATCGAAGATTGCGCGCGTCTTTCCGAACAAGCCCGACAGGAAGCGGACGATGCGATGCAGGTCGCGAAATTTCGCGAGCAGGCGCGCACTCGTTTTGAAGATGAAGGTCGCGATCCCGATGACGAAGCCGAACTGAAATCGGCGATGTTTCGCGAGCGCAAAATGTGGATTCGCGAACGCACAACCGAACTCGGCGCCGCGCGCGCAGAGTATTGGGGTTGGACAAATATCTACACATATTCGAAATCGCTAGCCGAACAAATCATCGCGCAGCAAGACGACATCGTAAAAATTCTAGTTCGTCCTTCGATCGTCGAATCCTCCAATCAATATCCGTTTCCCGGTTGGAATGAAGGTTTCACCACAACCGCGCCTTTGATACTCATCGCGCTGCGCGGTCAGCCTCTGATTCCCGTAAATGAAAAATTGGTTCTCGACATAATTCCGGTTGATATGGTTGCGGGCGCGATTCTTGGCGCGGCGATGAATGCGCTGGCTGACGACAAACCGCCGCTCGTTTTTCAAGCGTGCTCCGGCGATTCAAATCCGAATGATATGAAACGCATCGTCGGACTCGTTGGTTTGTATAAACGCGAACGCTTCAACGAGAAAGAAACCGGAAACAAAATCGCGAACCGGGTTGCAGCGATGATCGAAACATCTCCGGTTTCGCAAAAGACTTACGAGCGCATTTCATCGCCGAGATTAAACAAACTTGCGAAGCGTGCCGGAGATTTTCTCGAGAAAGCATCGCCGCGTTGGGGCGGTGGAAGATTCGGCAACATCGTTTCGGATTTGCAGAAATCGGTGGAAGGTTTTGAACGCACGACGAAAGAAACGATGGATGCATTTGAGATGTTCAAACCATTCATGGTGGACAACGAATATCTTTACCGCGCCGATAATCTGCGAGCTTTGATGTCGGTCGTAAAAGACAAGGAGAAAAATCTTCTTCCGTGGTATCCCGAGAAACTCGATTGGTACGACTACTGGTTGAAAGTCCATTTTCCCGGAATGAGAAAGTGGGTTCTGCCCCAACTCGAAGAAGATCTCAAAATCCAGGAGCGCCGCGCTTACACATATAAAGATCTGCTCGATCTTTTTGATACTTCGGTGAAACGTTTCCCGACCCGCGTTGCGATGCGCATTGAGCGCAATGGCAAGAAAGAGCAATACACATACGAAAACGCCGCGGAGTTGATGCTGCGCGCCGCGGGATTTCTCGCGTCAAAAGGAATAAGACACGGCGACCGGGTAATTCTCTGGTCGCACAATATGCCCGAATGGGGATTGACGTATTTCGGAATTCTTAAAACCGGCGCTACTGCGATTCCAATCGATCCGGCGAGTTCGGTTGAAGAAGTCAAAAGATTTGTCGAAGCTGGCGAAGCATCCGCAATTGTGATTAGTCCGAAGTTGTTGGCGGAACATCCGGAATTGGCAGAAGGGCTGGAACGCCGTCATCCTGACGGCAACGAACGCGGCACGCGTTCGAAAGATCCGAAAAAAAAAGGAAGCCGTCAAGATGACGGCGCTCCAAAGATTCGCGTTCCGGTTTACACGTTCGACGAAGTTTTTGAAATGCATTCCGAAGCCGAAGAAGCACGACGCATCGCGCTTCTGCCGGAAAAAGTTTTGTCGAATTCAGTTGCTTCATTGATTTTCACCAGTGGCACAACCGGAACTCCGAAAGCCGTAATGCTCTCACATAAGAATTTCGTAAACATGATTTCGATGTTGTCGTCGGTTCTGGAAATGGATATCACGGACGGAGTTTTATCCGTGCTGCCGATGCATCACACGTTTGAATTCTCCGCCGGTTTCTTAACTCCGTTTTCAAACGGAACGCAGATCACATATCTCGATGAACTGAGCAGCGAGGAACTTTCCCGCGCGATCGAACACGGACACGTAACCGGAATGGTCGGAGTACCGGCGCTTTGGGAAATGCTTCATCGCCGCATAAAAACACGTCTGCGCGAACGCGGCGATTGGTTCGCCGATCTCGCGGACAATGTGATCGAATTCAATGCCTGGCTGCGCGATAACACTCCTTTCAATCTCGGACCGATTATTTTCTTCCCTATTCACGAAGGTATGGGCGGAAAAATGCGGTACCTGATTTCCGGCGGTTCGGCTCTTTCGGAAAAAGTGCAAAAAGATTTGCACGGACTCGGATTCAATATTCTCGAAGGCTACGGACTGACGGAATCTTCTCCGGTGCTCACCGTTGCGCGTCCCGGAAATAAATTGCTTAGAGGCAGCGTCGGAAAACCGCTTCCCGGCGTTGAGGTGAAAATTGATTCGCCCGATGAAAATGGCGTAGGCGAAGTTCTCGCGCGCGGACAAAACGTGATGCTCGGTTATTACAACAACGAAGAAGCGACAGAAGCAGTGCTGCATGACCGTTGGTTGCGCACCGGCGATCTCGGAAGAATTGACGAAGACGGAAATCTCTTTATCGTTGGCAGATCCAAAGATGTAATTATCGATTCGAATGGAAAAAATATTTATCCTGATGAGATCGAAGAGCTTTACGGGAAATCGAAGCTGATAAAAGAGTTGAGCGTCGTCGGTTTACCGGATGAAGATGGTGGCGAAAAAATTGCCTGTCTGGTGGTTCCGGATTATCAAGTTGAGATTTCTATGAGCCGCCTCGAAACTAACAAGAAAATCGAAGATCATTTTCGAGAAGTTTCTGCCGATATTCCGTTCTTTAAACGAGTCAGAATCCTGCAGTTTACTAATACCGAACTTCCGCGAACGGCAACGCGAAAAGTGAAACGCCCTGAAGTCGTCGCGATTTTGCAAAACCTCGAGGCGCAGTCAAAAAACAAAACGAAATCACTTACGGAAACCAAAGGTGACGACACGAGTTTATGGATACGAAAAATCGTTGCGAGCGTTTCCAATCGTCCGCTTTCGGAAATTGCCGTTGAAGATAAGCTCGCCGATTTGGGCTTCGATTCGCTGATGTTTGTTGAACTTCAAGCGGCGGTTGAAGATGCTGGCGGACGCGTAATCGCGCCCGATACTTTGAATGAGGTGCAAACGGTTCGCGAACTTCTCGGTGCCGTCCAGCGCGTTGATAAATCGAAAAAGCTGGTCGATGAACCAAAAGCCGACGAGAAAAAAGAAGACGAATTCTTCGTTCCTTCAATCATTCGTCGAGTCGGGAACCAGGTGATCGATTTGGCGCAGGAAACGCTTTATACCAGCGTTCTCGATACGAAAATCGAGGGCGAATCGAATGTTCCGCAACACACGAATTTTATCGTCGCGCCAAATCACACCTCGCATCTCGATACCGGATTGGTAAAGCGCGCGCTCGGAAAAGATGTTGCCGAACAAACGGTCGCGGTCGCTGCCGCTGATTATTGGTTCGATACGAAATACAAACGCGCTTTCATGAATAACTTCACCACTCTGGTGCCGATCGAGCGGGCGGGAAGTCTTCGTCAATCGTTGCGACACGTTTCGCAAATTCTCGGCGAAGGATACAATGCGCTGATTTTTCCCGAAGGCGGAAGGCAAGTGAGCGGCGAGATCGCGGAATTCAAACCGGTGATCGGTTATCTCGCGCTCAATGACAAAGTCGGAATCTTGCCGGTATATCTATGGGGAACTTTCGAAGCATTTCCCAAAGGTATGACAATTCCCGCCCGCGCGAGCATCGGTGCGAAAATCGGCGCAAAGGTCGGAAGATTTCTCGAATACGACGAACTTTTTGAAATGACAAGAGGTTTGGCGAAAACGGAAGCCTATCGCTTAATCGCCGCGCGAGTCGAACATGAAATCCGATGTCTGCACAATGGCGAGAAAGTCCCGTTCGATGCGGAAAAAATGCGCAGTGAGCGGCGAAAAGATCGTCGCAAGTCGAAAAAAGCTCCGACCGGATAAACAAAAACTCACCTTTTTCAGCGCTGATCGCACGCTGTTTTTATCGACTTAAGGTCCAAAAATGCCATTTTTGATGATTTTTGCGAGAATTATGAGAGCATTCTTGACAAAATCGTCGATTGTAATCACATTGTAATTATGAAAACGCAGATTGTGACCATCGGAAACTCCCAAGGCGTCAGAATTCCAAAAATTTTGCTCGAACAGAGCAAACTTGGAAAAGACGTGGAGCTGGAAGTTTGCGATGACGGTATATTGATTCGACACGGGCGGCGGATTCGCGCGGGCTGGGAAGAGAGTTTTCGCGCCTTTGCGGAAACCGGAGACGATTTTGAGGGCGAAACAATTGGGACGAGCAGTTTTGAAGAGAAGGAATGGCGTTGGTGAATCGATTCGACATACATATGGTTGCGGCGCGCGGAAACGCGAGCGCGATTTGCGTGGTCGTCTCGCCGGACGAAATTAACCGACATCTTTCAAGCGCGATCATTGCTCCGATCATTCCCGCCGGGCGCGGACTTCCGACCCGCATTGAATTTCAGTTTATGGATAAGTCCCGGCAAGTCGTACTTGATCAAATTCGAACCGTTGATCAATCCAGCATTCAGCAGAAGATTGGTGAGCTTGATGCGGAAACGCGAGCTGCGGTTTTGGAAAGACTGGCGGAATTGTTTGCCGCTTAATTGATGAAAAAAGAACCGACCAAAAAAACACCTGCAAAAACGAAGGCACTCGCTACGACGAAAAAGAAAATTCTTGTAACGGGCGGCACGGGATTCCTTGGAACGCATCTTGTAAAGCAGCTTATCGATTCGGGCGCAAAGAATATGCGGGTGATGGCATCGCGAGTTCCGGTTTGGATGCAGGATGCGGGCGCGGAAGCGTGTGTCGGTTCGGTTACGAATCGCGAAGATGTCGCGCGCGCGGTTGCAGACACCGAAGCGATTTTTCATCTGGCGGGAAAAGTCTCTCGCGATAATTCAGACGCAGCTGCGATGAACAAGATTCATATCGAAGGCACGCGAATTTTGTGTGAAGCCGCGACGGAAAAAAATGTAAAGGCATTGGTTCTTGCTTCATCGAGCGGCACGATCGCAGTTTCCGAAACGGACGAAATTCTCGATGAAACTTATCCCGCGCCGCTTGGGATCATTTCGCGTTGGGCTTACTACGCCTCGAAGTATTATCAGGAACGAACCGCGCTCGAAAATTTCAAAGGCGATGGACGCAAGCTCGTGATCATGAATCCGAGTCTGCTTTTGGGAAGTGGCGATGAGCGACTTAGCTCGACCAAACCGGTGCTCGATTTTCTCGCACGAAAAATTCCGTTCACTCCATCGGGCGGATTGAGTTTTGTCGACGCCGCCGACGCTGCGCAGGCGTTTATTAACGCTCTCGAAAAGGGAAAAGATAAAGAGAAATATCTTCTCGGCGCGGCGAATATGAAATTCTCCGATTTCTTCGGAAGGCTCGAGCGTATCAGCGGAGTAAAGGCGCCGATGCTAAAGATGCCGCGCAAAATCGCGGTCGGCGGCGCGAACATGCTCGAATCCGTTTTCAAGAATTGGAATCGCACTCCGCCGATTGAAGCAAAAGAAGTTGAAATGGCGGAGCACTTCTGGTATTTCGATTCCACAAAAGCCGCCGAAGAATTAAATTTCTCGCCGCGCGATCCGAATGAAACTCTGCAAGACACGGTTTCATTCATCCGAAAGAACTTTCTCGGCGAGGGAATCTTCAAATAATCAAATTCGTGGTGCGCGTCGTGCTTTTGTCGCTTGCTCAAACGAATAAGCGATATTGATCAAAACGCTCTCACTCCAGGCGCGTCCGAAAAAAGAAACACCAAAAGGAAGATCCGCGATGAATCCGACCGGAACGGTAATCGCCGGATAACCCGCGACCGCGGCAATCGTAGAACTTCCGATATACGCGCTTCCGCAATCGCCGTTTACCAAATCAGTCATCCATGCAGGTCCGCCGGTCGGCGCGAGAATCGCGTCGAGCTTATTTTGATTCATCGTGAGATCAATTCCTTGTGTGCGCGAAAGAAGCTGACACTTTTGTAGCGCGAGACGATATTTTCTGTCGTTGAGATCCGCTTTCTTTTCGGCGGAAATAAATATTTCCTGTCCGAAATGCGGCATTTCTTTATCGGCATTCTGAATATTGAATTCGATAAGTTGCGCGAGCGATTTGTGTCGAGTCGTCGCAGTTGAAAGATATTTGTTGAGATCGGCTTTGAATTCATAAAGTAAAACTTCATATTCATCGCCATCGAATTTTCCGAGCGTTGGAATTTTTATGTCAACAAGTTTCGCGCCCGCCTTTTCGAGTAAGGGAAACGTCGCTTCGATGATTTTGTCTACCGCTGCATTTTTCCCAAAGAATTGTTTGCCGATGCCGATTCGTTTTCCCGTGAGGTCGGTTTTCAGAAATTGTTCGTATCCGCCGACGGGAATTTTCGCGCCGCGCGTCGCAGTGTCGCTCGCGTCAGCTCCGGCGATAGCGCCAAGCAAAATCGCGGCGTCCGTAACCGTTCGCGTCATCGGTCCGGCGGTGTCTTGCGTATGTGAAATCGGAATTATTCCGCTGCGCGAAACGAGACCGACAGTAGGTTTTATCCCGACGAGACCACAGGCATTTGAAGGACAGACAATCGAGCCATCGGTTTCCGTTCCGATTCCGATGGTAGCCAGACTCGCGGCGATCGCCGCACCGGTTCCCGATGATGAACCGCACGGATTTCTTTCGAGCGCATAAGGATTTTTCGTTTGTCCGCCGCGTCCGCTCCAACCGCTCGAACTTTTTGTCGAGCGAAAATTTGCCCATTCGCTCAAATTTGTTTTGCCAAGAATGATCGCGCCGGCTTCGCGGAGTTTTCTTGCGAGAAATGAATCTTGCTTTGCGAAATTCTCAAGCAACGCCAGCGATCCCGCCGAGGTGATCATTTTGTCGCCG
>DAITAB010000002.1:0-38430 GCA_036824525.1 Pyrinomonadaceae bacterium
TTCCGCGCGTAGCGGTGACAGACGCCGATCCTCTTTCCACGCGGCGCGATGAGTCGGTCACTTCAGCTTCAAGTCGATAGGTGTAGTCCCATCGATCTTTCTGATCGGCTGCCGGCAAATCAAACGCAACCTCGAGCTTTCCGTCCTTGTCGAGTCTTCCTTCGCCCTCTTTGACGATGTCGGAGCCATAACAGTAGTAGCCGTCTTCCTCATCGGATTCCGAGTCTTCGGACATATAGTCTGAAGGATCTTCATCATCCGCCCACCATGTGTAATAACGAGTTCGATAAACGTAATATTTCACATCCGCATTGCTAACGGGTGAGCCGAAAAAATATTTTGCATCGACGGAAAACCGCGTTGCGGTTCCGCTCTGCGCAAATTTATTTGGAACACTTACCTTGACCTTATATTCAGGTTTCTTGTATTCAAGCACCTCAAAACTGCCGCTCGCGGCGCCGCCGTCAATCTCTGCATTCACGCTGTAATAGCCAAGCGGCGCCGTTTCGGGAATCTCAACTTCGCCACTGAAGGTTCCGCGTGAAGAAATCGGAATTGTCTTGGTCAAAACTTTTCCGTCGTCGGAATCTGTTATCGATACGTTCGCAATTCTCGATTTTGTGAGACCGTAACCGTTCTCATTTTGCTTGCGCAAAATTCCTTTGAAATAAACGGTCTGTTTCGGACGATAAACCGGACGATCGGTGTAAACGTATCCGACCAGATTCCTTCCTTCCTCAGGATCGTCTTCGTAGCCGAACAATTCATATATGTTCGTATCCGAAATAGTGAAATCTGATCCGCGATTTGCCGTGACGAGAAACGAGCCTTCCGCATCATAGTCACCATTCTCGTCATCAGCGACCGTATCATCTTCATTCTCCGACTTACCGCGCGCGATAGTAGTTTGAAGAATTCCGCGTTTATCCGTGGAACCTTTTCCAACTAACTTTTTTCTATTGAAAATTTCAACATTTGTTCCGGAATGCGGCGCGCCGGTTTTTCTATCTGCGGTATAAAGAAAAAGATTTCCGTCTGCGGTGGTTTTCTGAATCATTGCGATATCGGTAACGATCGCGACCGTATAAGCGCGCAAATCACCGTTGACCGCTTCAATCAAATAAACTCCTGCGTCTTTCTTTCCAAGCGCGATGTTTTGACGGTCGTAATTATTTTCTTTCGCGGTCAAAACCTGACGCCATGATTTTTCCAACTGATCGGGATTTAGGAGCGGAACGCGTGCGTAGTCCGAAACGTTGAGCGGCAAACGTCCGGCTTCTTCATCGGCAGCGGATCGAAACTTCTCATTGAAAGCCGCTCGCGACTTACGCTTCAACTGCCGGCGAACGAAACTACGGACTCCATTGCGAATCCACGTCTGCCAATCCTCGATCTTTTTCAAAAGCCAAGGCGTCTCGCTATAGGTTTCCGCGAAATCAACTGATTCTTCTTTTCCTATCTGATGCGGGTTAGCAAGTTTCAGGAAAAACGCGCGCGGATCTTTCACGCGATAAACGCGAAAATCCAGCGAATCGATATTGCGATAGTCGAGCCAGATTCTTGCGGAGTCACCTGAGCCATAAGTGCGCACTGTTGAGAGCGAAAAATATGGCTTCGCTTCCGGAGATGGAGATGGCGAGCCGCTTTCCGTCGGGACGGCATTTGCGACTTGAGCGTGTTGGACGTTCGCGATAAAGGAAAAAATTACGAGTAAAAGGAAAGCCAATAAAATGTGCAAGGTTAATCGCGCGTGGCGTGTTTTCATTTTCAACTCCAAAAGCCTGCCGTTTTAATAACGACCGCTAATCCAAAATCTTAAGTCGATAAAACCCGAGAAAGTTTTGATTGCTTTCCAGCGGTCTCCATTTCTTGTCGGGATGTTTATCTAAAACCGAAAGTGCGACCTTCTTAACCTGACCGCGATCGGAGGGCGAGTTTCCCGTGTGATAAACCACCCAATCGGGTTCCGTAGCGGCAACGGAACCGGATCGTCCGATGTAGATCATTACGTGATAAGGAAATTCCTGTGCGAAGGGTTGATTAAAAAAGAGAAGATCGCCGGTTTTTGCTTGCCTACGGTCGCGGCTGATGAAAGTTGAGTTGTAAGATCTCAAACTCTGCGCATCGGCAAACTCGTTAAAACTTCCGTTATCAAGATCGTCAAGAATAAAAGAATTATCGTTTGTCCGAAATAACTTCTCGCCAACCGGACTTTTTTCCAACGAAAATTTCCGAACGTCGGGCGCGACCGAAGAATACTCTGCGCCCATACGCGAAAACCACGCGCGATCATGACGTCTCAATGCTTCGCGCATCGCGAACCGAACCAGCCCGGCACAGTCGCGCTGCTCGATGTTCCACTGATTGCTTTCATTGTAAAACTGCAATTCCGCGATCATCGCAAACCATTTACGAAAATTCTCGCGATCGCTTGAAGTGGTTAGTTCGATAGGGTCGGGAATTCCGTCAGAATCGGAGTCTGCCCAATGAATGCCCTGGTGCTCGATTTGTAAACTTGTCGCCACACGAACCGAAGGAGTGAACTGAACGCACGACGAAAAGAACAAACCGCAGGTGATGACAAGAGCAGTTAAGGCTGACTTGAAAAAGTCTCCGCCGATGGAATTTTGCGAGTTTCTAAGCGGCGCCATGGACCCTCGATCAAGCGCATTGGGAATTGGTTACGTTTGATTCATTGCTAAGGAATCCACGAGCCACCAATCCGTTTCCTATTCGAGACATTGCATGCTCAGTAAGACAGTCGATTCCGAATGCGACTATCTTTTTCCTTCGCGAGATCAATTCGCGCGAAACACAACTCGCTCGAAATCTGCGTAAACTGTTAACACTCAATGCGCCAATGCCATCAACTTACTCTCGGACTAATTTCTCGTCAAGGGAATTCTTTTCCGGCTGCGAAGGGAAATTGAGATTGCGGTTTGGAGGCTTGCTCTACAGAGACTTCTTGATCGAGATGCATTCTGACGACACACGCGAAATCACGTCAATTTAGGTGATTCTCTCAAGGTTCGCGAACTTTTCGATTAGCTTTTTTTGACCAAAGCCGGGAAAGCTCACGGTCAGTTTTACGTTGTCGCCACTGCCTTCGCGACGCAAAACCAAGCCGCGTCCGTATTTCAAATGCCTTACGTGAACTCCCGGAACGATTGAATCGGAGTTCTCGGATTTATGTTCAAGATGAGACGGAGTTTTCTCGCGAGACGATGCGGCTTTTAATCGTTCCCATCCGGAGCTGGGACGTCGCTCTGGCTCTTCGGCGGTCTCGGTCTTAGATTCTTGGAAATCGTTCTCCGCGGGAATTTCTGTCGCGTTAACTTTCGACGCATTGAGTCCGCGCGCCTTGAAGAAATCGGCAATTGCCTCGGCGTTGTTATATGTTTTTCCGGTGTAAAGCTTTCGCGGTTTTTCTGTCTGTATCGAAGGCGTACGCATTTCCGGCGCGCTTCGACTTAGCTGAGAATTTCCTTCGCGGGCATAAGACAGCCATGATGGACCCTGGGATAAATCCTCGATCAATTCAAGCGGAAGTTCATTTAGGAATTGCGAAGGTTCGGCAGCCATTTCTTCACCATAGATGCGCCGTCGCATCGAATGTGTCAGATATAAGCGCTTTTCCGCGCGGGTGATCGCGACGTATGCAAGGCGCCGCTCTTCTTCCAATTGTTTCGGATCATTAACGCTTCTCGAGTGCGGAAAAATACCGTCTTCGAGTCCGACTAAAAAGACCGTCGGAAATTCCAATCCCTTCGCGGCATGAATTGTCATCATAGTCACCGAAGCGTTTCGATCGTATTTGTCCGTGTCCGAAACTAAAGCGGCATGGTCAATAAAGTCTCGTAAACCACCTTCCGATTTATCGTATTCGACCGCTGCATTGACGAGCTCCTCCAGGTTTTCCAGACGCGCATTCGCTTCATCGGAATTCTCCAACCGAAGCTCATTTGCATAACCGGTCAATTCAATTGCCGCAACGACTACATCCGAGACCGGTCTTTCCAACGACGAGGATTCCGCAGTTTTCTTATGCAATTGCCCGATCACTTCACGAAAATCTTTCAATGCATTCAGCGCTCGCGATGTGAGACGCGCGACGGCTGAATCCGCGTCGTTTAAAATCCGCGCAATCGTCTCCCAGATTGAAGCGTCCGATTGGCGCGCCTGAAACTGCAATTCATCGAGCGACGTCTTACCAAGCCCGCGTGAAGGTGTATTGATTACGCGAAGCAAAGCGATGTCGTCGAAGGGATTAAGCGCAAGCTTCAGGTAGGCAATGATGTCTTTAACTTCCGCACGTTCATAAAATGAAAATCCGCCTACGAGGTTGTAATCGATGCGCATTCGCCGAAGCGCTTCTTCAAATTGCCGGGATTGCGAATTGGTTCGATAGAGAATCGCAAATTTCGTAGCGGCTGAGCTCATTTGTTCTTTTTCGATCATCGAAGCGACGAATCGAGCTTCGCCTTCCGCATCGAAAGCCTGAAAGTAAAAAGCTTTTTCACCGCCGGAATTTTTCGTCCAGAGCTTTTTCTCTTTGCGCGAGATGTTGTTTTTGATAATTGCGTCCGCAGCATCGAGAATCGTTTGAGTCGAACGGTAATTCTGTTCGAGCATAATCACTTGTGCTTGCGGAAAATGACTCTCAAACTGCAAGATATTTTGCACGTCAGCGCCGCGAAAACCATAGATACTCTGCGCATCATCTCCGACAACACAAATATTCTGTTGCTTTTCGGTAAGAAACTTTATCAAGGCAAACTGAAGTGAATTCGTGTCCTGATATTCATCAACGAGAATATATTTGTAACGATTATTATATTTTTCGCGTGTCGCCTCCGATTTACGAAGGAGTCGAACTGTCTTGATCAGCAAATCATCGAAGTCGAGCGCATTGGAATTCTCCAAACGCTCGACGTAAGCACGGAAGATGCGTGCTATTGATGCACGTTTTTCATCGGCAGACTCAACTCGCGCGGCATACATTTCGTAATCTTCGCCGCGATTTTTCGCCGCGCTAATGGCGGCATATACGGAGCGCGGAGTTAACTGTTTTTCGTCGAGACCCAGATCTTTTGTGCAGGCTTTTAGAACTTTTAAGGTGTCGTCCGTATCGTAAATCGTGAAAGTTTTTGTAAAGCCTTCGTCGAGATGTTCGATATCCGCACGCAAAATCCTCACGCACAAGCTGTGAAAAGTAGAGATCAGCGGCGCGCTCTGCAGCTTCTGATTTTCGAGCAGCGCCTCAACGCGTTCGCGCATTTCGCCGGCAGCTTTATTTGTAAACGTTACGGCAAGAATGTTGTACGGAGGGATATTTTTTTCAGCGATGAGATACGCAATGCGAATTGTAATCACACGCGTTTTTCCCGAGCCTGCGCCCGCAAGAACAAGCAGAGGACCTTCCGTGTTTTTTACTGCCTCTAATTGTGGTGGATTAAGTGTCTCGAAAATTTCCATTCAAGTACTATGATACCCGAAAACTTTGATTCACTGAGAGAATAGCCGACGAATTAACTCAACTCAATGAAGACAACGGATTCCGGGAGAAAAACAATTGACAAATGTTCTATCAGGAATTATTCAATTCCTATCGCCTATGAATTCAATATGAAAAATTATTCGCGCCTTATACTTTGCTCTCTTGTCATTCTTTGTTTTTTCCAAACCTCACCCGCCTTCGCTGCTGATTCCTGGATACGTGTGAAGTCGAAAAACTTTGACCTGATCGGAAATGCCAGCGAAAAGAATATTCGAAAGGTCGCCACCAAACTTGAACAGTTTCGCGAAGTCTTTCGCAATGTTTTCAAAAACATCAATTTCACGTCGCCGATTCCGACGACGGTTATCGTCTTCAAGAGCGATCAATCCTACAAACCCTACAAGCCATTGAAAGCTGACGGAAAAATTGAAAAGTGGATTGCCGGATTTTTCCAGCCCGGTGAGGATGTGAACTACATCACTCTCTCGACCGAACGCGAATTGGACGAAACCTACGGGACGATTTTCCATGAATACGTTCACTTTCTGGTTGGAAATAACATCGGGAAATCGAATGTTCCACCCTGGTTTAATGAAGGACTGGCTGAGTATTACCAGACATTTTCGATCGCGGAAGATCAGAAGGTGATGCTCGGATATCCCCAGAATGGTCATCTCGAATTACTCCAACAAAATAAACTCATTCCCTTCGAAACATTTTTCAATGTCACTCAATACGCTTTGCATCAGCAAGGTCAGGATGGCGTAGGTCTTTTCTATGCTCAGGCTTGGGCGCTCATGCATTACCTGATACAGGGAAACGGTGGCGTGAGAAACCCTCAATTAAATACCTTTCTTAAACTGTTGCTGAGTGGTAAGGAACCGAAAGCGGCTTTCAACGAAGCCTTTCAAACCGATTTCAAGTCCATGGAGACTGAGTTAAAGAAATATGTTTCACAAAATTCTTATCGAGTCACCACAGTTCAGTTCAACAACAAGCTCGTGTTTGATTCCGAGATGCGAACTTTGCCGATATCCGAAGCGGACGCAATGGCACACCTTGGCGATTTGCTTTACCACATGAATCGTCTGAAAGAAGCCGAAACAAAACTAAACGAGGCGATGACAATCGATCCATCGTCAACTATGGCGCTGACGTCACTTGGGCTCGTAAAAATGCGTCAGAAAGATTTCACTACCGCAAAAGGAATTCTCGAAAAGGCAATCGCCGCCGACTCGAAGAATTATCTCGCACTATATAACTATGCTTTCGTATTGAGTCGCGAGGGAATGGCAGATTCCGGATTTGTGTCGGGCTACGCACCCGTGCAGGGAGAAAAGATACGAATGTCTCTGCGCCGTTCTATCGAATTAAATCCGGGTTATGCAGAAAGCTACGTGTTGCATGCGTTCGTAAACCTCGTCCAAAATTTCGAACTCGATGAAGCGGAGAAATATTTGCGCAAAGCGCTCGAAATCGCGCCCGGGAATTCGCGTTACCTGATTTATCTCGCCGATTTGCATCTCCGAAAAGGTGATTTTTCAAAAGCGCGGGCAATTGCAACACGCATGGCAGCCACCGCCGATAATGTTCAAGAAAGGGCTTACGCCGAAAATACAATCCAAAGAATTGATGCCGCGCAACAGCAGATCGAAAGTTTCAAGAATGCCAAAGCAATTCCACGCGATGGGCTTAATATCTCCGACTCGATGACTGAAGATCAGATGCGCGAGGCGCGCGAAAAAGCGATGCTCTCATCGCTCAATCAGATTTTACGAAAACCGCAGCCTGATGAAACGCGACGAATCGGAATCGTTACGAAAATTGATTGTTCGCGAAAACCGATTTTGTTTCACGTCAGGTTTAACGAAACCATTCAGCAACTGCAGACAGAAAATTTTGAAGGAATTGTGTTGATGTCCTACGACGCAGTTGCGGGAAACGTTGAGATGGGTTGCGGGCAGATGAAACAACAGTCAAACGCTGTTATCACTTTCCTACCGTCAAAAAACGCCAAGTTGCCGGGCGAAATTATTTCAATTGAGTATGTGCCAAAGAATTTCTCGTTGCCGGAGTAATGGTGATGGTCGAAAAAACTTCCGTGAATCACGAAGGAGTCAAAATTCCAAGCAGGCAGGTTCAGATCAATTAACAAAAAAAATACACCCGGCAAGATTCGAACTTGCGACCCTCTGATTCGAAGTCAGATACTCTATCCAGCTGAGCTACGGGTGCAAAAAACTTATTTGCATTATCTTTGCGCTTCCTTCGCAAAGTCAAACAGTTACTTCTGAAAGTCGCGACGAATGAGCTTCACCAGGTCTTTTATTTCCTGATCTGTAATCTTCCCTTTGAACTTCGGCATTCCGTCGCCGCCGCCTTCAATCTGGTCTATGTACTCAGAGTCCGGTTCCTTTTTTAGCTTTTCGGACTTATAGCTCGGTACTTTAATTTTCGTTCCTTCAATTTCAAATTCGCCGCCTTCGCCATTGTCTTTATGACATTTCGCGCAACGATCCGCGTAAATCTTCTTCGCCGCTGCGAGCTCATCCGGAGTGGGAAGGGAATTCGCGTTAACGGAAGTTGTATTAACGGCGGTTGTGTTTGGCGCGGACAGCTTTGTCTGATCGTCACACGCAAACAACATCAGACCGAGTGAAGTTACGCACACAAGAGTTTTCAGTTTGTTCATTACTTACCTCGTATCAAACGATTTGATTGAAAATTTGCAAAAGTTTAACGTAATGCTGAACTCTTTACCAAGTCAGGCTCAATTGAAGCTGTGATCGTTCGAAGAACGCCAATATGAAGAATTCTGCTAATCGGAAGATTCTCATCGGAGGAACATGGCGCTCTACCGATCGATGTTTTTCCGTTCGTAATCCTTACAACGGAGACTTAATTGCAGACGTTTGCTCCGCATCGGAATCCGACATCGAAGACACAATCGCATTTGCCCAAACGGCGTCGTTAGAATTACGTGAGACGACGCGTTTCGAACTTGCGAAGGCACTTGCAAAGATTTCCGATCTTATCGAAAAGCGGAAGGATGAATTCGCCAACACAATTGTAAACGAATCGGCGAAGCCGATTTCGCTGGCGCGTGCTGAGGTCGAACGTGCCAGCCGAACCTTTCATTTCGCCGCTATCGAAGCCGAGAAATTCGTCGGCGAAATTATTCCTATCGATGCACAATCAAACGGACGCGGAAAAACGGGTCATACGATGCAGGTTCCGCTAGGAGTCATCTTCGGAATTACGCCGTTCAACTTCCCATTGAACTTAGTTGCACACAAAATCGCCCCTGCCTTGGCTTCGAGGAACTCGATAATTATCAAGCCGAGTCCCCGAACTCCGCTCACCGCGTTATTGCTTGGCGAGATATTTCTTGAAAGCGGGCTTCCAGGAAGCGCGGTGCAGATCGTACCGATGGATGTTGCTTTGATTGACATCATTTTGCGCGATGAAAGAGTGCATATGTTGAGTTTCACAGGAAGCGCGGAAGTCGGCTGGAATCTGAAATCGCGCATCGGTCGAAAGAAACTCGCGCTGGAACTTGGCGGTAACGCGCCGGTAATTGTTGATGAGACTGCGGACTACCAACGGTCAATTGATCAGACATTAATCGGTGCGTTTGCCTTCGCCGGACAGGTTTGCATTTCCGTTCAACGCGTTTATGTTCATCAATCCTTCGCCGATGCCTGGATGAGGGATTTTGTTTCCGGCGCGAAAATTCTTTGCAAAGGAAATCCGGCTGAGGAGACCACTAAGCTCTCGGTGATGATCGATGAACCGGCGGCAATTCGAGCAAAGCAATGGATCGATGAAGCCATCGGTGCGGGTGCGGTACTTCTTTGCGGCGGAACGAGAGACAGTTCGTTTCTCGATGCTACGGTCCTTACAAACACTTCATCGGAAATGCGCGTTGTTTCCGAAGAAGCCTTTGCGCCCGTAGTTGTATTGGAAAAGTTTTCGCATATCGACGAAGCGTTTTCCATGGCGAACCAAACTAAATATGGTTTGCAGTGCGGCATCTTCACGCAAAATCTAGCCAATGCGCGAAGGGCAACTGAACAGTTGGAGTTTGGAAGTGTATTGATAAACGAGATTCCGACATTCCGCGTCGATAATATGCCTTACGGCGGAGTTAAGTCGTCCGGATTTGGTCGCGAAGGTGTTCGATACGCGATGGAAGAGATGTCTGAGAGGCGGTTAGTTGTAATGAGTGATTAAGAAGAATATCGATATTCGGGAGAGTTTAAACATGCTTCGGAAGTTTTGCATTTTAATTATTTTTTCTTGTTTTGCGCTTGTTAGCACGGATGCGAATGGTCAGACCGTAGCACCGTCGAACGGAAGTTTGCGTGTGGGCAAAATAACAAAACCTGTAATCGTGCGACGCGATCAGAGGGGAATTCCCTATATTGAAGCGGAGAACGACGCAGATTTATATTTCGCGCAGGGATACGCGACAGCGCAGGATCGGCTCTGGCAGATGGATTTGCTTCGAAGGGTTGCTCGCGGTGAACTTGCGGAACTTTTCGGCGAGTCCGTCTTTGAGGAAGACAAGCGCTGGCGAAAGTATGGCTTCGGCTCAATAGTTCAAGAGTCTTACGCGAAACTTTCTCCGGAAATGAAGAAGTCGCTGGAATTTTATGCGCTCGGCGTAAATGAATACATCGCATCGCTCGACGAAAAATCACTTCCGTTGGAATTTCAAATTCTCCGTTACAAGCCGACACTTTGGAAGCCAACTGATTCGCTTATCATTGGGAAGATTCTTTCTGATGCGTTGAGTTCTTCTTGGCAGTGGGACATTTCACGCGCGGCATTTGCCGATTTACCCAAAGAAGAATTCGATCAATTGTTTCCGGCGAAATCGCCGTTTGATACGCTTGTTGTCGGAAAAGATTCCACGCAGTCGCAGACGGGAACTTCAGCCTCGATCGCGCATTATGTTTCGCAGTTCGCCTCGGCTTTAGAGCGTGAAGCAAAAGTGCGTGAAGCGTCGCTCTCTCGCATCGGGCTTTATTCGGAAGACCTTGCGGTAAGTAATAATTGGGTGATTAGCGGGAAGCGCACCTTTGACGGAAAGGCGATTCTCGCCAATGATCCGCATTTGCGACCTTCCGCGCCCTCTATCTGGCACCTCGTAAATCTTGCGACTCCAAAGATGCGCGTCTCCGGAGTAACCTTTCCCGGAACACCTGGCGTCGTTCTCGGACACAATGAATTTATAGCCTGGGGCGCGACCAATCTCGACCCCGATGTTCAGGATCTATATCTCGAAACCTTCAACGATAAGAATCAATACAAAACTCCTCGTGGTTGGGTTGAGGCGAAAATCCGCACCGAGGAAATTTCCGTCCGCAAAGGATTGCTTTCCACCGAACAGGAGAAACGCAAAATTGAAGTGGTTGAAACAAATCACGGCGTCGTCTTTTTCGAAGAAGCGGGAAAGCGTTATGCGCTTCGCTGGACCGCTCGCGATTCAAACAATGTTGAGATGTCAGCGTTTTTCAGAATCAATCGCGCGCGAAATTGGCTGGACTTTAAGAGCGCGCTCAAGAGCTACGGCGGCGCGACTCAGAATTTTGTTTTTGCGGATGTGCGCGGAAATATCGGTTATTACGGAGCTGGGAAAATACCCATACGCAAATCCGGCGGCGGAAGCATGCCGTTTGACGGAGCTAAAAATGAGGGCGAATGGATTGGATATATCCCGTTTGAGGAACTGCCCAATGCATTCAATCCCGCCGAAGGTTTCATCGTGACTGCCAATCAACGAATCGCCGGCGACAGTTACAAATACTATTTGACGAATGCTTGGTCGCCGCCGTATCGCGCACGGCGGATTCACGATCTCCTGAGCGCGAACCCCAAACAGACAATTGATACTTCGAAAGATATTCAACGAGACATATTCAACATTTCGTTCTCCGAAACTGCGCGAGAAATTCTTCGGATGAATGCAGCTTCGCCGGAAACACTGACGCAGCTTCGCGGTTGGGATGGAAAAATGTCGGCGGATTCTCGTGCCGCGCTTTTACTGTCCGAAATCAGAAACGTTTTCTTGAAGAAAATTCTCGAGGCGAAATTCGGAGTTGAACGCGCCCGACTTTATCGCTGGACTAACCAGGCAACCTTGATTGACTGGCTTATTCGCGAGCAGCCGCCCGAATGGAAGCCGGGAAAATTTGCTTCCTACAGGGAAGTTCTGATGGAGTGCGACGCGAATTCGCGCGCGAGTTTAGCAAAACGATTTGGGGATGATGATTCGAGATGGACATACGGCAACGCGAATTCAGCTCGATTCCCGCATCCATTGGCAATCGCGCCATTGATCGGAAAGCGATTCGAGATCGCACTTTTTCCTCAAAACGGAAGCGGACTTACTCCCAATGTCGGGGCAAGCGTTTCGATGCGACATATTTCATCGCCGGGAAATTGGGATGAAACCCGACATGGAATCGCTTTGGGCGAAAGTGGTGACCCGACGAGCGTGCATTTCTCCGATCAACTTGAAAACTGGAAAAGTGGAAATACCGGGAAGTTTCCGTTCAGTAAAAAGGCAGTTGAGTCCGCGACAGTTTCTTTGTTTATTCTGAACCCGAAGTAGTTATTTCTGTTTCTTTCTATCGAGAAAATCGCTCAGAATCAGGATGGCAGCTTCGGAATCCAGTTGCTTTGAGATTTCTTTCCGATTGGCGCCGCGTTCATACAGCGAGTCCCGAGCGGAGCGGGTGGTAAGCCTTTCGTCCTGGAGGAAAACGGGAATGGAGACCGAGAGCGAAAGATTGCGCGCGACTTTTCTCGCATCAACGGACATATCGCTCTCGCGTCCATCGATGTGAAACGGCAAACCTACCACGACCGCTACCGCATCAAAGTTTTCAATGAGCGCTTCGATCTGTTTGAGAAGAATTTTCCAACTTCGTCGCGGAATCATCTCGAGCGGTCGGATGGTAAGCTGGAGCTCATCGCAAATGGCTACGCCAATGCGCTTAGTGCCGAGGTCGATGGCAATGATTCTTCCTGAAGTGATTTCGGAAAAGTCTTCGCGATTAATCGTTTCTTTTTGTTGCACAGAAATTCGTATTGACTGATAATTGTTAAATTCCTAAGGCGCTACGTCAATTCGCGTAGCGAGGTATTGTTAAAGAAGGTGAATAAATGACATTTCGAGGAAAGTTGCTTTTGGCAGTTGGTTCAATGTCGGTGGCATTGTTTGCGCTGGTAGGCGGTTGGTTGGGAACAACTGCGCAACAACCGATCAACGATGCCGGAGCACAAATGCGTATTTTCGAGAGCGTATTGCAGCATATTCAGAACGACTACGTTGATGAACCGAATCTCGAAAAGGTCCGTTCGGGAGCGCTCCGTGGTTTGGCATATGGTCTTGATCCTTATTCCTCGTATCTTACGGCTGAGCAGGTAAAGGAATACGCTACGAAGAAGCCGACAGACTCCAATGGAATTGGTGCAGAGTTTTCGCAGGTAGCGGGATTCGTCTACGTGATTTCCGTAGTGAAGAGTTCACCGGCGGATCTGTCCGGCTTAAAAGCCGGCGACGCGATTGAATACATCGAAAACAAAGCAACGCGGGATATTTCACTTTATGATGCGCGCCAACTGCTTAATGGAGCGGCGGGCAGTCAGGTTAAGTTACGAATTTTGAGATCCGGCGCTCGTCCGCAGACGATCGTTGTCACGCGAAATTCTTTTACGACTCCGGAACCTGCGAGCCGAATTGACTCCGCCAAAACAGGGATACTTACAATTTACAGTCTTCAAGAAGGCGAATCCGCAATGGTTCGAACTCAACTTCAGAACTTAATGAAACAAGGCGTTCAAAAAGTTGTGGTTGATCTGCGCGGAGTTTCCGATGGTAGTTTCCAGGAGGCTGTTAACGTCGCGAATCTATTCATCAAGGATGGAACGCTCGGTCAGATTCTCGGACGCGACAAGAAGGTAATGAAGACTGCGGTTGCAGACCCGAATAAATTTCTTTTTGATGGAAAAATCGTAGCCTTGATTGATCTTGGAACGTCCAGCAGCGGGGAAGTTGTAGCCTCTGCCATACTTGAGCGCAAACGCGGCGAGGTCGTCGGCGAAAAGAGTTTTGGAGCGGGAACTGAGCAGCAGCTATTCACGCTGCGCGGCGGCGATGGGCTTTTACTTACGGTCGCAAAATGGGCTTCACCGACAGGAAAACCGTTCCTCGCGGATGTTAGAGATGAGTCGGGTGTGAAACCTTCAGTTGAGGTAAAACGTCCGGATTCCACCGGTCCAATTGATCCTGAAGATCTTGCTGACCAAGATTCCGAAGAGACGCCGACGCAGCCGAAAGCCACTCCAAAACCGACTCCGGCGCCGGTGAAACCTGTTCCTGATGATATTCAGTTGAAGAAGGCGCTTGAGCTCCTTCAGGATAAGGCTGCCGCTGCAAACGGATAATTACACTCTTTTGCAATCGAAAACTGATCATAGTCGCGTCGACCTTGGCGCGACTTTGTTTTTGAAAAATTTGTTGCACGGCACAATGGCTGATAACATTCCTTTTCAATGAATGCGGAGAATATCAACATTACGACGGCTGGTGTTGGTGACTTAGATGCCTGGTTACGGCTACGGAAATTGCTTTGGGACGATGCGAGTGACGAGGATCATCTCGCGGAAATCCATGAAGTTTTGAGCGATCCGGATTCCCAGCTCGTACTGATTGCGGTAGATGGCGATGGAACATGTGTGGGATTTTTGGAGGCGAGCATCCGTCCTTTTGTGGAGGACTGCTATTCAGATTCAGTTGGTTACTTAGAAGGTTGGTTTGTCGATCCTTCATTTCGAAAAATTGGTATCGGACGAAAACTGGTTCAAAGTGCTGAAACTTGGGCGCGATCTAGAGGCTGTAGTGAAATGGCTTCAGACGCGGAAATTGGAAATGAAGTGGGCATTCACGCACACCTCGGACTCGGATACGGCGAAACTTCGCGCTTAATTCACTTCCGAAAGCTCTTGTCTTAAAGGAGACTGTTTTTGTCAGCTCGTCTATTTCAACAGACCTTTTTAACCGTTGTTTTGAGCGCTGCTCAAAGCGTGCTCGTATCATTTGCTTGCGCCCTCTCGTTGGCTGCTCAGTCTCCGTTGCCAGATTTTCCTACTCCAGTTTCATCAACCCAAATAAGCGGGAAAATTAGCGCACGTAATATCGGCGATCCGCGTACGACCGATCATTATTGGGTGTTTGAAGCAGATGCGGGTGACATATTCATCAACGTCGTTGCTGAAAATCTCACTGGCGATGTTGACGTTTTTATGGCGGGCACTTTAAAGCCATTAACCAAACTCAAGATTTATGCTGACTCCACGGCCTTCGAAAGTGGCAGGGTGATTTACGTTCGGAAGCGGGAGCGGCTGATTTTGCGCGTCACGGGGCGCAGCCCAAATGATGATCCCGCGACATATCAAATAAAGTTTGCCGGAAGTTTTCAGGCTCTCGCCCGCGATGAGAATGCACCGGTTTTGCCGACCGTTGCGGAACGAGCGCCCAACAATAACGACGAGCCTCTCGTTGTTGCAAAGGATTCGAATAAAAAGAAGAAGAAGTCGGTCGATTCCGTAGCAGCACCTTCCGTTGATGAAGGTACGGTTATTAATTCCGAAGCTACGGAAGCAGCAGTCAACTCTGTAAAGAGCGACGCAAATCCAACCGTCGCTTCAACCCGTTCAGAGAAGGCTCCGGAAGAACCGCCGAGAAAATTAGAAGATACGATCGGAAAGCCTGCGAAACGCAGTGGACGTATAAATCAGTCATCGGAGGAAGTTCCCGTATTGCTTCGTCGGAAGAAAAGGGTCAACGTAGCTTCCAACAAGACGACGGAATCTACGACCACGGATGAAACGGCGCGCCCAACCTCGACAAACGAGGCGGAAAAATCCACTGATGCAAAGTCTGGCAAAGAAATTAGCCCGGCGGCGAATACCGCACCGGTTGATCCGATGGCGAACGTAAAGCTTTCGGTCGTTTTGAAAGATGGAAAAGAAATGAGTTTCGTTATGAGTAACGTTTTGCGATTTGGCGTTGAAAAGGGAACTCTAACGATTGTAACGAAAGACGGCACCACAACTAAACACTTAATTTCAAATGTCCAGCGAGTGACGATCGAATAATTATTTTGATTCGCGTTGAGTTTCGCGGAAAGTTTTTATTACGGGATTATCTGGTTCTACTTTCTCGAGTCGCGCGAGCGTCTTATTCATGGATTCAGTGTCGCCTTTGCTGCGAAACGCGATTGCCAGATTCTGCAGCGCGATTGCATGTCTAGGATCCGATTCCAACGCGCGATTGAATTCGCGAATGGCTCGGTCAACATCCGGCGGTTCTTGCATAATAAAAGTCAGCCCAAAATCGGTTCTAACTGCGACGTCGTCCGGTTTCATTTCCAGCGCCTTTTTATAAAGTTCTTGCGCATTCGCGTATTTTTTGTTTTCAAAAAATCCATTTCCAACTTTTACGATTGACTGAAATTCTTTCGGTCGTAATTTCCGGGCTGCCTGATAGAAATCCAATGCGTTATCGTAGCGACCGATCTTCATACATATATCGCCCGCAGCAATCTGCAAATCGTAGTTCTGCGGCTTTGAGCGCGCCTGTTCAAGCGCATCTTCGACCTCCGGACTTATGGGCTTAACTGAATCCGGACCTACCGCCATCGCTTGCCTCGAATCGCGCTGTTTCTCCGAAATCCCTTCGCGATTGATGGAGTTCATGACGAAAAACCCGATCGCAAATCCGATCACAATTCCCCCAATGCCGTAAATAATCGAATTTGAACTCATAAAGAAAGTGTATGACGAGAAATCAGTAGCTCCGTAAACTTTTTGTTCTCAAGAAAGTTCCGAGGCATCGAAACCATGCTCCAAACTATGCATCCGGCGTGTTTTTGCCTTTCGAAAGAGATTCGACACCGGTGACTTTCACCGAAACTGTGCGGCGCAAATTTCTAAGTTAGCGACGCGGCGAAATTGATTTGCCACCGTAAAATTGTATTCTATGAAGATTGATGTGTCATTCAAAGGGAGTTTCTGCTTGCCTGATTTTCGAATGAAAAAATGGCTGAACCTTCGATTTACTCGAAACCAATAAATTGATGGAAAACGTCACGGAAAAGATTGAAGGCAAGATCGCAACGAGCGGTCGAAAAAAAATATTCGCTTATGCGGAGCTGACGAAGCCGCGAATTGCGCTCATGCTCGTGATCACATCCGCCGCAGGATTTTATCTCGCCTCGCATGACCGATTCGACGTCTCGCGTTTTCTTTATTCGATGATCGGGATAGCGCTCCTCGCTTTTGGCGTCTCTACTCTAAATCAGTATCTTGAGCGTGAAACGGATTCCCTAATGGAGCGAACCGCGCCGCGCCCTTTGCCAACAAAAAGGCTCCATAAGACCGAAGCGTTGATTTTTGGAATCGCGCTCACAGTCATCGCGGAAATCATTTTATTTTTCATGGTCAATCCTTTGACCGCATTGATGGGAGTGATCGTCATCGTCGGCTATGTGTTGGTCTATACTCCGCTAAAAACCCGTACGACGATATCTACAGCAATTGGCGCAATACCAGGCGCAATGCCGCCGCTGATGGGTTGGACCGCAGCGGCAAATGAAATTACTATCGGTGCCTGGATTCTCTTCGCCATACTTTATCTTTGGCAATTTCCTCATTTTCTCGCGATTGCATGGATGTATCGCGACCAATATGAACGCGCAGGAATTCTCATGCTGCCGGTAGTTGAACCGCAGGGAACTTTAACCGCACGCCAAATCGTTTTATTCACCGTAATGTTGATTCCGATTAGTTTGGCGCCGTTTTTTTTTGAAGTAGCCGGCGTCTATTATTTGATATCTTCGATGCTCCTGGGCGGTTGGTTATTATTTGCCAGCATTCAGGTCGCACGAACCAAGACCAATGAAAGCGCGCGAAGACTTCTGCTCGTTTCCGTAATCTACTTGCCTTTACTTCTTCTCGCGATGGTCGCGAATAGCTAAAAGATTTTATGGCGTTAATTCAGAATTCAGAGGCTCTGGGTGAACAAAAGGGCTCCGCGACCAAAACCTCGTCCATCGGAAGCGGAAATCAAAACGGCTCATCGCCTGGGAAGAAAAATGGCGAAGGAGAATCTCACGATGATTCAACATTATTCTCCGGGCATAAGCTGCGCGTACTGATGATCACGACTCTGATTATTGTCCTGATGACGTTCGGCGCACTCGTTGGTGCATTTTTGGTGATTGCGTCTAACCGTCCGCTGGAGTGGCGTCCATTCGAACTTCCGGTTCAGCTTTGGCTTAGTACTGCAATTTTGTTGGCGAGCAGTCTTGCGTTTTACATCGGCAAGAAAAAGCTGTTTGAAAGGAACGAGAAGTCCGCACACAATTGGTTTCGTATTGCTGTGGCGCTCGGAATAGCGTTCCTCATTTCCCAAATTTGGGCGTGGATCGCCTTGTATCAAATGGGAATATTTCTCGCGAGCAATCCATTTGCAGGATTCTTTTATGTCTTCACCGCGGTTCACGGATTTCACGTCGTCGGTGGTATCGGCGGGCTGGCGTATCTTGTAACTAAAACGCGAGAAAACTCGCGCAACGAGTCGATTTGGAATGCGAGAAAGGACCTATCCGCAGTAGCTGGATGGTACTGGCACCTTATGGATATTCTTTGGATAATTTTATTTCTTCTTCTCGGTTTCTGGCAATGAGAATAATTTTGATTTAGCGGCGAAATAAAAAATGGATATCTTGAAGATTTTTCCCCACCTGAATGCGATGCTCAATTTACTGAGTACGGTATTTCTCGTTGCGGGATTTTTTAATATCCGGAGACAGCGGATTAGCATCCACCGAACTTTCATGCTTTCCGCTGCGATTACTTCCTGTTTCTTCTTGTTCAGCTACGTTACGTTTCACACTCTTAGATCACTAACTTTCGGAATAGGTCCGACGCGATTTACCGGGCAGGGATTGATACGCCCGATCTACTTCACGATTCTTACAACTCACACCATTCTCGCAACGATCATCGCTCCCTTCGTGGTCATAACGCTTTGGCGTGGCATAAAGGGACGATATGAATCCCACAAAAAATTAGCCCGGCTCGTATTCCCGATTTGGCTTTATGTTTCGTTAACCGGTGTAATCGTTTATCTAATTCTTTACCAATTTTATCCATCGTAAAATTCGCTTGAATTTCCGGTTTTCGTGTGTTACCGTTCAGGTGTTGAAAAGTTGTCGCCGAAGGCGTTTCATTTGAAACGACCACGGGGGAACCAGCGTTGAGCGAGAAATCGCGAGACAGGGGCGCAGTGTCGTGAAGACACGGGAAACTTCTTGCTTCCTAGCCCGTCAGCTAACCTCGTAGGCTATGGCCAAGAAGGACACGAAAAAGTTTAGCCATCAGGCGCGATTTCGTAAACTTCGCGCCTTTTATTTTTCAACGTATCCGAAGAGACAGTCTTCTCAAAGACGAGAAGTTCCGCATCTGAAAAGGTGCGGAACTTCTTTTTTTAGCGACTAGTTATAAGTGGTTAAACTTTTTGCGGAATCCGCGCTGTTGTCCCCTGTGAATCTGTTTCCATTCTTAAACTAAAGCAAACTCGAGAGGAGAACCTTTCTCAAAATCAAATTGTTTCGGGTGAAAATCTAATTACGGTTTCAGATGTTTTCCAAACCATCCGAGAACTTCTTTATACCAGTAGATAGAATTTTGCGGCTTCAATATCCAGTGTCCTTCATCAGGAAAATAAACGAATCTGGATTCGATGTTCTGGCGTTGTAGAGCCGTGAAGAGTTGAAGACCTTCGCCGACCGGAACGCGATAGTCCAGTTCGCCATGAGTAACCAGAGTTGGAGTCTTGAAATTCTTCGCGAATCGATGCGGCGACCAGCGGGTATAATTCACAGGATTTTCCCAAGGCATTCCCTTGAACTCCCAATCAACGAACCAAAGTTCTTCGGTCGCGCCGGACATACTCTCCAAATTGTAAACTCCCGCATGCGAGTGAAGCGCAGCAAATTTAAAACGTGGGTCAGTGTTGTGTCCTAAAATCCAATTGACCATATATCCGCCGTAACTTGCACCCGCGGCGCCAATTCTGTTTCGATCGATATTTGGATTTGTGTCCAATACTTTTGCGACGCCATTCATTATGTCCGTGTATGCCTTTCCTCCCCAATCACCCGATATTTCATTCACGAATTTCTGTCCGTAGCCGACAGATCCCCGCGGATTCGGTAAAAATACGATATAACCCGCGTTTGCAAAAATTTGCGGATTCCACCGATATCCCCAACTATCATTGAAAGCGCTTTGCGGTCCTCCGTGAATGATAACGAGGAGCGGGTACTTTTTATTGGCATCGTAATTCGCAGGCTTAACGATGAAACCGTGAATCGTGCGATTAAGTGCGCCTTTCCATTCGACTTCCTCAGCCTTCTTCAAATCCTGAGTAAACGGTCTTCCGTGAGCAACGCTATTTATCGAGGTTACGCTTGTCCTAAAGTTTCCGCTCTTTATTGTTCCATCAACATTGGCGCGAAATATTTCCGCTGGAGACTGAAACGAACTTGAGGAAAAAATAAATGATTTTCCGTCAGGGGTTATACGTAAATCCGCATTGTAGCCATCGTTGATTAGCGTTTTCACGTCTGAGCCGCCGGCGGTTTTTCGTGCGCTCTCAACCGCAACCGAAAAAATTGGCGATTGTCCTCGTTGAAGTGCTGTCAGGTAAACCCTTTTATTGTCGGGTGAAATAACAAATTCTTCCGCTTGAAGGTCAAAGCCGGCGGTGAGCTCGATCGTGCTGCCGGTCGCTCGCTCGAAGCGCATAATTCGCCAACGATCCGCCTCAAATCCCGCGGTCGCCTGCGAGCGGTAAATTATGTACTTTCCATCACTCGTGTAAGCCGGCGAAACATCGTAGCCCCTATTCGTTGCGGTGATGTTACGGGCAGTTCCGCCTTCAACCGACACGATAAACAAATCGCTGTTTGTCGAGATCGCCTCGATTTTGTCTGGATTTTTCAGGAATGCAATTTCTTTCGAATCCGGAGAAAACGCATAATCTACAGAGCTCGAAGCCGCATAAGGAGGCGAATCAAAATCACCGGGTGTTAAATCGCGTGCTACTCCACCGGAACTCTCTACGATAAAGAGATGAGTTCGCTTTCGATCTCGCCATTCGACCCAATGTCGAAAAAGGAGCCTTTCGCTGGCTTTTGCCTGAACTTTGTTTCCTTCCACTTTTTCATCTTCGGCTTTGTTGCAATCATCGGTCGAACATTCGGGATAAACGTCAGAAACGAATGCGATTTGTTTTCCATCAGGTGACCAAACCGGTCCCGAGGCACCGGTCGAGATCGACGTAATCTGTTGTCGTTCACCGCCGCCCGAATTCATCGTCCAAATTTGTCCGCCGGTAGTAAACGCTATTTTGCTCCCATCGGGCGACCAACGCGGTGAGCTACTCGATTTTGCTCCGTCCGTAATTTGTCTTGGCGTTCCACCTTCGATCGCTTGAACGTAAATTTGCGAAATAACTTTATTGTCTGTGAGCTTTACGTCGCCGATAACAAACGCGATCTGTTTTCCATCGGGCGAAACCTGCGGATCACTTACACGACGCACCTTCATTAACTCGTCTGCAGTAATGCCGCTTTGGGCAAACGAATAAGTAAACAGTAGAAGAATAATAATAGGAAGAGACTTGATGCTTCGCATAAATTCGATTTTCTCGCTTTGGTGTGATTTTAGATTTCTAATTAGTGATTATCGCAAAGTAACTTTCTACGACAAAATAGCCGGCTCCTAAGTTGTGTAAGGCGCCGACTACAAATACTATGAAGACGAAGAAGTGAGAGAAAATGTATGAACCGACCACCTCCGTATTTTCCGCAAAATCAGTTGTCTCCGCCCGATCCTAAACGCTACCGAAAGTTTAAAATTACCGTTGCGGCTTTCGCCTTTCTTGCGGTCGTATTGATTGTCGCTGCAGGTTTTGGTTTGTTTCGTTTAATTTTGTGGATGTCTTCATAAAAAAACCGGAGGAAAAACACTTCCTCCGGTCAATCATTTAATCTAAACCAAACTTTATTGGTCAATTTGTTTGACTGTCATCTTCTTTGACAAAGCCCGCGCGCCTTCCAATGCCAACTGTTTTGCTTGCGGAAGTAATTCGACCGCCTGTTTCAACTGATTATCGTATTCATTGAAAACCTGATAGGAAGTCGTAGCGCCGTAAGCCGCGGTGACAAATTCCGAACGAAGCGTCCGCTGAATGAATTCGCGCTCACCGTCAATCTGCGAACCGGGAATTTTATACTCCTTAATCGCAAACTTTTTAAAGTTCTGAAAAAGCTCCTCAGTAATTGGAAAGTCTTTTTGAGTAATGTCGTGATCGAACTTTATCGGCGCGTCAATCTTTAGATTTTCAAAACCTTTCGTTCGACCCACCGAAGTATCGAGTGCGAAAGCGAAAATGGGATCAGTTAATTTTTCCTGAATGCGAGCACGCTCAGCAGTGATAGTTGCCGGTCTTATTCCAAAATCCGGCGCGATTCCACCGCCTCCATATACTAGACGTCCGGAAGCAGTTTTGCTTTCGGCGCCTTTTGGAGTCGACGGCTGATTTTCGTCGCGCAGCGTTCCGCCATTGCTGTAATAGTTGTAAAGATCGCCATTCGAGTAATCGCGTTGGATTAATCGACCGGCGGGTGTTTCATATTTTGCAATCGTCAACAACAGCATCGAGTTGTATTCGAGTTGAAACGGATTTTGCACGAGACCTTTTCCGAAGGTTGTTTCGCCGACGATAAGCGCTCGATCGTGGTCCTGCAGTGCGCCGGCAAGAATTTCCGAGGCAGATGCGGTATAGCGATTAACCAGCACAACAATCGGAGTTTCATCCGGATTAGGATTCTCCGCGCGGAATACCCCAAAGGAATCTTCGAGCCTTCCTTTTTGAGTGAAAATCGTTTGACCTCGCGAAAGAAATGTATTTGCTACACGATACGCCTGACTGACCAGTCCTCCACCGTTGTTGCGGAGATCCAGAATTAAGTTTTGCATTCCCTGGCGTTTTAACGCTTGCATCGATTCGCGAAATTCCATGTAGGTTGTTTGGTTGAATCCACCCGTCATGGCGATATAACCGACTCCGGGTCGAATAATATACGCCTCGGGAATTGACGGCTGCGGAACGGCATCGCGAATAATATCGACGGTTTCGCGTGCGCCAGTTGCGAAACGCTCAATGGTAATCTTTGCCAAGGTTCCTCTGGGACCGCGAAGAAAACTTCTGACTTCGGAGAATCTCTTGCCGACCATCGAAGTTCCATTAACCTCTACAATTCGATCTCCATAACGAAGTCCTGCACGATGGGCGGGCGAGCCATCAAAGGTGGCTTTGATAAATGTAGCTAATACTTTCCCGTCCGCATCCCGAAGATCACCGATCGTCGCGCCGATACCAAAATATTGTGAACTTTGGTCATTTCGAAACTGCTCCGCTTCTTTTGCATCGAAATAGTTGGAATGCGGGTCCAGCGTGTGGAGCATTCCGTCTATCGATGACTTAAAAATCTCGTTGTAATCAATCCTCGATCCATCAACGTGATTTTGCTGAATAAGTGTTAGCGCCTCGGCGACATTTTGGTCAATGGTTTCGATCGTAGTTGGCGGTCTTTTGGCGACGGTTTGAGAAATATCGCTTTGCGACTTAACCGGTTTAGGCGTACGTGGAGCGATTTGCGAGAATCCCGTGGAAACAAAACCGAGCGCAATAATTCCTGACAACATTAACGACATCATCGATTTCTTAAACATTATTCCGAACATTTCTCCGTAGGCGGGAAGCCTCATAATTCTTGGTATAGTAACATTTGTTTGAGGCAAAGGCGACGAAAAGAGTTGCACGAACGCTTTGATTTATCGCAGACTCATTGGCGAACGGCTACGCATGAATTCACGCTTATTAGAAGTCCATAATCTACGAACGCATTTCCCCACCCGCGCCGGATTGGTGCGCGCGGTTGATGACGTAAGTTTCCACGTAAGCGAAGGCGAGCTTCTTGGTCTCGTCGGAGAGTCGGGATGCGGAAAATCCATTACTGCGCTTTCCGTGATGCGGCTGATTTCTTCTCCGGGCAAAATTGTCGGCGGATCCATTAAATTCAAGGGTGAAGAGTTAACAAACGTTTCTAACGAACGCATGCGCGAGATTCGAGGCAATGACATTGCGATGATCTTTCAGGATCCGATGACATCTCTGAATCCTGTTTACACAGTCGGCGAACAAATCGCCGAGGCGCTTCGTCTGCATAGAAAGCTCGACACGAATTCCGCCCGTGAAGCCGCGATCGCATCGATGAAGGAAGTTTCAATTCCTGATGCTGCTCGGCGCTTTGATGATTACCCGCACCAGCTCTCGGGTGGAATGCGGCAGCGCGTGATGATCGCAATGGCGCTTGCCTGCGATCCCGAATTGCTCATCGCCGATGAACCGACGACTGCGCTCGACGTAACTATCCAGGCACAGATTCTCGAGCTGTTAAATGAGCTCCGAAAAACGCGAAAACTCGCGGTGCTTTTGATTACTCATGATCTTGGCGTCGTCGCGGAAGTGGCTGATCGGGTGTGTGTGATGTATACGGGAAAGATCGTCGAGGAAGCACCGGTAAAAGAAATTTTCTCGCAGCCACGACATCCATACACTCAAGGTCTTCTGAGATCAGTTCCGAAGATGCGTGAGTTCGGCATTGAGAAATCCGTTCGGCTTCAGACGATTGAGGGAACTGTTCCGAGTGCCGCGACATTGCCCGCAGGATGTCATTTTGCGCCAAGATGTATTCACAAAATGACGGCGTGCGAATTAGAGGAGATCCCCTTGCTTGATATAAACGATGAAGTCAAAGTGCGCTGCATCCTCTATGAGGGCGAGCATAATCGCCGGGTCGCCGCAAATTCCTGATCTTCTGAAGTTATTACTTATATGAATCTCGGAACCGCGATCTCAACCGAAAATTCCACGCTCGTGCGCGTACACGAGCTCGTGAAGCATTTTCCCGTTGAGGGAAGCAATGATGTCGTTAGGGCGGTCGACGGTGTTTCATTCGACATATTGAGAGGCGAAACGTTGGGACTCGTGGGTGAATCCGGCTGCGGCAAGTCCACGGTCGGGCGCTGTCTTATACGTTTACTCGAACCAACCAGCGGGGAAGTGTGGTTTGAGAATGTCGAAGTGTTGCATCTCGATAAATGGAATCTGCGGAAACTCCGTAGTGAAATGCAGATAATTTTTCAAGATCCGTACGCGAGTTTGAATCCGCGTATGAACATTCTTTCGATAATCGGAGAACCGCTGGCGATACATGGAATTGGAAGTAAGTCGGATCGCAAAGAGCGCGTCGGCGAACTTTTGAAAAAAGTCGGACTCGATCCGGATTTTATGTTTCGCTATCCCCATGAATTCTCCGGTGGTCAACGACAGCGACTCGGTATCGCCCGCGCTCTGGCACTCAATCCAAAACTCATAATTGCCGATGAACCGGTTTCCGCATTGGACGTATCGGTTCAGGCTCAGGTCGTGAATTTGCTTCAAGACCTGCAAAGCGAATTCGGTCTTACGTATCTTTTTATCTCCCACGGGCTCGCGGTTGTCGAGCACATATCGCAGCGCGTCGCGGTAATGTATCTCGGAAAAATGGTCGAGATCGCGGATTCGCGCGCGCTTTATGAGAACCCGCTTCACCCATACACGAAGGCATTGCTCTCAGCGATTCCAATTCCTGACCCGACGCGAAAGCGCGACCGAATCGTTTTGCAAGGCGACGTACCAACGCCGATCAATCCGCCATCAGGTTGCAGGTTTCGAACGCGTTGTAACTTCGCGACCGAAGAGTGCGCGATGGTAATTCCGGAGCTTCGGCAAATCGCCGAAGGGCATTTTTCGGCGTGTATCAAAACACCAGGTTATGATCAGGGAAATACATAAACTTACTGCCGGCGTTTGTATTAGTAAGTTTTCGTAATAGAATTTGGCGGAATATCGGAAAGGAGACTGATTGAATGGAACAAGAACGACCGGATTGGCAACCGCCACCGCCACCTGCAAGCGAGAAAAATACCGATGTAAACGCTCCACAAATGTCGGAGCTTTCGTCAATTTTAAATATCTTTCTGGAGCCTGGAAAAACATTCGAGTCTCTTCGGGCGCGTCCGAGATTTATTCTCGGCGGTATTTTGATAATCATACTTGCATCGCTGTTTCAGTTCTTGCTGATCAACAAACTGGGTTTTGAGCATATCGTCAAAGAACGAATAAATAACAGTCCGGGTATGGAGAACGTCACCGGCGAACAACGCGAGAAGATTATCGAACAGCAAAGTAGTCCGATTGCTCAGGCAATTGGTTATGCCGCCGTTCCGGTCGTCTCGGTGATTGTCTTTGCGATTGGTGGATTGCTTTACTGGCTAGGTGCAAACGCGATGGGAGGAAGTTCCACTTTTCTGCGCGGACTTTCTACCTGGATTTACTCGAGTATTCCGCCCGCCGTTGTAGGAACGTTCGCAAATATTGTCGTCTTATTTCTGAAAGCACCGGAAGACATCGACATCGTCTCAAGCAACCGCGGATTAATTCACGCAAATCCTTCGATGTTTCTCGATGGAAGAGAAGCACCGGTGCTCGCCACGGTACTTTCAACTCTGGATCTTTTTTCGATTTGGGGATGGATTCTGGCGGCGATCGGTTTGCGCGTCGTTAGTAAAATTTCGAGCGGTGCCGCTTGGTCAATCGTAATTGGATTGACGTTAATCGGTCTCGCCGTTCGCGTCGTCTTCGCGGCTTTGTTCAAGGCGCCGATGTAGATTTGTTCATTCGTAGCGGAGCGATTCGATCGGATCGAGTCGCGCCGCTTTCCACGCCGGAAACAACCCAAATATCAAACCAATGCCAACGCTCGCACAAAAACCCGCGATGGGCGCCCAGAGCGGCACATATGAGGGAATAATCATCTTCACTAAAAACGTCAGTAACCATCCGATTGCCAATCCGATCAACCCGCCGATTCCCGTAAGAGTTGCCGCTTCGATCAAGAACTGAAGAAGGATATCAAATTGTTTTGCGCCTATCGCTTTGCGGATTCCGATCTCGCGTGTCCGTTCAGTAACGGAAACCAGCATAATATTCATCACGCCTATTCCGCCGATCATTAACCCTACCGAAGAAATCACAACCATCGCGACTGCGGTCATCGCAATAACTGAGTTGAATTGATCGATGATGCTTGCAGCGGTCTCCATTCCAAAATTATTTGGCTCGCCGAAGGGAACTTTTCGCCGGATGCGCAACAAATCCTCAATTTGATTCTTTGCTTCCTGAAGCCTCTCCGGTTTCGCAACCGCCAGAATAAACAAGTCATCGGCGTATGGCTTTAAACGTAATGCAGATCCCATCGGCATATAAATGATGTTGCTTTGATCGTTATTTCCGCCCCCGCCGCCGAAGAGTTGTTCGCGTTTCTGTAGCGTTCCGATTACCGTGAACTCATGCCCGCCTATTTCAAGCGTTTTTCCGATTGGATTTTCATAGGGGAAATAATTTTCCACCACCGATGAACCGATTACGCATACCATGGCTTTTTCTTCATTTTCTGAAGGTGAAAACCAGCGTCCGTCAACGAGAATTTCCGTATCGGTTTTTTCTACGTCAGGAAAAGTTCCGTTTAGCTGGACGGCGGTAGAGGTCTTTCCGTTTTTTCCTGTTACCAGAAGTTTGGCGCCGAAGAAATTGTTTGAAATGTCGAGATAGGGAACCGCCACTTCCACCGAGGGAAGTCCGGAAATCGCGTCGGCATCATCCATCGTGAGTGGTTTTCGCATTCGCTCTTCGCGAGTCGGCGCACTCGTCCGGACGCCAATATCGAATTTGTAAAGAAATATCGAACGCGTTCCGAAAGACTCTATTTCTTTTTCAAAGCCTACTTGGATTCCGCTGATTATTGACGAAATCAACATCACCGTAACCACGCCGATAATCACGCCAATGATCGTCAATGCCGAACGAAGCTTATTCGAACGAAGCGTATCCAACGCCATTCGGAAATTTTCGTAAAAGGTTCCACCGGCTGCAAACATAAATTACTCCGCGCGAAGTGCCTCAATCGGATCAAGTTTCGCCGCCTTCCATGCCGGATACAATCCCGCCAAGACGCCGATCCCGCCCGACACTACAATTGCAAGCAAACCCGACAACAGCGAAATGCGGGTCTCAAGAAGCATTTGAGAGACAACTACTCCGAGTATTTTTGCCAGAATCAGTCCGATAATTCCTCCCGACAAAGCCAGAGTAGAAGCTTCAAACAAAAACTGCCGCAGCAAATCTCCTTGTCTCGCTCCCAAACTTTTTCGAATTCCAATTTCTTTTGTCCGCTCTGTAACCGAAACGAGCATGATATTCATAATGACGATTGCGCCAACGATCAAAGCGATTGAAGGAACCGCCAGCGCGATAATCGCAACGAGTCCGAAAATCCTATCGCGAATACCGGTGATCGCGTCGGGAGTCATTATTCCAAAGTTGTCTTTTTCGGAATATCCTAGTTTCCTGCGCGTACGCATAATCGTGCGCACTTCTTCTACGGCATCGTTGTAAAACTTGTCGTTTTTCGCCGTGACTTGGAAATAGACTCCGCGGCTTCTTGTAAGTCCGCCGAAGTTTGCGCCGTAAGTGCGTATTGGAAGCTGCACGAAATTGTCCTGCGGCATTCCGAAGATCGTACCTTTTGCAACCTGAACGCCGACGACCCGGTAAGGAATTCCACGAACGTCAAGCTCCTGTCCGATTGCCGAACCTGTCGGGAAGAGCTTCGTTGCGACATCGGCGCCGATGAAAGCGACGCGAAGAGCATTGTTGTTTTCAACGTCAGTGAAGTATCGACCTTCCGCAATATCAATTTTTTCAATCTCCGAAATGATCGGTTCGCATCCCTCGATTTTTACGTCGCGGAGCGTTTCGGTTCCGCGTTTCACCTCCGAAGAATTTGGCAATGCCTTTACGCCGATTTTGTCTATCAACTGCGCCCGTTCGCGAATGTAATCACGTTCGGCAAAAGTGAGTTCTTTGTTCCTGCGCTGCGCCGCCGCAATCGTGTCAGTGTCTTTAAAGTCATCGAAATTGAATCGCCTCACTGTGAACGAATTTGAACCGACTCCTGCAATTTTTTCGTCGATGTAAGCATTAAATCCCTGCAGCAACGAGAAGACCAACATAAACGCCGTGACGCCGATGATCATGCCGAGCAACGTCAAGAACGAACGCAGCTTGTGAGCCCATATTGCCGCCAACGCCAGTTTTAATGTCTCGAGAATATTCATTCGACTGCCTAATAATAAACTCTAGCGAATATTTTCGCCTACACGAGCGAGCTTTATAAGGCTCGCAAAATGGCAAAAGAATACGATGGGAACAATGATCGTCGGCAACCAGATATAAGGTAAATACAAAACCGCGCGATTCGGTTGATCAAATGACATTTGCTGGAAAGATGATTCAAGCGAAAGTGCAGCGTGAACGACTATATTCAAAACAAGGAGCAGCGCTAAGGAATTCCAGATGATCAACAATGTCCGATTTATTTTTCCACTGCGAAAAGCAAACCATGCCATTATCGGCGCGGTTATTCCCGCGAGGATGTCAAAATTTCGTCCTTCGAAGGTCATCACCTGCGGAATAAGTTTCGCACCGTAAAGCCACCAAAGCACAATCTCGACGGGAATTCGCATCGTGTGAATCCAGGTAAGCGGTCTAAGTTTTAGCCGCGAAATGAAACCATTTTGTCCGGTAATTATCGCCGCAATCATTACAATTAACGACGGCAGAACGCCAAATACAATCAGGCGCGGCGGAAATCCGGTTTCGTCCAGATAGAATCCAAATGCCGCGAGAGTGCCGTAAAAAAGCAAACCGAACGGTAGTAGAAAAGAAATTGCTTTGGTTTGAAAAAGACTAAAGGCTCCGCGCTTCACTACATAAAGCAGAGTCACTACGGTGACCATTGTGGTAAGAAAAAACACAATGGAAACATACGATGGAACATTTTCGATCATCGTGTGCGTTCATCTTTCTCGATCTTTCCGTCCCGAATTGTAATCACGCGATGAGCCCTCGCAGCGATATCCTGTTCGTGAGTAACGACGATAATTGTATTTCCGTCCCGATTCAATTTCTCGAAGAGCTCCATGATTTCGTAACTCGTTTTTGTGTCAAGAGCTCCCGTCGGTTCATCGGCGAGCAGTATCGAAGGATGATTTACAAGCGCACGCGCAATCGCTACACGTTGTCTTTGTCCACCCGAAAGTTCGTTCGGACGATGCTTTGCCCGATCGCCAAGTTCTACTGAGATGAGCGTATCAGTTGCGCGCTGTATGCGCTCCGCCGAACGCATACCGGCGTAAATTAGCGGAAGCTCAACATTGTGGAGCGCGGTTGCGCGTGCGAGAAGATTAAACGTCTGAAAAACGAATCCGATTTCCTTGTTGCGAATTTGCGCAAGCTCGTCATCCGTCATGTCGGAGACCAGGTTTCCGTTGATCCAATATTCGCCTTTCGAAGGTGAATCGAGGCATCCGATCAAATTCATTAACGTGGACTTTCCCGATCCCGATGGACCAATGATTGCTACGTATTCACCAGTTTTTACCTCAAAGGAAACATCGCGAAGTGCGTGCAATTCTTCATTGCCCATTTGGTAGGTCTTCCAAATGTTCCGCATGGAAATCAGAAGTTGCGGCGCAGCCGGTTTACCATTTGACGGATTTTGATTGTTGGAATCGGTTGACATATTTCTATGAATTAACTCGCTGACTATTTCGAACCGGTCGGAGTTTCTTCTTTCTTAACCTGAATCTTGACTACATCGCCGTCTTTCAAAGTTCGCAAAACGCGCGTAGGTCCGGTGATTACTTCCATACCTTCATTCAATCCGCTGGTAACCTGAATTTCGGATTCTCCCGTTATTCCTGTCGTTACTTCAACGAAGCGAACTTTTTTTCCGTCTAAAATATAGACGCCTTTTTGCGCCTTCGGTTTTTCGCCAGACTGAGAATCCGGTGTCGGAGTCGGTGAACCTTCTGCGTCCGATCTTTTTTCTATGACCGCCTGCAGCGGAACTGCAATCACATCGTTAACCGTCTTCGTATTTATCGTCGCAGTCGCGCTCATTCCGGGTCGAAGTCCTTCTTGGATCTCTTTTGGAAGATCTACCAACATTATCACGACGCGAAATTCCTTCGCCTCTTGCACGTTGATATTCACGGAAAGTCCGCCTTGCGTTTGTGACTTTCCGAGTGCCAAAGGAGTTTTTTGTGTAACTTCTCCCAACAATTCTGTCTCCGAAAAAGCGTCAACTTTTATTTTCGCTTTTTGCCCAACGGCAACTTTATCTATCTCAGTCTCGTCAACTTTGACCTCAATATTGATCAACGACATATCGGCAATCGTCATCAGTGCGGTGGTTGAAAGTCCCGCAACGGCAAAAGTTCCCACCTTAGACGGAATATCCGCCACGACACCATTAATCGGCGCTACGACGAGACTTTTGTCGCGTTGAGTCCTTTGTCCACGCAAAATTGCCGACTGCTGATTTACCCGACTCAAAACGGATTGCGCACTCATCGAGGCAGTTCCTACCGCGCGTCTAGAATCTTGAATCGCAACTTCCTGTTGTTTCGCGCGCGCCCGTGCTTCGTTTACTCGCGTTTCGGCTTCCTTCACCGCCAGCTGCTGAGATTTCAGCCGTGACTGTCGATTTCTCAGTGAGATCTCCGCTTGATCAACGCGATCTTTCGCCTGGTCATATTCGAGACGTGAAATCACCGCACCTTCAAGTAATTCCGCGGAGCGCTTTAATTCACGTTGCGCAATGAGCAAATCTTTCGCGGCGGAATCCACGTCGGCTTGAGCTGCATCAACGCCTTGTCGCGCCGAAACAACTTGTTGCGATGCGGTATCAACCGAAGCAAGAGATGCGTTGTAGCTTTGTTGAGCTTGTGCGAGCTGATTTTGCGCCGCGGTAATTTGTGACTGCGCAACTTGAGAATCGCTCTGCGCCGCCTGAAATGCTGCCGATTGCGCGTCAGTGCTGGATTGAAGTTGTGTGGGATCGAGACGCACAAGCGGCTGACCCTTGGTAACCTGCTCGCCCTCACGGACGAATATTTCTTCGATTCGTCCCTGAACTTCACTCGTCTGATTTATGAATTGAACGGGTCGCACTTCGCCGGAGGCAACTACCGTCGAGCGAAGTTCGCGTTTTATGGCAAGTTTAACGACCGTAACTTCCGGCGTATCTTTTCGCGTTGCCAAGACACTCGCTACGATAATTAATGCTAACGCCGCGATTCCGACCACACCGATAATAATTTTTTTCTTTTTAGTAAGAGCCATTCCAATTTCCTCAAACAATAACTGGTATTGTGAATTCGGTTGGTATCAAAACGCAACTGCACACAACTTCATCGCACGGACTTGAATACGCCGAAAACCGTTTCAGTGTTTCAACTTAAGGCGATTCGCTTGCATAATAAATTGACTCCGTGATGAACTTCTTCATCAACCGGAGTGTATCTTATGGTGCATTTACGATTTGCGGGCAAAGGGTTAAAATAACCGCGAAGTTATTATCTTTAGCCGGATTACAACGGTTTAGTAAATGACGATGATAAAATGTCGCGTCTGTCAGACGGAAAATCTTGAAGACTCGCGCTATTGCGACGAGTGCGGAACCGTGCTCAATGGCACTGGCGAATCTTCGTCAGGTCCTTCGGCTCACAGTATGGAATTTAAAGTCACGGATGACTTTCCCGCGTTTCGTTCCCACATCAAAACCATGGATGCTCCGTTGGCGGAGAGATCCTCTAGTAAGCTCGCAACCGGAGACGACAGCGAGACACGCGGCGATTCGAATGGACTGGCATCGGCAAAACTTGAAATTGAGCGCGGTGGAACCGCCGGAACTCTTTTCGATCTATCACAAACGGAATCGCAGATTGGACGTTGGGACGCGGACAACGGAATTTTTCCGGATGTGGATTTGGACGCCCACGATCCCGAAGCAAAAGTCTCGCGGAGGCATGCGCGAATTTTCGTCGAGAATGGGCGACACTTTATAGAGGATCTTGGCTCGACCAATGGAACCTTCATCAATCGCGGTCGCCGATTGATTCCTGGAGATAAACACCCGCTTTCCGATAACGATGAGATTATCGTTGGAAAAACCTTCTTAAGATTTCGAATTCTTTGACCGAGCGAACGAGCAAGAGATGACTGACTGTAAAGAATGTGGTTCGGAAGTATCTGACGACGCGCTTTTCTGTGGGAACTGCGGCGTCGCTTTCACCGCTTTCGCTCCCGAGAAGTCGGAGCGAAAGGTTGGCGCCAACAAGTCCTCGTCCGACTTGGTCGATGCTCCGTCCGAAGAAGTCCGTTCTGCAGATATTTCCGACTCATATTCAAAAACAGCATCGGAAATTTTACCGTCTGACCAAGATGATCACCCGACAATTACGGACACGGATTTCTTCGACAAGGAAAACGACCTCCTTCGAACTAACCCGTCGGCTTCGTCGCCCATTGCAGAATCCTCAGATGAAGTTTCGCCGGAATCCCACGCAGACGAAAAGTCGTCAGCTTCTTCCGTTAACGTGACACCGGAGAATCGTTTCGACGATGCGACTTCGACGGAAATCTCCGATCAGAATTCTTTTACCACTCCTAACATTGCGGCTTCGGACACGGATGGAAAGAATCGTGCGACGTTGAAAACGCTTCAAGAAGGCGCGCTTCTCAATGGGCGTTATGAGATCGTAAGAAAAATAGGCGGCGGCGGAATGGGCGCGGTTTACCTTGCACATGACCGCAACCTTGGCGGCATGGTCCGCGCGGTCAAAGAAATGGTGCAGTCGCACATCGACGAATCACAACAAGAAAAAGCCGTAGATGATTTCAGACGAGAATCGCTATTGCTGACGACGCTTGATCACCCTTCGATTCCGACCATCTACGATTATTTTTTCGATGAAAGATCGGAGCGTTTTTATCTCGTAATGAAATACATTTCCGGAGGCGATTTGGCGTCGCGCCTGCGTGCTGTGCCGGAAGGTAGAATTGACGAGAAACAAGTTACCGATTGGGCTATCCAACTCGCTTCAGTGCTCGAGTATTTGCATAATCATGAGCCGCCGATAATATATCGCGACCTAAAACCATCCAACGTTATGATCGATGGCGTTACGGGAAGAGTGATGCTGGTTGATTTCGGTATCGCACGTTGGGTGAACAAAGATGAGCAGGGTGTTACGGCAATCGGGACAATGGGCTATGCGCCGCCGGAGTTATTTAGCGGAAATGTAGAACCGCGCTCGGATATTTATTCTCTCGGTTCCACGATGTTTCACCTTCTAACGGGTGCTGATCCGCAGAGTAACCCTTTGTTGATCTTTAATTTTGAAAAGAATCCGCGACCGCGCCAGATTAATCCGCAGCTGACCGATCAAATTGAAGCTATTCTTGCGCGCGCGGTCGAATACGATGCTCATATGCGTTTCGCAAGCGCCGCTGAATTTCGTATGGCACTCGCAAAACACGCTTCCGATCTCAAGTCCGGTCGCGTTACCTTCGGAATAGCGACGCCGCAAAAGTCACCTTCATTCGAAACGCCGGTATTTTGTGGGTTTTGTGGGCAAAAAATTGTCGTGTCGGATGTATTTTGTCCATATTGCGGAGTAAGACAGCCTACACTCGCACAAGCAGGAGCAAAGCGTTTGGTTGGACGGAAAACGGCGCGTCTCGTCGTGCTTAATACGAATGAACTCGAGTCTCCGCAGATCGTTTTGGAAAAGGACGAGAATTTGATCGGACGTCGGGATCCGATCTCAAATATATTTCCGGAAGTGGATTTGTCTAAATTTGACCCGACTACTAAGGTGTCGCGTCGCCATGCGCGAATCTGGCGCCAAAGCGGTTCGTTTCTTATTGAAGATCTCGGTTCGTCTAATGGCACTTTTATTGTTAGAAAGGATACGATAAAACTTCTTCCGCGACAGCCTTGCGCACTCGTCAATGGCGACAAGGTGAGACTCGGTGATACGACTTTGCATTTTGTGCTGAATTGAGTTTCTGTAGCGTAGATTTTTTTTTGTGAACTCTGCCTCCGACTCCAAAGTTGCAGAATACTTTTTGAGAATATGAATCCGCGAATCGAGACAACATTTCCGGTCGGGCATGCGACACAAAATGAAGTCGTACAAGGCTTTGATGCCCGGAAACTCCGTGCGCCGTTTTTGTTGCGTTTCGGCGCGTTGTTCATCGACTACATTTTCTTTCTCATTATTCCTGCGACAAGTATCATTCTCGGAAGACTTCTCGGATACGACGGTAGAAGATTGCTCGATAGTGAGTTAACCAATACCGGTTGGCTCTTCGGAATTTTGTTGGCGCTTACAAACCTCGTAATTTTTCCGATGTTCAGCGGGCAGAGCGTCGGAAAGATGTTGACGGGAATACGAATCGTATCGCGCGACGGTAAATCGCCAACATTTGCGACAATTCTCGTCCGGCATCTGGTTGGGTATCCCATAACGCTCGGAAGTCTCGGACTTGGATTTTTCGTTTCGTTTTTTAGTACTAAGGGACGAGCTTTACACGATCTCATCGCGGGAACGGTAGTTATACATGGAGTACCAAAACGCAAATTTAAGAATTTGTAATATTCTTTTCTGGATCGACATTTTATGCCGCAGATTGTCTTGAAACTTCCAAATCGTCCACCGGAATTTTTTCCTTTGGAAAGACTTCGCACAACGATTGGGCGTTCTGCCCGGAGCGACATTTGTATCGCCGATGCCTTTGCTTCTCGGCTCCACGCCGAAATCCGACAGGAAGGCGATCGATATTGGATTCAGGATCTCGGCTCTGCAAATGGGACAATTTACAACGGTGTTCCGATAACTTTGCCAGTTCCGCTGGCACCCGGCGGCGAAATTCGCATCGGGGAAACGATCCTTATGTTTCAGGATACCGGGGTTATTAAATCCACCGGTTCAACCATGATCGAGCAGAGTACGGATGCGCTCGATCCTTCAAAAACGATTTCATTTTCAAACACCGCGATTTCCACCGGCGAAATTATCAGCCGTGAAATTTTTTCTTCGCAAAATGACCTGCTCGGATTGATCAGCAAAGTTGGAGTGGCGCTTTTATCCACAGCGGATCTTGAGGAAACATTGAATCAAGTAGCCGATCTTGTTTTTGAAGCGGTTCCTGCCCAGCGTGTGGTAATAATGCTGCGCGACAAAGCTTCTGAAGGCGGATTGCGCGTGGCAGTTGCGAGGGAACGAGGCAAAGCTGAAGATCCGAAACACATTCGCATAAGCAGAAAAGTCATGACCGAAGTTTTGGAACACGGAAAATCGGTTCTTACTTCGGACGCTCAGCACGATCCGAAATTCGCCAGCCAAACAATGGCGCTCCTCGACATTCGTTCCGTAATAGCGGTTCCGCTTGGCGTTACGGATAAAGAAACTCTCGGATTGCTTTATGCCGATTCGCCTACCTTCGAAAAATCTCTCGAGGAAGACCATTTGAAACTGCTCACAACGCTCGCTTCCGTAGCATCGCTTCGGCTTGAAAAGGCGGCGCTGGTCGAAGAACGGATAATTCGCGATCGACTCGAACAGGAATTAAAGCTTGCTACGGAAATCCAGCAGCGTTTTCAACCACTCGCTCCGCCGAAGGTGGATGGATACGAGTTTCAAGGAATTAGTTTTTCCTGTTATGAAATCGGCGGCGATTATTACGATTTCATCCAACGCGAAAAAGACAAGACGATCATCGCGCTCGGCGATGTTTCAGGTAAAGGAACAGCCGCCGCACTCTTGATGTCTTCGCTCCATGCTGCGATTCACGCGCAGGTTTCCGCCGGTTCAACTATTGATGAAACCGTTGAATCCGTGAACTTTTATCTTTCGGCAAATACTCCTTCAAATCGATTCGTTACTTTGTTCTTTGGCGAACTCCAGGAATCAACCGGAAAATTACAGTACATCAACGCCGGGCATAATCCGCCCTTGCTGATTAGAGCAAGCGGAGAGGTGGAAGAACTCGAATCGAGCGGATTGCCATTAGGTATAGTCCCGGTCGCTGAATATCAGGTTTGGGATACGACTCTGAATCGCGGGGATGCTCTGATTATTTATTCTGACGGAGTTTCCGAAGCAGTCAACGACAAGGGTGAGGAATTTGGAGTCGTCCGATTGACGGAAGTCGTAAAAAAAGGACACAAGAATTCTGCGGCGGGAATCCGGGATGCCATCGAATCAGGTCTCTCGCAGTTCACGCGAAATACACCGGCAAACGATGACATCACTCTGGTGATCGTAAAAAGACAAAATTAATGTGTCGGGCAAATACTCTTCGTCCGTTTGCCCGGCTATCAAATGCACAAAATCGAAAACTACATTGGCGGAAAACTGATTGCTCCGGTCTCCGGAAAATATCTCGACAATTTTAATCCCGCCATCGGTGCAGTTTATTCTCAACTTCCTGCCTCGGATATCCTCGATGTCGAAGCAGCAGTTGTTGCTGCCAAAGTCGCTCTGCCATCCTGGACAAAATCTTCCGCCGAACAACGTCACGATATCCTGATTCGAATTTCAAGACTCATCGAACGCGATATCGAATCGCTCGCAGAGGCAGAAAGCATTGATACCGGCAAGCCAAAATCGCTTGCGATGTCGGTCGATATTCCTCGCGCCGTTTCAAATTTCAAATTCTATGCGACCGCCACGATGCACTTTGCATCGGAATCTCACGAAACAGTCGGGCAAGCGATCAACTACACGCTTCGCCAACCGCTCGGAGTCGTCGGTTGTATTTCGCCATGGAATCTTCCGCTCTATTTATTCACCTGGAAAATCGCGCCGGCACTTGCGGCGGGAAATTGCGTGATAGGAAAACCATCGGAGATCACTCCGATGACCGCGTATCTTCTTTCAAAAATCTGCATTGAAGCGGGTTTGCCGGCAGGAGTTTTGAATATCGTTCACGGACTTGGAACGCAAGCGGGCGCGGCGATCGTCGCACACAAGGACATAAAAGCAGTTTCATTTACCGGAGGAACGAAAACCGGCGAAGCGATCGCGCGAACCGCGGCGCCGATGTTCAAAAAACTTTCGCTCGAGCTTGGCGGCAAAAATCCGAACATTATTTTCGCGGACTGCGATTATGAAGATATGCTCGCCACGACAATTCGCTCTTCGTTCTCCAATCAAGGACAAATTTGTCTGTGCGGCTCGCGGATTTTTGTCGAACGTCCAATCTATGAAAAGTTCCGAAGCGATTTTGTCGGACGGGTTTCGAGTTTGAAAATCGGCGATCCGCTGGATGCGGAAACGAATATCGGCGCGGTGGTTTCGAAAGCGCACTTCGAAAAGATTCTGTCTTATATCGAACTCGCAAAAACCGAAGGCGGGAAAATTTTGTGTGGCGGGAATTCCGTGAAGCTTTCGGGAAGTTGCGAAAAAGGTTGGTTTATTGAACCGACCGTGATCGAAGATTTGCCATTTGATTGCCGCTCAAATCAGGAAGAGATTTTCGGACCGGTCGTTTCGATAATGCCTTTTGATACGGAAGACGAAGTTCTGGATTTTGCCAACAGCGTCGAATACGGATTATCGGCTACGGTCTGGACGGAAAATCTTTCGCGCGCGCATCATCTCGCAGAGAAACTCGAAAGTGGAATCGTTTGGGTAAACTGCTGGTTGCTGCGCGACCTTCGTACACCATTTGGCGGAATGAAAAATTCCGGAATCGGGCGTGAAGG
>DAITAB010000002.1:38530-42047 GCA_036824525.1 Pyrinomonadaceae bacterium
CCGCCGGTCGGAAACAAATGCGTTTACGAAGACGCGGAGTTTATCGTGATGGTCGTAGGCGGTCCGAATTCGCGTAAGGATTTTCATTACGACGAAGGCGAAGAATTTTTCTATCAGCTCGAAGGCGACATCACCGTGAAAATTCAAGAAGAAGGAAAATGTGTTGACGTGCCGATTCGCGAAGGTGAGATTTTTCTTCTTCCGCCGCGCGTTCCGCATAATCCGGTTCGCGGCGCAAGTACGGTCGGCCTCGTGATTGAAAGAAAACGTCGCGAAGGTGAACTAGACGGACTTTTATGGTTCTGCGAAAGCTGCAACGGAAAACTATACGAAGAGTATTTTGTTTTGTCTGACATCACCACGCAATTCCAGGGTGTGTTCAAAAAATTCTATGGCGACGAAAAATTGCGCACGTGTAAGAACTGCAGTCACGTGTTGGAACCGCCGACGGTCATAAGCTGATAGGTATTCCCAAATGCCCCATAGCGAATTTCACAAAACCCAGCACATCGGATGGCTTCGTGCGGCAGTTTTGGGCGCGAATGACGGAATCGTCTCGACGGCGAGTCTGATCGTCGGCGTCGCCGCCGCAAGTGCCGATCACGCCGCGATCATTATTGCGGGCGTTGCCGGATTAGTTGCAGGTGCGATGTCGATGGCGGCTGGCGAGTACGTTTCCGTTAGTTCGCAGGCAGATACCGAGCAAGCTGATCTAAGCCGGGAAAAAGTTGAACTGAAAAACAGCGTCGAAACGGAAAAAAGAGAATTAACTAATATATACATTCAACGCGGACTCGAACCGAAATTGGCACGCGAGGTTTCCGAGCAGTTGATGGCAAAAGATGCATTGGGCGCGCACGCAAGGGACGAGTTGGGAATCTCCGAAGTGGTTTCTGCGAATCCGATACAGGCGGCTTTTGCGTCAGCGGGAAGTTTTGCAGTTGGTGCCGCAATGCCAATGTTAGTTGCGGTTTTTGTTCCGGTCTCAATGTTGGTTTGGGTTGTTTCGGCAACTTCACTTGTTTTTCTTTCACTGCTTGGTGCGGTTGCCGCGAAAACGGGCGGAGCAAGCGTTTTCAAAGGCGCGGTTCGGGTTACGTTTTGGGGCGCGGTTGCAATGGCAGCAACGGCTTTGGTCGGATCAATTTTCGGCACTCAAGTTTAGGTTTTCGCGGTGCGATAAACGAAGAATGGAAAGAGAATCGACTCTCCTTTGTTTGTAAAATGTTCAAGATTGATATCCATACGCATATCCTTCCCAAAGAAATTCCTGACTGGAAGAATAAATTCGGTTACGGTGGTTTTGTCGCGCTCGAACATCAAAAATCGTGCAGCGCACGGATGATCAAAGATGACGGAACGTTTTTTCGTGATGTCGAAGATAATTTATGGTCCGCCGAAAAACGCCTCGACGAATGCGATAAGCAAGTCCTAAATGTTCAAGTAATTTCAACTGTTCCCGTAATGTTCAATTACTGGGCGAAAGCTCCCGATGCACACGACGTTGCGAGATTTCTAAACGATCACATTTGTGAAACCGTCACTAACCACCCGAAAAGATTTATTGGCTTGGGAACAGTCCCGATGCAAGACACGCGACTTGCGATACGAGAACTTGAGCGTTGCAAGCAGATTGGATTAGTCGGCGTTGAAATCGGCACGAATGTAAATCAACTCAATCTTGGCGAACCGCAATTTCTTGAGTTTTTCAAAGCGTGTGAACAACTCGAAATGGCTGTTTTTGTTCATCCTTGGGAAATGATGGGTGAAAAACAAATGCCGAAGTATTGGTTACCGTGGCTTGTCGGAATGCCCGCGGAAACTGCTCGGGCGATCGCGTCAATGATTTTTTCGGGAACTTTGGAACGATGCAAAAAGTTGCGGATTTGTTTCGCGCATGGGGGCGGTTCATTTCTTGCGACACTCGGAAGAATTGAACAAGGCTTCAATGCACGTCCGGATTTGTGTGCCGTCGACAACAAGGTGAATCCGCGTGACTATCTCGGAAAGTTTTGGGTCGATTCGCTATTTCACGATGCAGCAATGCTGAATTATGCGATCAAGCTTTTAGGAGCGAACCGTGTGGCGCTCGGCACCGACTATCCGTTTCCGCTTGGAGAAGACGTCGCGGGAAGTTTGATCGAATCAATGAAGCTCGACGATGAAACAAAAGCACAATTGTTTCACGGCTCGGCACTCGAATGGTTAAAGCTCGATAAGAGTCTCTGGTCGTGAGCTGATATTCTCTCCGGGTGCGAACGGCGAAGCGTCATAGAAGTGATCGTCGTATACGGAACATTTAGTGAAAACTAGAAATGGAAAGACCAAAATTCGAATTTACAAAAACCTCCGCGGAAAGGATGGATGAAGTTGATCCGCTAAGGAATTTCCGCGACAGGTTTCTAGTTCCACGTCAACATAACGGCGATGAGGTTATTTATCTCACCGGAAATTCCCTTGGTCTTCAGCCAAAACAAACGCGCGAATACGTTGAGCAGGAATTGCACGATTGGGCGACGCTCGGTGTTGCGGGTCATCTGCGCGCCCAGAATCCTTGGCTTCCTTATCACGAATTTCTTACTGTTCCGTTGGCGCGAATTGTCGGCGCGAAAAACTCGGAAGTTGTCGCGATGAATTCGCTCACAGTCAATCTTCACCTTTTGATGGTTTCCTTTTATCGTCCGACTTCAAAGCGAAACAAAATCGTGATCGAGAAAGGCGCGTTTCCATCGGATCAATACGCGGTTGAATCGCAGATCGTGTTTCATTGCGACGCGGAATCGCGGAAAAGCGGAGACGCCGTGCGCGAACGTCTCATCGAACTCGCACCGCGCGAGGGCGAAGCGATTTTGCGTACCGAAGATATTCTCAAGACGATTCATGAACACGCCGACGAAATCGCGTTGATACTTTTAGGCGGCGTGAATTACTACACCGGTCAGGCTTTCGATATGAAAGTGATCACCGAAGCCGGACACGAAATCGGAGCGATCGTCGGGTTTGATCTTGCACATGCTGCGGGAAATATTCCTTTGCGCCTACACGAATGGAATGTGGATTTCGCCGCTTGGTGCTCTTACAAATATTTGAATGGCGGTCCTGGTTCGGTCGGTGGAATTTTCGTTCACGAAAACCACGCAAACAATTTCGAACTTCCGCGCTTTGCGGGTTGGTGGGGAAACGAAAAACAAAGTCGCTTCCTGATGCGACCGGATTTTGTTCCGATGAGCGGCGCCGAAGGTTGGCAAATCTCGAATCCGCCGATTCTTCAAATGGCGGCGCTCCGCGCTTCACTCGAGATCTTCCAGGAAGCGGGAATGGAAAAGCTTCGTGAGAAATCGCTTAGCCTGACAGGCTACCTCGAATTTCTTTTGGATGAGATCAACGACAAACGAATTTCCGTTATCACTCCTCGCAATATTGAGGAAAGAGGCTGCCAGCTTTCAATTCGGGTCAAAGAAGCGGACAAGACTCTTTTCGAATCGATAACTTCGCGGGGAGTGTTTGCCGATTGGCG
>DAITAB010000231.1:0-3944 GCA_036824525.1 Pyrinomonadaceae bacterium
GTGATTTTTACGGAAGTTGTCGGGGGTGCATAACGCAATGCGCATGTCGCTTCAGTCTGATTTTCAGGCACGCTCAAAACCACGTTGTAACCTTCAAAGCGATTTTGCGCGGCAAGGGAACTTACAAATAGAAAGACGATTGCTGCAGGTTGTAAAGTGATTTTCATAAATTTTTTAAGAGGCTCGCCACTCAAAATTATCTTATTGAGAGCGAATCGGTAAATTCCCCGAGTTTTGCAAGATATTCGTCTCCCGCAACAAATGACAAATCATTGTGGTGCGCGCCTTCAACCCAATACGAAAATTTCGGCGCGTTCGCATTTTCGAACAGCATTTTGCCGTGCCAAAAAGAAATAACCTCATCCTTTGTTCCGTGTCTCACCAAAACCGGCACCTTCACTCTGCCAATTTTCTCCAAACTTCGAAACTTCTCAAACGGAAAAATTCTCGGGCCAGTCACAACGCGCGACGCGGATACAAACGAACTTTCCACAATCAATCCACCGCACTGTTCCTTCGATGCAAGATCAACCGCAACTGCGCCGCCGAGAGATCTTCCGAGTAAGATTATTTTTTCCGGTGGAATACCTAAGGAGTTTTTCGCATAATCGAAAACGCTTTGAGCGTCGCGATACGCATTTTCTTCGGTAGAAACTCCCTCGCTCGTTCCGTAACCGCGGTAATCAAAAGCCAACATTGAGAAGCCATTTTTGCTAAGAACTTTGCAAAAATATTTGAGCTCGCCGATGTCCTCAGCGTTTCCGTGAAAAAGAATTATTGTTTGATGGGCGATCGGGCTAGGAAAATAAATCGCGGAGAGTTTTTTTCCGTCGGACGTTTCAATCTTCAAAATTTCATTGTTGTCTGAATAAGACGAACGACGCGCGGCAAAAATCAGTCTGTCGGAAAATAAATATAATGTGATGCCGAGCCCAAGATAGATGAAAATTGGAACGGTAATCAGCGACCAAATCATGCGATTCAACGTAAATTCGCCGACGAGAACATTCTTTAGCCTTTTGTTCATTAACGATCAAACAAACCCGGTGCGCTGACTTTTTTTATCAACGCTTCCAATCCAAAATGTTCATAAGCAAGACGCGTAACGGTTCGTCCGCGCGGTGTGCGGTTCAGAAAGCCGGTTTGAATCAAATACGGTTCGATGATTTCTTCAATCGAATCTTTCTCTTCGTGAATGGAAGCGGCGATGGTGCTGAGTCCGACAGGTCCGCCGTCGAACTTTTCGATGATCGTAGTCAGAAGTTTACGATCAACTTCATCGAGACCGTATTTATCAACTTCCATACGATTGAGAGCGTCCTTTGCAATTTCACCGGTAATTTTTCCGTCGTAATCAACTTGCGCATAATCGCGCACGCGTTTCAGCAAGCGATTCGCGATTCGCGGAGTTCCGCGCGAGCGACGCGAAATTTCGCTCGAGCCTTCATCGTCAATCTCTATCTGCAAGATGTCGGAAGATCTTTTCACGATGGTTTGAAGATCTGCGGCAGTGTAAAAATCCAGATTGAAAATTATTCCGAAACGTCCGCGAAGCGGCGCAGTTAACAAACCGGGACGCGTCGTTGCGCCGATCAAGGTAAATTTCGGTAGCTCGAGTTTTATCGAACGCGCGGCGGTTCCTTGTCCGATCATCAGGTCGAGGTTGTAATCTTCCATCGCCGGATAAAGAATTTCTTCAATCGCGGGATTCAAGCGATGAATTTCGTCAATGAAAAGCACATCGCCTTCTTCAAGATTGGTGAGAATCGCGGCAAGATCGCCGGATTTTTCGATGATCGGTCCGGCGGTCGATTTGAGCTGCGCACCCATTTCGTTTGCTACCACCTGACTCAAAGTCGTTTTCCCGACGCCCGGCGGACCGGTAAGCAAAACGTGGTCGAGCGCTTCACGACGCGAAAGCGCGGCTTTCATAAACACACGCAAATTATCTTTAGCTTTGCGCTGTCCGATGTATTCCAACAGACGAGTTGGACGAAGTGACATCTCAAACTTCTTTTCGTCTTCGATCAAATTCGCGTCGCGCGTTTCAATTGTTTCGATGTTTTCGGTCATTGGTAATCAATTAGCGATCAACCTTTCGCCAGAAGCTGAAGGCTGTTTCTTAATAATTTCTGCACGGACAACTCGCTTGTTTCGATTGCGGCACTTTTCAGAGCTTTTTCAGCGGCAACTCGCTGGTAACCGAGATTCATAAGCGCCGAAAGTGCGTCGTCAAAAACCGCATTAAAAGTTTCGGACGAAGTCGAAGTTCTGTCGCTCGCGGTAGATTCGCCGCCGTTTAAAAATTCTTTCAACTTATCGCGTAATTCGATCACGATTCGCTCGGCAGTCTTGCGACCAATTCCGGGAATTGACGTGAGTCGCACGAGATTATCCGTGCGAATTGCCGCCACGATTTCATCTGCGTTCATGCTTGAAAGAATCGAAATTCCGGATTTTGCTCCGATGCCCTGAACCGAGATCAACTTCAAATATAGATCACGTTCGCGCACGGTTTTGAAGCCATAAAGTTGGAGCGTATCTTCGCGGACGTGTGTGTATATGCGCAGATTCACGTCTGACCCGACATCACCAAGTTCATAAAAGGTCGAAAGCGGAATCGTAACTTCATAACCGATTCCACCGACGTCTACTATCAACGACGTGGCGTGCTTGGCTAAAATTTTTCCGGAAAGATATGCAATCATCGCGACTTCTTGAACCTGAAGTTTATTGCAGAAAACCGCCGAGGGCAACGCGAAATTGCTTTAGTGAATTTGAGCGTGGCGGAGACTTGGGCGCGGCACTTGGGCAGACTATACTATGTATTCGATGAAGGTTGAGAAGATTTCAGAACTTACAACGAATCGCCTGAGCGTCTATTTGCGTTGTCTTCGAGAATTGTCGACGCAGGGAGTTCTCAGCGTTTCATCCGATGAACTTGCAGATAGATTTCATCTCCATTCCGCTCAGATAAGAAAAGACTTGGCGTATTTTGGAGAGTTCGGAGTGCGCGGAGTCGGATATTACGTAGAAGGATTGATCGACCACATCTCAAAAATTCTCGGGCTCGATCGGGAACATCGGGTTGGAATAATTGGCGCCGGAAGACTTGGAACGGCGTTGGCGGATTACTATCATTTTTCCCACAGCAATTTTAAAGTTGCCGCGCTATTTGACACTGAATCGAGCAAGATCGGAACGAAAAATGGCGAAGCAACGGTTTATGATTTTCGAGAATTTTCTGACGTTGTTGAAAGACTTAAGATTGACGTTGCGATTATCGCGGTGCCCGCAAACTTTGCGCAGGAAGTATTTCGAAGAGTCGTTCAGGCGGGAATAACAGCAATTTTAAATTTCGCTCCGGCGCCGCTTAAATCGGAAGTCAACATAAAGCTGAAGACCGTTGATCTTACAAATTCTCTCGAGTCTCTCTCGTATTTTTTGGCACAGTCAGAGGAAACAAATGGCGCCGGAAAAATTCTAAACGTTCGCGCGAAACGCAAGCGCACTGCGGCGAAGAACGCGAAATGAGACTGGAAGGTTTTGAGGTAACCGAAATGAAAAATGCAAACTATGCGTCAAGAATAATCGCGCTCCTTTTCACGTTCGCGCTTGGCGTTTTCACAGCGAGTATTTTCGTAAGCCGGGTTACGAAAATCGAGCAACGACCATTTCACCGGCATTATTGTGACGGGAAAAAGGTTAAAGTCCGACAGAATTTCTCCGAAACAGAAATAAACGCACCGAATACCGGCAGTGCAAATATGCAAATAAGAGTTGAAGTGGACCATTGATCTACTTGACCCAACCTGCGCAGATTGAAATACGGAATTTGTTCGCGACAACAATTCGCTGTAATACGCATACGGTTTGACGTCAGGTCCGCGACCATCTTCGAAGGTAACGGTTTTTTCGAATTCTTTCAGACGCGATGACGATGA
>DAITAB010000232.1:0-3907 GCA_036824525.1 Pyrinomonadaceae bacterium
GTCATGCAAAAGAAACGATTCCACCTTGCGGTTTGCTTTTTCACTCGCCACCAACAAACGGAGCCTCAGAACTGCTAAAACACGTTTATGATCAGCTGTTTTTTGAGCAGGGCGAAGTGGTGCCGATTTACTTTTCAGTCTCGCCTTTTGATAACACGCGTGAAGCGATTGCCCGAAGATTTTTACGGACTTTTCTATTGCAACTGGTGGCGTTTCGCCGAAATGATTCAAATCTCTGCGGCGTCGAACCCGATATTTGCGAAATCGCGAAGCTCGCAAAAAAAGAGGACGCGGACTGGATTGATGAAGTCATTACCGCCTGCGATACGAATAGCGAGTTGGTCGATAAGGAATCATTCATCCGTCAGGCACTCAGTGCGCCGATTCGCGCCGCCGTGTTCGGTATCAATTGCTTCGTGATAATCGATGATCTGCACTATGCCGATGACGCTGAAAATGGCGAACAGCTTTTCTCGGATCTTTCCGAAATTTATTCGAAGGCGTTTGTTCGTTTTGTATTTTCCGGACGTAGAAGAGCGTTGTTGTCTGAAGCACAATTCGCTGGCGCTAGTTGCTTTCGCGAAAGGGTAAAAGGCTTTCGTCGCCGATCAACACAAGAAACGGAAAATCTCCTTAATAAACTTTCGGAAAAATATGGAGTAAAGCTCAGCGGCTTTACGCGGAACCTTCTCGCTCAACAGTTTTTTTCGAATCCGTTGCTTTTGAACTTTATGTTTTCATCGGCTCGAACGAAAGCGGCATCAATGCGAAGCGTAAAAAATGTCGAAGAAATTTACACCGATGAATTACTGGGCGGTCATATCGGTAGATTCTTCGACGCTTTATTTGCAAGTATTACCAACGACAAGAATGTACAGAAAAGTTTTATCTCGGCGCTCTCATCATTGATTTCAACTCCGGAAAAGAGAATCTCAACGCAGGACTTTCTCATTGAATTCAAAGAAAAAGAAACGATCGCTTACCGAGGACTAAAAAAACTCAACGTCGCGGAAGTTATTTCTTTAGCGGGTGGAATGGTGGAGTTCTCTAATGAGAATTCAGCATTTGAAGATTATGTCTCTTCGCGTTTCCGACTTGAAATAAAGAATGAACCGCGCGCCAAAGTAGTGGCAGATACTCTTGCCGTCGCGCTAAAACGCGCACCGGAGATTATGGCGCGAAGCTATCGACGCTCGGATGCGGCGGGCGTTCGCGAACTCCTTTCTGCTTTTAACTGCCAGGAATCTCCTTTGGCTCTTTTTGACTACACGGCTTTCCGCCAGCAATACAAAGGTGATGATGACGAGAAGATACTCGAAAAATTGTCGGCGGATGCAACGACCATAAAGCTCCCGCAAATTGTCTTTACTGCATACTGTTCGGCGTTTTATCCTCCGATTCGTCATGTTGTTGACGATGAAAGATGCGCAGTCGGAATGGGTTTTGAGTCGGCGCGTTACACTTCGGAAAATGAAGTTGTGTGGATCGTCGCCGAAGTTGAATCAAAACTCGAGGTCACGCGCGAAATTGCGGAGTTTTGGTGCGATCGTCTCGAAATGGTAGCGCTGATGTGTAACTTTTCGCGTCAAAGAATTTGGTTGGTCTCACCGGAAGGCTTCGACGAAGAGGCGATGAATGTCTTGCGCCAGAGAAACGGTTTCGGCTCGAGCAGAAAACAGATTGAACTGCTGACTTCTTTTCTGAAAGTGGAGAATTTGTTGACAACGAAACTCGAAGCCGATGAATACGAAATGACTGTTCCGATGGGTGATGATACCGAGTTGATTGCCGCCTACACGGTGGAAGAAATAGCGCGACGACACAAATTTGGCCCAGCGGCGATAAATCAAATCAAGACTGCTTTGATTGAAGCGTGTATCAACGCCGCCGAACACTCGCACAGTCCCGACAAAAAAATCTACCAAAGATTTTCGGTCGCCAAAGACCGCCTAATCATCACGGTAGAAAATCGCGGAATTCAGATTCCTCCGCATAAACTCAGCGAGAATGGCACCCCAACTGGTTCGACTGACGAACGTCGGGGTTGGGGATTGAAGTTGATTCGTCTTTTAATGGACGAAGTTAAGTTTGAACAAACCGACGATGGAACAAAGATTACGATGAGCAAGTTGCTTCGCTAACCTACCTTTTTCCCGTTGCCACGGATCTTCCTTCACTCACAATTTCGATTGACATACGCATCGCTTTGTAGTTTCATCGGGTGGGCGTGATCGCGCCTTTATCTAAACAACCCCTTGGGATTTCAAATTGTGGTTCGAGAAGAAAACGGTGAGGTTACCGTTAACACAGAAAGCGAAACCGCTATCGTGTTTGCGAGTGACTATCTAAACAAAAATACTGCGGAAAAAATTGAACGCGAATGTCGCGTCCAACTCGCATCCGGCTGTAAAACTCTAGTTTTAAATTTTCGGAACACTGAAATTGTAAACAGTGTGGGGATTTCTGTTTTGTTAAGTGTGATCGATGCAGCGGCGAGTTCAAGCGCAAAGGTAGTATTTTCCGAAGTCAACGAACACACCAACGAATTGTTTGAACTTCTTGGCTTAACAAGTCGCGTAGAAGTTGCAGTTTAGAATGTCGCACAATCCACATAAACTCATTCATACTTTCGCAGCCCTTGCCGATGTCGGAGAGGAAATTGCACACACGCACAATTTCCACGAGATGATTACAACGTCGCTTCAGCTCCTGCTCGGATCGCTTGGAGTGATGCGCGGCGGGATAGCTCGGTTTGATCGTTTTGGAAGAGACTTGTCGATGCTTTCGATTCGCGGTCTTGGCGAAGGCTTTCCTCTATCGTTTCCTGTGGCAGTTGAAGACGAGCGCGAATGGCTGAGCGCCGGAACTCAACCGATTGAGCTCGACGATGGATTGAACTGCCTGATTCCATTTTTGCTTCGATACAAGGAAGCGCTCGAATCGAGAAAGATCGAATTAATCGTTCCCTTGATTGTGCATTCTGAACTCGTTGGAGTCCTTTTTCTTGGCGAGAAAGTTAGCGGAAAATGTTTTGATTCGGATGATAAAGAAGTCATATGCGCGATCGCTAGGCACATCGGAGTAGGAATTCATCAAAGGAATTTACTTACAGAACTCGAAAGACGCGCCCAGGAAAATCGAAAGCTTTACGATAATTTGCGCCTGACCTACAAGGATACCGTTCGCGCTTTCGCGACCGCAATCGATTGCAAAGATAAGTATACGGAAGGACACTCGGTGCGAGTCGGGAAGTATTGCGAATTGATCGCGGAGGCAATGAATCTGCCCGAGTCGATGGTGGAAGGAATTGCCGTAGGCGGGTATTTACACGACGTTGGTAAACTCGTAGTGGACCGAACGATCATTAATTCACCTTCAAGAATCACCGCTTCCGAAAATACGCAATTGGCAAAACATCCTAAAATTGGATTCGATATTTTGTTGCCGATTCAGCATCCATTTGCGGAAGTTCCGCTCGCTGCAAAATATCATCATGAAAGAATCGATGGTCGCGGTTATCCGGATGGATTGAGCGATCGCGAGATTCCATTGGTTGCGAAGATTGTTTGTCTTGCCGATTCTTTCGATGCGATGACGACTGACAGACCATATAAGCGCCGACGAAAGGGCGTCGACGTAATCGAAGATCTTTGGTTCAATGCCGGAAGGCAGTTCGAGCCGGAGCTGGTCGTCGCACTTTGTAGTTCGTTGCTAAAAGAAATTAAAGGCGGGAAAGAAAGAAATCGTTTTTCGCGGTTGCTGGGTAAGTCTTATATCGATGAGACGTCGCTTATTCCAATACTGCAGACCACTTTGAATCGACTTGACGCAACTTCATCAATGGTCAACATCGCCGGACACTGATTCCGCTTTGGCATCGGATTTCTCGTCTGATGTTTTTCGAATT
>DAITAB010000056.1:0-12731 GCA_036824525.1 Pyrinomonadaceae bacterium
CAATGACTTTTCGTATCAGATGCGATTCCATTCTCACGCCTTTATTCGGAAATGAGGAAAATGCCGAAACCATTTCGATGAGCGGAACTTCTGTAGCGCCGAGCGCGGAAGGCAACACCGGCGCCATCGGTCGCGTGACACCAAAACGTCGGACCATTTGCGCGCCGGTTTGAATCCCAATTTGATCGAGAAGATGAACTGCCGCGAGATTGTAAGATTTCGCCAGCGCGATTTTCATCGGGACATTCGGGTGACTGAGCGAGCCATCGTAGTTATGCGGCATCCAACCGCCGCGTCTGATGGGTGCGCCGCTCACAAGCATATCGGGCGTCATTCCCCATTCGACCGCCGCTGTATATATAAAGGGTTTGAAAGATGAACCTGTTTGACGTAAACCTTGAGTAGCATTGTTGAATTTGTTGGTTTGATAATCGTAGCCGCCGACCATCGTAACGATTTCACCCGTTTTTGCGTTGATGCAAACAATCGCGGCTTGAACTTCCGGCACCTGCGACAACTGCACAATCAAAGTATTTTTTTCGTTATCAACCGCGAGAATCTCAAACTCGCACAGAAATCCGGGTTTGAGTTCGTCTTTGGGACTCTTGCGACTGCGACCCATGTTCTTCGAATTAACTACGGCAGTGTATTTTCCAAAACGAATGGTCGCCTCATTCTTTGCCGCATCGACGTTCATTACCAAACCTTTTATATATTCGCCTTTTTCATATTCATCGCCATACCAATCGGCATGCTTGTAACTGGTAAGTTTTCGCTGAATATCTTTCGGGTCCGTAATCGGGTCGGAATTTTCGTCAACCAGAATATTTAAGTAATCAGAGCGCCAGGCTTCATGTCGGTCAAATCGGCGCAAACCTTCGCGGACTGCTTTCGTCGCGAGTCTCTGTCCTTCGATATTTATGGATGTGTAAACTTTCAATCCGCCTTGCGCGACCCGGGTCGTGTATTTCTCTTCCAGATATTGGCGCACTTCCTCAACCGGATAATCCCAAGCGGTAGATTTTGGCTGCGATTGGTAGTAAGCGGTATCGGCAAGTTTTATAGGCTTTGCTTTCGCCGCTTCGGCTTCGGCTTCAGTAATTTTTCCGTACTTTGCCATCTGATCAAGAACTGTATCGCGACGCTCCTGAGCTTTTTTGAGATTTCTCGTCGGCGAGTATTCCGGCGATTTCGGAATTGCCGCGAGCAATGCCGCTTCTTCGAGATTTACGTCTTTCAAACTTTTTCCAAAATAAGTTTTCGCGCCCGCCTCGAAACCATACGCACCGGCGCCGAGAAAAACGTAGTTCATATACATCTCGAGAATCTGGCGCTTGGTATAGAAGCGTTCGATTTCGAGCGACATCATCCATTCGGAGATTTTGCGTGTGTAGGTCTGCTCTTTGGTAAGGAATAAATTTTTCGCAAGCTGCTGAGTTATCGTCGAAGCGCCTTCCATTCTTCCGGTACTTAGATTTTTAAAAGTAGCGCCGGCAATTCGATAAGGATCAATTCCGATATGGTCATAAAAACGCGTGTCTTCGATTGAAAGCAACGCATCTTCAACCACTTTCGGAATTTCTTGTTCTTTAATCGGGAAGCGTTTTTCCAACGCAAATTCCGCTAGCACCGTTTCACCGTCGTCCGCGAAAATCTTTGTGACTTCCGGTGGACGATAAGTTGCGAGCGCTGCGACCTCCGTAGCATAACGCGAATTATTGAGGTAATAAGAAATCAAAACTCCGGTAATGCCACCGGCAGAAAGCGCCAGAATGAGCGCCGTCGGCAACCACAAGAAACCCAGCGCGTTTCGTTTCGTTTCACTTGTTGAGGTAACTTCGCGTTCTCCGCGTTTACGTATTTCGTTTGCCATGTTTTTAAATTAATTTACAAATCTTCGGAGCCTTACGCTCAGAGCAAATCCGATCGCGATGAAATTCGATAACACAGAAGAAACTCCCGCGCTCATTAGCGGAAGCGGAACTCCGATCACGGGAAGAAATCCCAATGCCATTCCGACATTTATGAAAATCTGAAAAGCGAGTCCGCCGACAATCGCCATGATTACCAACATTCCGCCGCGATCGGGCGCATAAACCGCGCCGGCGACCATACGGGAAATCAACAATGCATATGCCAGCAAAAGTGAGATGCAGCCGACAAAGCCGGTGTTTTCCGCCGTGACTGCAAATATGAAATCCGAATGCGGCTCGGGCAAAAATTTAAGAACGCTTTGCGAAGCCGAAGTCTCGCCTTTCAGTCCGGTCAAGCCGCCTTTTCCAACCGTAATTACCGACTGAACTGTGTGATATCCATAACCTTTCGGGTCAACATTCTCCGGATCGATAATAACCTTGATACGTTCTTGCTGATATTGCTTGATCTTTCCGGTTTTTGTTCCGACAACATAGGTAAGCGGCACTAAAACCAGTATTGCCACAACTGCAATTACCACCCAGCGAATTCTCACCGCCGAAAGAAATAGCACTACCGCCAGCAACGGAAGATAGGTTATGGTTTGTCCCGCATCAGGTTCCAACAATATTAGAAATAAAGGCACCGCCAAAATTCCGATGCCGATCAGTACTTCCTTGAAACTAAGAGTTCCGCCGGAGCGATTTCCGAAAATCTTCGCCAGCATCAGCACCACTGGAATTTTTACAAATTCCGAAGGTTGAAACTGACCAACAACCGGAACCTTAATCCAGCATTGCTGTCCATTTACCTTCATACCGATTCCGGGAATCAAAACTAATATCAGCAACACTAATCCGATAACATAAAAAACCGGCGCCATGTCTATGATCCGACGGTAATCAACAAATGCGACGCCAAACATAAACACCAGCGAGATAAAAAGCCCCGCGATTTGTTTCTGCCAAAAAGTCTCCGCCGGCTGCGCGTTAAAAATTTGCCAAATTCCAAAGCACACGATCGCTACCGCCAAAATGGCGAGAAGAAAATCAAAATCCTTTAACGATTTCTTTTCGAGTACGGTCACCATTACCTAACTAATAGACGCTAATTCGCAACGATAGTTCCATCGCGCTTCGCAACATAAACTTCGTAAATTCCCTTAACCGCGGGCGCAGCGTTCGCGGCGCCGAAACCCGCATTCTCGATCATTGCAATTACTGCGATTTCCGGTTTATAAGCCGGCGCAAATGATACGAACCAGGCGTGATCTTTTGCTCCGCCGGAACCGAGAGCGGAATTCTGTGCCGTTCCGGTTTTGCCTGCGATTTCGAGGGAACTCATCATTATCGACTGTCCTGTTCCGCCGTTATTTACAACGCCCCACATTCCCTCTACGACCATTCGGTTCTGCTCTGCCGTCATCGGAATGATTTTCGGTTCTCGCATCGGATATTCCGCGCCCTGCTTTGGAGGATGAAAGGTACTCGGCTTGTCAGGATCGCCGACTCCGCCGATCTCCCGAAACTCTTTCATCAAATGCGGAACATACATTTTGCCGCCAACTCCAATACTCGCAACCGCGCGCAACATAGAAATTGGTGTGACTTCTACCGTTACCTGTCCGATCGAAGCAAAAACGGTTTCAATGTCGGGCCATCGTCCAAGCTGCTGCTCCTTGAGAGGTCTGTAATATTTCGGAGTTCGGGAAATTTTTTCATTGGGAAGATCGATTCCCGTCGGTTGTTCGTATTCAAACTCATCGATCATCTTGATCATTCCATCGACGCCCATCTTCAAACCAAGCCGGTAAAAATAACCGTCACACGATTTCGTGATCGCGAAGCGAAGCGGCGGAACTCCATGGTTTCCCATGCAGCGGGTGTGTTTATTTCCGATAGTGATTCCTCCGCCACAGAGAATTGCATTGTCGTCCGGTGTAATAATTCCCTGCTGAAGTGCGGCAACCGCTTCGGGAATCTTCCAAGTCGAACCGGGATGATAGCGTCCTTGAATAGCGCGATTGAGAAGCGGACGTTCGGTGTCCGTGTAATATTTTGCCAAAGTCTCACGGCTTTTCGAGTCAACGTTTTGCATCACAAAAACATTGGGATCGAAGCCGGGCGCCGATGCCATTGCAAGGACTTCGCCATTATTCGGATCCATCGCGATGATGGTTCCGCGCTTGGTGTTTGATTTTGCGAGTTGTTCTTCGGCTGCTCTTTGAAGATCAATATCTATGGTAGTTATCAGATCTTGTCCGGATTGAGGCTGAACAACTTCAAGCTCGCTTTTTACTCGTCCGCGGCTGTCCACTAATACTTTTCTATAACCGGAAACCCCGCGAAGCTGTTCATCATAGGCAGCTTCAAGTCCGGACTTGCCAATTACGTCGCCGGGTTTTAGTCCTCGATTCTTAAATTCGTCGCTGTCAAGTTGTTTCGGACTGATCTCGCCAACGTATCCGAGCGCATGCGCGAGTAAAGTGCCATTCGGATATCGTCTTTGCGAATGCGGTTGGATATCGAGTTCGGGATATTCAAGTCGATGAGAGTCAACCCACGCGAGATCTTCGAAACTGGCGTTTTCCTTTATCACGACCATTTCATATTCCGGTTGCTTCTTAATCCAGTCGAGGCGTTCGATGAGAGTCTCGCGGTCTGTTCCGAGTCCAGAAGCGTAATCGTCGATTCGCGCGAGCGGGTCGCCGCCTTTGAAGGGTTCGTGAGTTATGGTCACGTTGTAAATCGGATGCGAATCAACCAACAGTTTTCCGTTTCGATCAAGAATTGCGCCGCGCTGTGCCGGAATTCTTATTATGCGAATCCGCTGATTCTCTGCCTTATTGGTGTAGTACTCGCCTTTTACGATCTGCAGGATGTACAAACGCGCGCCGAGAAGCGCGAGCAAAACAAATGCGGCGATCTGGATCGTGCCGATGCGGGAAGAAATGTTTTGGGAAAGGTCATTCAGCATAAAACATCAATGCCTATTCAATTTCAGTTGAAGAACTCCTCGTCTACTATCTTCGTCCGAGGCGAATCGGGTTGCGTCTTCGCGTCTGTCTTCTTGGCGTAAAGATTTCGCGGCGTTTCAACTTTGCAGACTCATTGTAAAAACTCTCAAGTATTAGGAAGAACAACATTCCGGTTATCGTTGTGCCAATCAGATCGTAGGCTACCGTTACAAAAACCGGCGCGAGAATCTCCTGTCCAAGCAATCGATGAACTCCGAAATACACGAGATCATCCAAAAGACAGGCGCCGGCTATAACCGGTATCCGCAAGAGTAGATTGTCAAGATAAACTCGCCGCGCAATTTCGGAAATAACATATGCAACCAGAGTCTTGGAAAATCCGTTTACTCCCAGGAGTCCGCCGCTGAGCGCATCCACCGCAATTCCTGAAATCGTGCCAAATAAAAGCGCCTTGATGGAATTTCTTCCTAGCGCCGCATAGACGACGATGATCAAGGGAAAATCTACGTAAGCAAACGGCTCTGCCACATTACGAAGTGTCCATTGAAGGAAAATCGCAATGATCAACGCTACAGTTATTTTTACCTGTTCCATTTAGATAAAACCGAGTCTCATCTTTCCGATTCCGTTTGTTCAACACTCAAAGCGTTGGGCAGTGCCTTGTCAAAACGTTCCCGCGGTGGCGGCTTGTAAAGTAACACCGCAACTTCCGACAATGAAATAATATTGGCGACCGGACGAATGATTATCAGGTTGGATGCGCTTGCAACCGCGGGACGCACTTCCATAACATCACCGATTTTCAATCCCGGCGGGTATATTCCGTCTTGTCCGGTTGTGTAAACAGGTTCGCCAATGGTCACTTCAATAGTGGAAGGAACGTAGCGCATCTCCAAAGTTTCGCGATCATTCATTCCGCGAACAACTCCACGCGCTTCGGATTTCCCGAGTTCGCCGACGATAGCCGCGGCGGAAGATTTGTCGTCAGTTATTAAAGTCACCTGAGCAGTAAGCGGACTAATCGCAGTGACCCTTCCGATAAGTCCTTCGGGCGTCACCACCGGCATATTTAAGTCTATCTTGTCCAAACTTCCGCGATTGATTACCGATGAATCAAACCAAACGGAAGGATCTCTTCCGATAATTTTTGCGGAGATGATATCGAATTTGCCGGACGCCTTAAAATCCAATAGAGCTTTAAGTCGATTATTCTCGGCGGAGAGAGTTTGTTTCTCCTGAAGCTGCATTTCGAGTCCTTGGATTCTTTGTTTGAGATCGTCGTTTTCCGTAACGGCGGTTCTCATATTGGCGAACGACTGAAATGAATTTGAAACGGAAGAACTGATCGAGGTGACAGGTGATTGAATGAAATTTGCTAAAGCCTGAAACCAAACTCGAATTACACGTTGATTCGTCTGGGAATCCTGCGCATCCCAAGCAGAAAGAACAAAATTACCAAGCAGAAGGATCACCATTAACCACGGCGCCAATCTCCATACTTCTGTCTGACTCCGCTCAACCATGTTTCATCAGGTGAACTAAAAAATCAGGGATGAAATGAATCTGTGATTTTCATTCATCCCTAATTTTTCATCAATGTAATTCAAATCAATGTCCCGTCATCAGCGAATTGTCCCACTTTACGCGTTTGAGAAGTTCGAAATCGGAAAGCATTTTTCCGGTTCCCAAGACAACGCTTGAAAGCGGATCATCCGCGAGTACGACGGGAAGTCCGGTTTCGATAATCAATCGCTTATCAAGATTCTTAAGAAGAGCACCGCCGCCTGTAAGCACGATTCCGCGCTCGACGATATCCGCCGATAGTTCCGGTGGTGTTCTTTCAAGCGCGACTCGAACCGCGTTGACGATTGTCGCGACCGAATCAGAAAGCGCTTCGCGCACTTCTTCATCCGTCATGGTAATTGTTTTCGGAATTCCTTCGATGAGATTTCGTCCGCGAACTTCCATCGAAAGCGGCTCTTCTAAAGGAAAAGCCGAGCCGAGCGCGATCTTGATAGCTTCCGCAGTGCGTTCGCCGATCAGTAGATTGTGTTTGCGTTTGATGTATTGCGTGATCGCTTCATCCATCTCGTTTCCGGCAACGCGAACCGCACGCGAGTAAACAATTCCCGAAAGCGAAATCACCGCGATATCGGTAGTGCCGCCACCAATATCGACTACCATATTTCCGTGCGGCTCGGTAATCGGAAGTCCGGCGCCGATTGCCGCCGCCATTGCTTCTTCAACCAGATAAACCTCACTGGCTTTTGCGCGATACGCGGAATCTTCTACGGCGCGTCTTTCAACCTGAGTGATCTCACTCGGTATTCCAATTACTACCCGCGGTCGAACCCACGATTTTCCGTTGTGCGCTTTGCGAATAAAATGCTGAAGCATTTTTTCCGTAACTTCGAAATTCGCGATCACTCCATCCTTCATCGGACGAATGGCTACGATATTTCCCGGCGTGCGTCCGAGCATTTCTTTTGCGTCGCGCCCGACGGCTTCCACCTGATTCGTCACTTTATTGATTGCGACGATCGAAGGTTCCGAGACAACAATTCCACGCCCACGTGCATATACAAGTGTATTTGCCGTGCCGAGATCGATCGCAAGATCGCTAGAAAATAAACTGAATAAAGATTTTCGTAAACCCATTTATTTATTCCAAATAAAAATTAATTCCAATTCTATAGAGCACGCCTTGATCTTTGGGGAACAACCACCTCCGGTAACTCCTAATTTCGTACCCGAAGCAACGATGGATACACCGACAAAACGCCTTCTAAACAAGTAAGAATATACTGAAATCTTACGAATTTGCGAACGAAAAAAGGTTTATTTCGGCGTTTTAAGAAAAAAAATTTTTGGAGTTCGGAGGCGGGAAAAAGTCAGGCGAATGGTTACAGGTATAAAAATCTATTTTCCGCCCACTTTCTTCATATCCAATTGCGAACCGGACGACTGATTTTCACCGCGGACATCAGATCGATGCGCATCGTATGGCGGCTGGGTAACTTCTTTCTCAAGCGCCGCATCGAGAACTTCGGAAATCCGCGTTACCGGCACGATTTCCAGTTCTTTTCTCACTTCATCGGGAATTTCTTCGATGTCGCCTTCATTCTTGCGGGGCAAAATTATTCTTCGGATACCGGCGCGATGGGCAGACATCACCTTCTCCTTCACTCCGCCAACCGGAAAAACCAAACCGGAAAGAGTGATCTCGCCTGTCATCGAAGTATCGGGACGAACTTTTCTCCCGGTGAAGAGCGAGGCCAAAGCGGAAGCCATGGTCACTCCGGCGCTCGGTCCATCTTTTGGAATCGCTCCCGCGGGAACGTGAAGGTGGACACCATTTGATTTGATTATGTCAGCATCAATACCGAGTTCTTGTGCATGCGACCAAAGATACGAACGCGCCGCCTGCGCGGATTCCTTCATCACTTCGCCCAGTTGCCCGGTTAACATCAAACCTGAACCGCCCGGAAGAAGTGTCGCTTCAATAAACAAAACCTCGCCGCCCATTTCCGTCCAAGCCATTCCGGTAGCAACACCCGCAGGCAAATTCTTGCGGGCTTCTTCCGGGTAAAAACGCGGCGATCCGAGAAACTCTTTTACCACCGAGGCATCAACTACAATTTTATTTACGTCGCCCTGCGCAACCTTCAAAGCAACTTTGCGTGCGAGTTTTCCGATCGTGCGTTCGAGTTGGCGCACTCCCGCTTCGCGCGTGTAACGCGACGTTAGCAAATTCAAAGCCTCATCGTTGATCTCAATATTTTCCGCCGTCAAACCGTTTTCCTTCACCTGACGTGGAATCAGATACTGACGCGCAATGTGAAGTTTCTCCTGATCGCTGTATCCGGCGAGTTGAATAATTTCCATTCGATCGCGAAGAGGCGCCGGAATGGGAGCGATACTGTTCGCCGTGGCGATAAAGAAAACTTTTGTCAGATCAAACGGCAGATCAATATAGTGATCGCGGAAGGTGTGGTTCTGCGCCGGATCTAAAATTTCCAAAAGCGCCGAAGCCGGATCGCCACGAAAATCCGCGCCGAGCTTATCGATTTCATCGAGCATCAAGACCGGATTATTTACTCCCACTCGTCGGAGCGCCTGTATAATCCGACCCGGCATAGCACCGATATAGGTGCGTCGATGTCCGCGAAGTTCCGCTTCATCGCGCATTCCACCCAAAGACATACGTTCAAATTGACGTCCCAGAGCGCGGGCGATGGACATTCCCAAACTCGTTTTTCCAACTCCCGGCGGTCCTACGAAAAGCAAAATCGGACTCTTCGAATCGGGACGTAGTTTTACCACCGCGAGAAATTCCAGAATTCTTTCCTTGATGTCTTCGAGACCATAGTGATCTTGATCAAGAATTTTTCGCGCTTCATTCAGGTCGAGTTTTTCTTCGGAAGATTTGTTCCAAGGAAGTTCGAGAACGTATTCGAGATAGGTTCGAATTACATTGTAGTCCGGCGCCGACTGCGGAAGTTTTTCCATCCGCTTCAATTCGCGTTCGGCTTCCTTGTGAACTTCAACCGGCAAATTTGCGGTATCGAGACGTTCGCGAATTTGCGTCGCTTCTGCTTTCTCGCCCGCATCTTCATCTTCGCCGAGTTCTTTTTGAATCGCCTTCATCTGTTGACGAAGCACATAATCACGCTGCGATTTGTCCATCTCCGACTGCGCTTCGTTCGCGATTTTCGAACGAATTTGCATGATCTCAACCTCACGCGAAAGCGCCGCGTGTGCGTGCGAAAGAAGTTCATCGGCGGTATTTGATTCGAGCATTTTCTGTTCGAGCTCGACTCCAAGATCGAGAACCGACGCAAGAAAATACGCGAGCTGCACGGGATTCGGTGTGGACAAAACAGCCATGCGAATTTCCTGCGGCACCTGCGGAAGCATAACCAACGCTTCTTGAACCAGCGCCTGAACGCTGCGCTTCAAAGCTTCTACCGCTTCCGGATCAACTACGCTTACCGCCGGAAGAATTTCTACCTTGGCTTTCAGATAAGGTTGTTCCTGCGTAAACGAAATTACTTTTACTCTCTCGTTTCCTTGAACGATTAACTGCATCGAGTCGTCCGAACGCATCATTCGTTTGATATTCACGAGACAACCAACTTCGAAAAGATCCGAAGGTTTTGCGTCGGCGCCGGTCACCTCGGAATTCCTTGCACTGATACAACAGATCAACTTATCTTCGCTGGCGAGCGCTGACTCTACCGCCTGCAATGAACGCACCCGTCCGACCGAAAGCGGAACAATCGTTTCCGGAAAAAGCGTGACGTTTTGCAAAGGCAGAACCGCTATCTCCAAAATTTCGCCGGCTTGTTTCTGACTTTTTGGAATCTCTTCTGTTTTTGGCTGCTCAACCATATTTACTTCTTCTTATTCAAATGAATGATAAGTAAACCGTTTTCAAAGTTGTGTTCGAGACTCGCGCCTTCAATTGTTACAGGAAAGTGCAAAGTCTTTTCGAACTGGTTATAAGTAATTTCCATCTGCTGAAAAGAAACACAGTCGCCGCATGAGTGATCGCGTCGCGTTCCCGCAATGTATAGCGTGTTTCCTTCTATTTCGATTTCCACGTCTTCGGCAGAGACTCCGGCAAGCTCAACTTTTACAATCCAGCCTTCAGTCGTCTGATAAACATCTGCCGACGGGTACCACGAACGACCAGACGGCTGAAAATTCTTGGAAGAAGAAAGCAGTTGAAAGTAACGATTAATTGATCTAGCCATAATTAGACGGATGAAATATGAAGGATGACTGATGAAACCTTATCTTTTAACTTTCATTTTTCATCCTTTACCCTACATCCCTCATCCTTTCTTCCAAAAAGCTGCGCCGCTTGAAATCTCTTCGAGCGTCTCTGCAATTTCCTTTGAGTCTTCCATCTCCAGCGCCACATCCGCCATCGACAAAATCCCTGCGAGTTCACCCGCATCATTTACCACGGGAATTCTCCGCACTTGCTTATCGCCCATGAGCCGCACCGCTTCAAAAACAAAATCGTCCGGCTTCACGGAAAATATTTCCGTAGTCATCACCTCGCCGATTTTCGTTTCTGAATCTTTTCCTTCGGCAACCGCGCGCACAACAATATCTCGATCAGTTACCAGTCCGACGAGCTTTCCCGCGCTTAATATCGGCAAGATTCCCATATCGCCATCGCGCATCAAGCGCGCGATTTCACGCAGAGGCGTTTCGCGATTCGCCGTCGTTACACTCTTCGTCATGATGTCGCTGCAACGTCTTCGCTGAAGCTCTGAGATTTGTTCAGACATAAGTCACACAATTTGATATTTACGATTCCAATGTTAGTTGTTGCGCAGCATTTCTTCAATCAAACATGATAGTGCCGATAAATTGACTTAATCAACCGTTCGCAGTAAAAGAGCGTTACACTTTTCGGCATCCGAACATAAGGGAATTATCAGCGGAGAGTTGATCGACTATTGGTCGCAAGGCGATTCCGTATTACTGGAACTTTCTTACTGTTGTAATGTCTTTATTTCTTAATCAAATTGGGGAGGAAAAACATTATGTTTCGAAGAATATTGTTTATTGCGGTGGTTTTTTTGCTATTGCTAAATGCGGCCTCGGTTGTGAACGCGGACATTCGAGCTAGCGAAATTGATATCTCGGGTGAGATCAATGGCGCGCCGTATCGGATAAAAGTTCCGGCGGATTGGAACGGAACCTTGTTGGTTTACGCGCATGGCTACCGCGACAAGGCCGATCATCCGGGCGAGGTTGATAATCGTACCGCAGAAGCTTCGCCGGATTCGGCGCTTGATACTGCATTGCTTTCACAAGGCTACGCGCTTGCCGGTTCCGCATATAAGGAAAACGGTTGGTCGGTTGAAGACGGTGTGCAGGATATGAAAAATCTTGTCGTTTATTTCCGCGACAATATCGCCATTCCTGAACGCACGATCATCTGGGGATTTTCGATGGGCTCGGTCGTCACTTTCAAAAGCATGGAGCAGTTCCACGGAATCTACGACGGAGCGATATGCGGATGCGCGGTCGGCGCGGGAGCGACTCAATCTTGGGACGGAGCGGGCGATCTGGCGCTCGCTTACGACACGGTTTTCGGAACGCCTTCGGCATGGGGAACCTTTGGCGATATACGCGACGACATAGATTTTGAAACGGAAGTTCAGCCGAAGTTGGTTTCCGAAGTTTCGAATCCGGCGAATTTTCCGAAGTTTGAATTTTTGCGTCTTGTAGTTGGAACTCCGGGACGTGGAATCAATCCGCCTCCGCCGCCTGCGTTTTATCCGGGCTGGATTTTCACCGATATGTTTTTTGCGACCGAAGCAAGAGCCGAACTCGAACGACGCGCGCGCGGTCCGATCATTCAAAATCTCGATCGCGATTACAGTCTCACGCTCGGCGAGCGCGCTTATCTTGCGACGCTCGGCGTTCCGTCTGCGGTGGTTGATAACTGGCTATCGGTAATGAACGGTCAGCGAATTGTTCGAGCGCCGAAATATGCGCGAAATTATTTGAAGCGCAATTCCAACTATTCAGGAAAAATAAAAGCTCCGGTTTTGACGATCCACACCGCGGTTGATCCTTTGGTTACCGTTTCACAGGAATTCGAATACGCCGAAACGGTAGCGGCAGCCGGTCGAAGCGAATTCCTTTTCCAAACCTACACAAATGGAAACGGGCATTGTGCATTCACCGGTCCGCAGTTGCTCACCGCCGTCAGCGCAATCAATAATTGGGTTGGAACCGGCGAACCGCCGACCGCCGCAACGTTTCCCGCAGCTATCGGCTTTCTGCCTGGATTTACACCGCCGCCGATGAATCA
>DAITAB010000233.1:0-3870 GCA_036824525.1 Pyrinomonadaceae bacterium
CAGTTTCGAAAATTCAAACCTGAAGACATTCGCGATCTGGTAGAAATCGTGGGACGCGAAAACTTCGACCGCGCACACGCCAGTGGCAAAGGAATACTTTTTTTTACCGGACACTTCGGAAGCTGGGAAGTTTTCAATCTTCTGCCACCGGCATTTGGTTACGAAATGAACATTCTCGTACGCAGAATTGACAATGCGTTGGTGGAGAATTTCGTGGATAACTTTCGCACTCGTTTCGGTTCGGTCACATTGGACAAAACAAAATCCGCACGCAAGATGTTTCGACTTTTGGAAAGCGGCGAGTCGCTCGGAATTTTAGCGGATCTGAATGTTCAGGAAAAAGAAGGCGTGTTTGTAAATTTTTTCGGCGTGCCCGCTTCAACGACGACTAGCATTGCGAAACTCGCTTTAGCAACTAATGCGATCGTTCTTCCTGCGTTCGCCGTCTGGGAAGAATCGAAACGAAAATACGTTGTGTATCTCGAACCGCCGATTAAGTACGACGCCGATGATAAATCAGACGACGCCGTTCGCGCTTTGACACAAACAGTTACAGATGTCGTGGAAAAGTTTGTAACGAAATATCCGGAGCAATGGCTTTGGATTCACAAGCGCTGGAATACGCGACCTGCAGGTGAAAAAGGTTTATACGATTAAACAGTTGATAGTTAAAAGTGAATAGTTAAAAGTTGTGTGGAAAGTTTTGGTCCGAGTTTTTCTACCGCCTTCTGTCTACCGTCTTCCGCCTACTTCTTCGAAAACCATTCCACAAATTTCTCAATTCCTTTTTCGATGTTAGTTTGCGGATTGTAGTTCAAGAGTTTTTGCGCTTTGGAAATGTCTGCGAAAGTAATCGGCACATCGCCCGGTTGTTCGGGTTTGCGTTCGATTATCGCTTTCTTTCTTAAATTTTTTTCGAGCAGCTCAATCAAATAACTCAGTTCGACAGTTTGCGATTCGCCGAGATTGAAAATTTCAAAATTTGTTTTTTCGTAGTCCATTGCTGCGCGGACGCCTTGGATGATGTCGTCGATATAAGTGTAATCGCGGCGCGTTTTTCCATCGCCGAAAACGGGAATCGGTTTTTCGTCGCGAATCAGCTGCGCGAATTTATGTATAGCAAGATCGGGACGCTGGCGTGCGCCGTAAACGGTGAAGAAACGCAAACAGACAAGTTTCAATCCGTAGAGATGCGAATATGCATGACACAAAAGTTCTCCGGCGGCTTTGGTCGCGGCGTAAGGTGAAATCGTTTGCGAGATTTTATCTTCTTCGGAAAAAGGAGTCTTGGAATTTATTCCATAAACGCTCGACGAAGAACCAAAAACAAAATTCCCGATCGAGAATTCGCGCGCAAGCTCGAGAAGATTGATCGTGCCATTGATGTTTGTCTCGGCAAAGAGAATCGGTTGCGACAGCGAAGGTCTAACTCCGGCGCGCGCCGCAAGGTGAACGATCGCGTCAAATTTCTCCGCCCGAAAAATCGCGCGAAGTTTTTCGGGATCGCGAATGTCGGCTTCATAAAGCTTGAAATTCGGATTCGTAAAATGGGCGGCGATGTTTTCGCGTTTGATTTTCGGAGAATAGAAGTCATTAAAATCATCAACTACAATCACCCGCCATGAATTCTCGGCGAGAAGTTTATCTACGAGATGCGAGCCTATGAAACCGGCGCCGCCGGTGACCAAAATAGTTTTCATATCAGATATTAATTACTAAAGCGGTTGAGTGAATGAAACCGATTTACGAGCTCTTCCAAGAATCCTTCGTAAGAGAAAGTAGCGGCGTCGTATTGCGGTTTTATTTTGTACATAATCGGAAGCGCAACCCGCCAAGCCATCCAGGTCCGTTGTTTTTCATTCAAATCAAAACGCCTTCGCAAAAAAGTTTCGACCACTTCAATCTCGTCTTCTCTTACTCCGCGAATATCGGCATCAAACAGAGTTTTAGGCTGAACGCGGATCAGCGCGCTATCCGTTAAGTTGGTAGAAAATGTTTCCGCAAAGGTCGGCGCTTCATCCGCGCGCTCGCGTATGACAACCGTTCCGGCAAACATATCTCCTACTCGCTGATCGCGATGACTGAGAAAAATCGCGATTAGTCCGATCGAATAGAAAGGCAAAACGAAACCCGGAATCGCATCGAATACTCGCAAGAGATTTCGCGCCAGCGCTTCCCAAATCGTGATCGGGCGTCCATCTTCGCGTATGACGCGAAGCCGCAAAAGTTTTTTTCCCGGCGTCTGACCGTTCCAGATGGTTTCAAAAACAACGAAGTATCCGCTGAAGATTGCGAAGAGAAAAAGAATCATCAAAGCGATCGTCCACTTTGGCATTTCCGAAAGAAGCGCACTCGCGCTTTCGCTTTCGGTGATCGAGCTAAAACCCGAACCGGCAAGATTCAAAAGTGCGTAAGCTACAATGAAGATCGATAAGTACTGAATAAAATGATCAATCGCGACGGCGAGAAAACGATTGCCGATCGAGGCAAGCGCAAATGCGAGCGGAACGCGTTCGGGAGTTTCGATGATGAGAGTTTCTTCAGTTTCGATCATTTGCGACATCGGAAATTATTAGCCACAGATGGACACGGATTAGCAACTTATTAGCCACAGATGGACACTGATTAACGCAGATCAAAGCAAATGATTTTTCCTTTAAATCAGAAAAAGCGATTCGTCCATTAGACCTTCTTAACGCGCAAGAATTTTCGCTTGCCAACTTGAATCACCATTTCGCCATTCAACCGAACTTCGGATTTTGCATCGGAGATTTTTTCGCCGTCGAGTTTGACGCCGCCTTGTTCGATCAGCCGCCGCGCTTCCGCTTTCGATGGCGCCAGGTTTGTTTCAGTAAGAAGATCGACAAGTTTCCAGTTCGCGACGGCGACTGAAATTTCTTCCATCTCGTCCGGAATTTCTTTTTGCACGAAGCGTCGAGTGAATTCTTCTTCGGCTTCTTTCGCAGCCGCTTGCGAATGAAAATCCTTGATGAGGATTTTGGCGAGCGCAACTTTTGCATTGCGCGGATTCTCGCCGCTCGTTTTCATCTTCGTTATTTCTGCCGGCGAAAGATCGGTCAGCAATTCGTAATACCGCCACATCAACTCATCAGAAACCGACATTACTTTTCCAAACATCTCATTCGGAGGCTCATTTATTCCTATGTAATTATCGAGAGACTTCGACATTTTGTTTACGCCATCCAAACCTTCAAGCAGAGGCGTAGTCAAAATCACCTGCGGTTCCTGCGCGTATTCGCGCTGGAGATTTCTGCCCATGAGCAAATTAAATCTCTGATCTGTGCCGCCGAGTTCAACGTCTGCTTCAAGTGCGACCGAATCGTAACCTTGCACGAGCGGATACAGCAGTTCGTGAAGCGCGATCGGTTTCTCATCGCGCATACGCTTTTCGAAATCATCGCGCTCGAGAATTTGCTTGACCGTCGTATGCGATGCCAGTTTTACAAAATCGGCGGCGTTGAATTTATCAAACCATTCGGAGTTAAAACGTATTTCCGTTTTCTTCGGATCGAGCAATTTAAAAATCTGCGCCTTGTAAGTCTCGGCGTTTGCATCAATTTCTTCACGCGAAAGAGGAGGTCGCGTAACATTTTTTCCCGAAGGATCGCCGATCATTCCGGTGAAATCTCCGATGAGAAAAATTGCCGTGTGTCCAAGATCTTGAAATGCTTTTAGTTTTCGGATTACGACGGTGTGTCCAATGTGTATGTCGGGCGCAGTCGGATCCGCGCCGAGCTTTACTCGCAAAGGTTTTCCTGTTTTCGCGCTTCGCTCAAGCTTTGCGCGCAAATCCTCATCGCGGATAATATCAACCGCACCTTTTTTAAGAAATGAAATTTGCTCGTCAAT
>DAITAB010000057.1:0-12639 GCA_036824525.1 Pyrinomonadaceae bacterium
CGAAGAAACTCTCAGCGAAGGGCGATGCCGCACGCGAAATTGATATGGCGCAAGTATTCTGCAACGACGCGATTCAACGCATCGAAGCCGCGGCGAAAAACACAATCGCGGGAATGCTCGAAGGCGACGAAGCGAAGATGCTGCTGGTTGCGCTGAAACGTTTCACGAAAAATAATTCGCCTGCGAACACGATCGCCGCACGACAGCGAATCGCAGACGTTATGATCGGAGCGAATACTTATACGTATTAGAGTTCGGTGCCAACGCTTCAGCATGCACGCGAATAAATCAGCGCAGACTAATAAAGTCTGAGCTCAATAGGAAAAAAACCGCGACGTAAATTCACGTCGCGGTTTTTGTTTAATTCAGCTAAGGAAGCTGGCGACATTAAACGTGCTCATCAGCGCTGAGCCTTATTAGAAAGTCATCTGAAAACCCGCATAGCCGATAAAACGCGGGTCAGAATTTCGGCGAACGCTTTTTCCGGTCGAGGTTATCAGGTTGAGATTATTGTTGAGTTTGATTCGCGAACCGATGTTGAAAACAATTTCGCTATTGCCCGGATTTGTTCGTTGTCCCGTGCCGTGAATCTCGCCGAGAATCTCAAAGGTTTCTTTAAATTTTCTGCCGACTACCACACCGTAAATCAATTCATCTTGCCCGCGTTTGAAACGATAGCCCGCATCGCCGCCGATGCCGTATTTCCCAACTTGGGTTTGCCATTGTAATGGCATCAAAAATTCAGGTCCTTTATCAACTATTCCGCGGCGAACCGATGAAGTCGGATTATTAAATTCCACTTGCGGATAAATTGATAAAGCGACTCGGTGGTTTTTGTCTTCGTCGCGAAAACGCCAACGCACTCCGATATTGGTGTTGCCTAAACCGTTGATGCCTTTTTGACCGTTACGGTGAATTACAATCCACGGAATCTCAACTTTTAACTGAGCATTTTTACTCAAACCGAAGTTTATATCCAAGAGCGGAGTTCCAAACATTCTTCCGTCCGAAGTGCGTTCAAGCGTAAATGCGGTGTTAATTTCCCAATGTCCTTTGGGAACCGTTCCGGTATCATCGGTAATCATCGGCGGTCCGCCTTGTGCGTGAATCTGATTCGGCAGAAATAACAAAATCGCAAAGACAGCCGACAACATCACAAATCTTAAATTCGTACCCATGAATTAATGAGCCTCTCCAGCGGACTTCTGCGGAAAAATAAAAATGCACGCAACAATTACGGCGATGAGAATTAGAGACGCGGTGTAGCGGCTCAGGTCGAGTCCGCCGTGATCGAACGGTTTATCGAGAAAATCGCCGACAACCGCTCCGAGCGGTCTCGTCATAATAAACGCAACCCAGAATAAAATTACTCGTGAAATCGAAGTGAAATAATATAAAGCAACTACGATTATAAGCACTCCGCCGAAAACGAGAGCCGCTCCGAGATATCCGAAATCAGCCGTATCCGCAAACCAATCGCCGAGTGCGGTGCCGAGCGTTTGCGAAAAAATTATCGTTACCCAGTAAAAAATCTCGCCTTTTGCCGTCGTGATATGATCCACGGAAACGCTCCCCATTACCGTACGCCACACAAGAAGCGAAATAACGACGAGCGAAAGCAAAATTGCCGAACCGCCCGTGTAGCCGACACCGAGCGAACGAGTGGAAAAATCAGCAAGAGTTGTTCCGACGGTCGTTGTTGCAATTATAGTGAACCAGTAAAGAAAAGGATGAAATCCGTTGGCTCGGATTTGAAGTGCGACCGCTGCAATTACAATCACGGTAAAGATTGCGGTGCTGATTAGATAACCCAAATCCATTGACATCGAAAACGCATCGCCTGCCGTTTCGCCAAGCGTTGTCGCGCAAATTTTCATTATCCAAAAAAAGATCGTGATTCTTGGTAGTTTGTCCATGATTTAACGTGGTCAGGTGGTTTAAGTAAAAGGCAAAGCACTGTTAATTAAATGCTTTGCCTTAGTTTGAACTATTGTTTTTTCTTTGCGTCGTCGCGTTTTTCCTTCGCTTCAGCGGCGGCGGATTCGGCTTTGACTTCGATAATTTTGCCGGTGTAGGCATTTATCAAAACCTCCGTAATTCCGCCTTTTGCATCGCGAATATCAAACGAATAAACCTTGGTTCCTTTCTCGTTTTCGAGTTCGGAACTTTGTATTCTGCCGCTCACGCGCTGCGAGGCAATCTGTTTGGCGCGTTTCATTCCGATCAGTTTTGTCTGGGCGGAAATGCTGACGAATGAAAATAACCCTATCAAAAATACTGCGATAATCTTTTTCATAATGTCTCCTGAAAACTAAATTCTCTTTCGAGTAACTCGAGCTTATTAAATGAAATATAAACAGAAGATTAATGCGGAAAAAAATCTGAAAATGTTTGCGCAGATTCGTAAATGCGTTTGCAGCGGTCACAAAAGCCTGAATACAGGCAGTGATCGTGAAAACCCAAATTATCGTTTTTTATAATAGTTCGTACGCAACCAGAATGCAGACGATCGCCATGAGCAGCAAACCGCAGAGGAAAATCGTATCCGCGACTTTCTCAATCAGATGACGGCGTGAGGGAGAACGAAGTGCAATATATGAAACCGCACACGAACCAAGAAAAATTATCGCGTCATTCGCCAGTACATTGTCGGTAATTGAAGCTAGAATTTTTAGGTCGCCGATTTGAAAAATTCCGATAACAGTCATACACACTCCGACCATGGCGGCGGAAACCGAAAAGATGTGAATCGAAATATTTTCTTCAAGCTCAAGTTTTTCCGAATTATCAATATCGGTATTAATGTTCTCTTCGCTTTTGTTCATATTTTTAATGCGGCAGTTATTATGGAAAATGTAAAAATCAGGTCACAACATTTTGATTTTCGACAGTTTCCGAAGTTAAAGATTCATGTGGAAAGCGAACCGAAAATGTACTTCCCGTTTCGTCTGATTGGGCAATTATGATCTCTGCCTGATGAAGCTCGGCAATCCATTTGGCGATGGAAAGTCCGAGACCTGCGCCGCCGGTCTGTGATTCTTCAGCGCGGTTTCGTGATTTATCGGTTCTGTAAAAGCGGTCAAAGATTTTTGGTTGCTCATCGGCGGCGATTCCGTAACCCGTGTCGGAAATTGTAACTAAGTTATGCGCAATGTTTACCGCAATTTTTCCACCTTCACGATTGTATTTGACGGCGTTGTCAAGCAGGTTCAGAAACAATCGCCTGAGCAATTGTTCGTCGCCGGAAATCTCGGTAACTTGTGCGGAAAACTCAATCGAGATTTGACGGTTTTCCGCCAAAACCCGGATGTTTCGCACGCAATCCGCTAAAATTTCATCTAAATAAATTTGCCTGAAATTCGTCTTAAATTGTCCCGCATCGGCGCGCGAAAGTGTGAACAAATCTTCAACGATTTTGGTCAGACGCTTGCTTTCATCATTGACGATCGCCAACGATTCGCGTAAATCCGCCGGTGGACGATTTTGTTTTGCGAGAGCAACTTCCGATTCGCCGCGAACAATCGCCAAAGGGGTCCGCAGCTCGTGCGAAGCGTCTGCCATGAATCGCCGTTGTTGCTCAAACGAATTTTCGAGTCGTTCGAGTAAATCGTTGAAAGCAGTTGCCAAACTGCCGAGTTCATCGCGTTCATTTTTAACCGGAAGCCGCGAATGAAGATTGGTTGCCGAGATTGTTCTTGCCTGCCGGCTCATCTCCGCCACAGGTTTCAGACTTCGTTTTGCCAACCAGTATCCAAACCAGATTGACAGCAAAAGAACAAGCGGACCGACCGCCAAAAAAATATATAAAAGACGCGCCTTTATTTTTGTCTGTTCGGCTAAATCGCGATAAATCAGAAATTTGTAATTTCCGTCATGGAGTTTCAAAGGTGTCGAAAAAACTCTGAAAGTTTTTCGGTTATAATAAACATTCGTGTAAGTGTTATCAGGAAAATCCGGCGCGGGAAAATTTGTGTCGGACGTTTTTGCAATCAAATTCCCATTATTTGAAAAGACGAAAATCTGAAAATCACGAAACCTGAATTCTTTGATAACTTCCGCAACCGCTTCATTTCCCGAAGGTTTTTCTTCTTCGCTGTTTTCTTCGGAATTGACGGCAGACGTGAAATTTTTCGACATCTCCAATAGATTTTCGTCAGTTTCCAATGTCAAAATCCGTTCGACTGAAATATAAGTCAGCGCGGCAAATCCGATCACGAGAAACACCAAAACGCCCGCATACCAGAGAGTTAATTTTGTCCGAATCGAATTAAACATCGTCTAAAACATAACCCGCGCCGCGCCTTGTGTGAATAAGTTGAAGCGCGAAATCTTTGTCAATCTTTGCCCGCAAACGGTTGATATAAACCTCGATCGAATTTGAAAAAACATCGAAACTTTCGTCCCAGACGTGCGTCGAAATCTCTTCGCGCCCGATGACTTTGCCTTTTTCACGCGCGAAATATTCAAGCAAAGCATATTCTTTGGCAGTCAGCGGAATCTCGCGCCCGCCGCGCCTGACCTTCTGCGAAATGGTGTCAATTTCCAAATCTGCGATCACGATTTTCGGCGGACGAACCTCGCTTTGACGGCGCAGCAGCGCACGCAGACGCGCAAGTAATTCGCCGAATTCAAAAGGCTTGATCAAATAATCGTCAGCTCCGAAATCCAAGCCGGAGATTCTATCTTCAACTGCATCACGCGCTGTTAGCATCAGGATCGGCGTTTTATTTCCGCTTTGCCGAATTTTCCGGCAAACGTCAAAGCCGTCTTTGACGGGCATCATTACGTCCAAAATTATTAAATCGTAATCGCCGATCGAAATCTGATAAAGGGCGTCTTCGCCGTTATGTACCACGTCAAGCGCGTACGCATTTTCACGTAAGCCTCGACTTACAAAGTCTGCAATTCGGCGGTCGTCTTCAGCAAGCAAAATTCGCATACATTTTTCGCATTGAAGGATTAAACATTAGCAGAAGTTTAAGGCGGTCGAGAAAGGGTCTGGTGGAATCATCAAGATTATGTCTTAAGACTTATCCAAAAAGTAAACAATTCGTTCACGAAAAAACCGCGACGTGAATTCACGTCGCGGTTTTACTTTTTGTAAAGAATGAAACTAGTAGCGTCGTTTCTTTTTCTTTATCACGTAAGTGTAAAGCGCACCGCTTCCGGCTCCCGCAATTGCGCCGATTCCCATTCCGCGTCTGTTACCACCGATCAATCCGCCGATAAGCGCGCCGCCGGCAGTCGCCGCTCCGACGTTGATGATATTTCTATGGCGACGATAAAAGCTCGGACGTCTTTGAACGTAGGCTGCGGTTCTGTAACGCGGCACATAATTACTTCGCGCGACCGCTCGTCGGTGACTTTTGCCATGACAATGCGCTTCCGCCAAAATCGGCAGCGTCAGTGTCAACATCATTAAAACCAGAATTCCTGCTAAAAATCGTTTCATTGTTCTTTCTCCTTCAGATTTAATTTATTTTCAAGCTAACTACTTTGTTAAGTTTCTCGGGAGAGAAAGAATCTGCGAGAAGTGCTTGAATTGATCGCAGACAAATATAAGCATTCGGAGTGGAGATGGCAATTTTGTATGTGCGGGTTGCAAGAAAAATGAACTTGAAACATCCAGATATTCGGATTTCTCGGGATTGATGGCTCGAGAAACCAGATTCGCCGACTTAGTGCCTTAAGAATTGCGATGGCAACCCATAATTCACTCAAGTCGTCTATAATGGGTATATTAGTTTAAAGGTTTTCGGGAGAAATGAATGAAACGATTCATCTGGATATTGGCATTAACCGTAGCTGCTCTCAACATCAGTGTATTTTCACAGCAAAGCACGCCGCGGCAATTGACCGCGACCATTTCGAGCGTAGATGCCCGCTATGAAGGCGGGATGTTTGGCTTTCGGAAAAAGGTGAAGGGAACTATCAAATTCGATGACGTTAATAACCGTCTGGGATTTTTTGGTAAAGACGGAAAAGAGTTGTTTAGCTTGCCATATAAGTCGATGGTGATGATTTACTCCGACAGACGATCGTATCGTCCGACTGCGGCTACGGTCGCGGGTTCAATTCCTGCGCCCTATGGCGCAAATGTTCCATTTTGGTTTATGAAAGGAAAACACGATTACCTGATCGTTCACTTTTCGGATCCCGATGTTGAAGCTGCCCGCGGGACTATGAGTTTTCGGCTCGATGATAAAGAAACAGTCGAGCGGGTTATTAATATGCTCGCGGAGAAAAACCAAATGACCAAACGCGGCGACATTTTCTATCGCGCTCAGGAACCGGCGAAAGTTACGCTTTAGCTAATTTATTAAGTTGGATTTACCGCCGCGGCTTTTTGGTCGCGGCTTTTTATTTAAGATCGCCGAATTTGTGTTGGAGCAGTGCAGAGGTGACGATCGATGCAGTTTCGGCGCGCATGATTCTTCCTTTAAGAGTGACCACACGAATGCCTTTTTCGCGCGCGAGCGCTATTTCCGAAGCTTCCCAACCGCCTTCAGGACCAATTATCGAGATGATTTTATTTACTGCGGAATTTTGCCTGGCAAATTCTTCAAAACTCTCACCGCCTTCTTCCGCAAAAAGAACGCAGGGCGAATTTACGTCCGCTACGAACTTATTAAACGAAATTGGTACTTCCACTCGCGAAACAGCCGCGCGTCCGCACTGTTTTGAAGATTCGAAAGAAATTCTTTTCCATCGCTCAACCTTCTTTAACGCGTCCGCTTCCGAACGTATTTCAACGTCGCAGCGATGAGTAATAACGGGAATTATTTGCCGGACTCCCAATTCCGATAATTTCTGAACAACGAAGTCGAATTTTTCACCCTTAAGCAATGCCGCGGCGACGTGCAGTTCGAGAAGAGATTCCTTTGAAGCCGGCGCGACCTCTTCGAGGATTTTCAGATGAGTCGAATCGCGTTCGATACTTTCGATAACACACGAGAATTCGCGTCCGTTTCCATCGAACACGTTTGCGGCGTCGCCAGTGCGCAATCTAAGTACGTTTTTCAAATGCCGCGTCTCATCGGCATCGAGCGTAACCGTTTCTTTCGAAAATGAATCGGGTTGGGCGAAAAATCGACGCATAAGAAATGTATAAATGACTCTATGAGCCGAAGGCAGAAGCGGCAAAGATCTATTTCTCTTTACCAAAGCGCGACGCAAACTCGGGCGAATTCCGACGTAAATCGATCCAGCTCTCGAAAATCGCGGGCGTTTTTATCCAAAGTGAAATCCATTCGGCGATTTCTTTTGCTTTAGCCCGTTCGGCATCGCCAAGGCGTTTGTCGGAGGCGATATAGTTAAGACCGTCACGCTCCTCGGTAACCGCATCGCGCAGACGACGCAAACCAATCGGATCATCTTTTTTGTTAAACGCCTGTCGCAAGTTCTCCAGGTTGCGCAGCGACCTTAACGCTTCCTCAAAAGTTGAAAACTTAAAAATGTTTCTAAAATATGCGTCATATGGATCGTTCGAGCGCCTCTGAAAATCGAGATTGAGAATTTCAGCATGGCGGAGTTCGGCGCCTTCATCCGCCAGAACCCGCGCAATACGCATCGGAAAATCTACCGCTCCCGCGCCAAAGGTTTCATTTAATACCTTTTCGATTTCAATGATTTCATTCTCGCCGATGGATTCGCAATCGAGTGCTTCCCAAACCTCAATCATCAGATCTTGTTTGGTTCTCGATTTCCACATTTAGTTTGTAAGCGTATCGTTTCTGAAAACTTACTTCTGCGACAGAATAGTTGCGAGCATTCCGCTTGATGAGTGGTCTTTCGGATCGCCGACGATTTCAACTCTGCCTCCGCATTCAATCACGATATTTCGCTCAGGAACATTTTCTTTGGTGTAATCCGTTCCCTTTGCGTGAACGTCAGGGCGTATCGCCCGAATGAGTTGTTCAACGGTCGGCTCATCGAAAATCGTAACGGCATCTACGTCTCGCAGCGATGCGATCATGACGGCGCGCTCGTTTTCGCCGGTTACAGGTCTTCCTTCGCCCTTCAATTTCCTTACCTGTTTATCGGAATTTATTCCTACTACGAGGAAACCGCCGAGATTTTTCGCGCCCGCAAGATAGCGAATGTGACCAACATGAAAAAGATCAAAGCATCCATTAGTCAAAATGATTTTTTGTCCGGCATCGCGTTTTTTCTTCGTCAGAGATATTAACTCTTCGCGTTCGACTATCGGCGCGATGCCTTCAAAAGCAAATTCATTCATAGGAGTTCGAACTGTCGGAGAATCAGCTCCGCCATTATTTCGCGGCGGAAAGATCCTTCGGCGAGTTTTCCAGCGATGAAAGCAACTCATCGATCGAAACGGATGCCGTGCCTTTTTTCATAACCACGATTCCACCCGCATGGTTCGCGACATTCGCCGCATCGGAAAAATACAAGCCGGCTCCAATGCTCAGCGAGTAAGCAGCGATTACGGTGTCACCCGCTCCCGTAACATCGATCGCATCTTTCGCTCCGATAGAACCAAAATTCCGGGCGGGGAAGTCTTTTTCAAAAAGCGACATTCCTTTATTACCGCGGGTCACAAGCAGTGTCGCTAAACCAAGTTGCTCGCGAAGCAACTCGCAATCATCTGACGTAAAATTGTTTCCTACGAGTTGTTCGACTTCGTCCTGATTCGGTGTAGCGCTGGTTGCTCCTGCAAAATCGCGAAGTCGGAAACGCGAATCGACGATCAACGGAATTCCGCGTCTGCCGGCGATTTCTTTTGCCGCCGCGAATATCGCTTTTGACGCGACGCCATAGTTGTAATCGGAAAAAACAATTACATTCACTTCCCGGGATGCTTCATCCAAAACTTCAAGAAGTCTTAATTCCCGGTCTTTCGGAAGTTGCGCGGCGTTTTCGTAATCAATTCGGATCACTTGACGGCGCGGCGAATATTGTTCGCCGCCGAGAACGCGCACTTTCGTCGTTGTTCGGGTTTTTTCGAAAACGAAAACGTGATCGCAGTTAACACGATGGTTGCGCAGCTTTTCCAGCAAGGACGAGCCTGCAGTGTCGTCGCCAACGAATCCAAGCAGACGCGAATTCCCGCCGAGGGTAGCCACGTTGAGCGCAGCATTTGCTGCGCCGCCCGGAAGCGTTTCCGTTTCATCATGTCGCAAAATAAAAACCGGCGCTTCGCGAGAGACGCGCGTAATCGTGCCGTGTAAGAACTGATCGGCAACGAGATCGCCGATTACAAGTACGCTCGTCTTCGAAAACTTGTCCTTGATCGATTGAAGATTTGAAGCCATTTTATTCAGAAGCCGATGATAAATTACAACGCGGGCAAAACAAAAAGGTTGAAGACTATTGAAGTCTCCAACCTTAATACTGAACTAGTTTTCAAGTTCAATGCGTATCGTAACTGGCGACCGGAAAGTCATTCGAGGCACCCCAAGGAGAGCCTTGATATGTTGTGAAGTTAGTGCTGCTTCTCAACACGTAAAACGTTCCATCCGTATCGCGCCAGACGGCAATATCCGTTATTCCGTCGCCATCGTAATCATTCTGCGTCGTTAAGTCAGTTCCGGTAGTTCCGAATGAACGGAAGAAAAACTGGTTGTCTGAACTTCGGTTTACATACCACACCATACTCGACGCAGCAGTCGCACCTTCCCGAACAACGGCAATGTCGGTTTTTCCGTCGCCATCATAATCGCCCGGAACACAAATATCATTGCTAAGTCCAAAAGCGGTTGCGGTCACACCGCCCGAAGTCTTCAGAATATAGAATGTCGAAAGACTGTTCGCATCCGCGCCAGGTCGCTGAACTGCGTAATCAAATTTTCCATCGCCATCATAATCGCCGGGCGCCGTATAGTCTGTGCTAAGTCCAAATTGGGCGGAACTAAAACCGTTGTCCGTGCTGCGCAAGACAAACCAAATCAAGTTTCCATTAGTGCGACGGACAATTGCTCGGTCGGTTTTCCCATCACCATCATAATCGCGGGCAATCGGTTCATCTCCCGTTGCGCCAAACTGAACGGCGGAAAAAATATTTCCGTTGCTTCGTATCGTGTACCAAATTCCATCGGTATCTCTCCAGACGGAGATGTCGCCTTTGCCATCGCCATCATAATCACCCGGCGTAGGTAGATCCTGACCGTTGATTCCGAACTGAGTGAACGAAAAACCGCCCGCACTCTTGTAGGTGTACCAAACATTATTGCTTGGACGAAAAACCGTAAAATCCGCTTTGCCGTCGCCGTCAGTATCGAGCGCCTTGCGCAAACCAAGTTGCGCAAAAGCTGAACTAGACAAAAACAACGAAAAAAGTGCCGCGAGGGCAAACGAAATCCGAAGGCAAAATACTTTTCCAATTTTCATATTTAGTAATTCCAAAAAAACCTAGAAACAACTTTTGGGACACCGATTGAATACCAAAATAAGGTACCCAACTATACCGTTTGAAAACCCTCAATGCAACATTTCTCCGTCGATAAAAGCCCGAAAAGCTAACCGAATCACATGTATTCAATTACATTAGACGGCGCATCGCATGATTTGGTTGGAATAGTCGACGGCTCAACGTACCTGCATGCCATTTGCCGGGTAAAGCATTGACACATTTCCCCAACCGCTTGCCGAAAAACCTGTTGTGCTTGCAAGCACATAGAAGGTGCCAGTCGCCGAAGGTACGGAATTTTGACGCCATACTGAAAAGTCCGTTTTTCCGTCGCCGTCGTAATCGCCCGGTGTGGGTAAATCGCCGTTCAAACCAAATGGATAAACGACATACGATCCATCTGAACTCTTTAGGTAGTGCCACTCGCCGGTGGAAGTTCGCCAAACCGCTACGTCCGCTTTTGCATCTCCGTCAAAATCACCTGAAACCACGCGATCAATGCTTGAAATACCGAATTGTACAACTGACAGTGCGTTTGACGAGCTTTTTAAGACAAAAAATGTGTTCGCGGGCGAACCGGGAGCGGTGCGATAAATGGCGAGATCTGCTTGTCCGTCGCCATCGAAATCTCCTCGAACCGGTCGGTCGCCGGCTAATCCGAACTGACTGATTGAAACGCTGCCCGAAGACTTCAAAACGTACCAAAAAAGAGATCCGCCGGCGGGTCGCGTAATTGCAAAATCTGATCGTCCATCGCCATCGAAATCTTGTGAGATGAGCGGATCATCTCCCGATGTTCCAAATGGAGCGCCAAAAAAGGAATTATCGGAACTTCGCAAAACGTAAAAAGTGCCGGTTGAACTTCGCCAGACGGCAATATCGGTTTTGCCATCGCCATCGAAATCGTTTGGCACTGGAATGTCGTCTGCAAAGAGACCGAAATTGGTCGCGGAATATCCGCTGGTGCTTCGGAGATTGTGCCAATACATTCCGCCGCCTGCATCTTGAATCGCCGAGTAATCGGTTCTGCCATCGCCATCGAAATCCAAAACCTGACTAGGCGAACGTAAAAATCCGCGCTGGATAACCGCCACGGAAACATCGCCGATCTTAATAGTTCCCGTTCGAGTGATCCCAAAATTCTCCACTACGGCGAATGAAATGCTCGAGTTTCCACTGCTTGGATTACCGACAGTGACGCCCATCCATCCGGCATTACTCACCGCCGAATAATCGCAATTCGAGGGCGCACTGACATTGATCGAATACAAACCAAGTCCGCTACCGATGTAAATCGGGTTCTGCGCGACCACCAAATTACACGTCGTCTGATTTTGAAGTGCGCGCGCAACATTGATTCGTCCGCCGGTTTTCACGATACCGTTCCACTGCGCCAGTTGATCTACGGTATTCATCAATGTCGCTTTTAACGACATAGCCGATAAACTCGGATTGAATGAAGAGAGAAGCGCGGCAGCGCCAGCGACGTGCGGTGTCGCCATCGAGGTTCCACTTTTGGTTCCGTAATTGTCGGCAGTCATTACCGTACTCAAAATCGAAGTTCCCGGCGACGCGACATCGACACTGTTAAGACCGTAATTCGAGAAACCCGAACGATTATCGCTTTGATCTGAGGAAGCCACGCTCATTATTGAAGGAGATGTGTAGCTTGCCGGATAAAAAGGCGTCGATTCGATATTCTGTGCCGCGTTTCCCGCCGCGAAAATATTCAAGACGCCCGCATCGCCAAGCGCATCGATCGCATCTTTCGTCGCCTGATCATAGCCGCAGGCTTCATCGCAACCGCCATAGGAATTATTCGTAACGCGAATATTCACGCCGCGGTTTTTCATCATGCGAATATAGTTGTAAGCATTGATGAGCATCGAAGAAGTAGTTCCATATCCGGTATTGTTGTAAATCTTTATCGCCATCAGACGCACATTCCAATTAACGCCAACTACTCCGAGCGAATTATTCCCAACCGCGCCGACGGTTCCTGCGGTGTGCGTGCCGTGACCGTTTTCATCGAGCGGATCGGGATCGTTAAAGAAGAAATCGTAGCCGAAATAATCGTCAACAAATCCGTTACCGTCGTCGTCAATTGAGTTGTTTGGAGTCTCACCGGAATTCGTCCACATATTTGCCGCAAGATCTTCATGCGAGTATTTGATTCCGGTATCGATAATCGCAACGACGGTTGTTGCGCTTCCGGTCGCTTGATCCCAAGCCGTCGGACCGATCCCGCGCGGCGCAAAGTAGGCCTTGGC
>DAITAB010000058.1:0-12611 GCA_036824525.1 Pyrinomonadaceae bacterium
CTTTGTCCGACAACTCCGCAAACTTAACACGAGTTGTTTCGGTATCGGTTTTGAAAGTCGAAGTTCCGTTTTTGTTTTGCGCGATCGAAACGCCGGTCAGAACTTCATGCCAGACTCCCGAAAGTTTTCGCAACATTCTTCGAGCATCGGCGATATCTTTCGGCTTTCCGATAATTTCGCCATCGAGTAAAACAATCGTATCCGCGCCGAGCACGAACGCGTTTTCGCGTTGCTTTGCGATCGTTTCTGCTTTCAGTCGCGCAAGCCGCTCAACGTGTTCGCGCGGCGTTTCGCCGTCGAACAAACTCTCGTCCGCGTTAGAAACCTGAACTTCGAATTCCCAGCCGACTGCTGAGAGAATTTCCGCGCGGCGTGGGCTTCCGGAAGCGAGTATCAATCTTGGTAGCTGCATAATTGAAGAAACAGAACCTAACAACTATCATTAGCAAACTAAGGAAACATCGTCAGCAATCATTTTCATCAGGAAGATTAGCAATGAACGAGCTATTTCGCATTATTCCAAATTTTCTCCGCGACTTCGAAGGAAACAAAGAACTTCAGGAAGCGCTGATTTTCGCGGCTTGGAAAAGAATTGCCGGTGAAAAATTGACTGAAATGTCGAAGCCTCTGAAGGTCGATGAAGGCAGATTGATTTTGGCAGTGCGTGATGCGACTTGGCAGAAACAGCTCGTCTCGCTAAGCGGTCAATTGCTTTCGCAACTGAACCGCTCACTCGGAACAAACGCAATTCGATTTCTCGACTTTCGTGTGGAACCGTCATTATTTCCGAATTTACGATTCGAGAATTTCCGCAGCGACTCGGAAAAGTTCGGTGAGTTGATCGAACTTTCACCGGAAATTCAAAAGGCGGCTTCCTCGATCTCCGACGACAATTTGCGAAGTCAGTTCCTTGCAACTGCCCGAAGTCTTTTCGAACGAATCGAGCGAAATCCAAACATAGAAATTAACTAAAAAATATGGACGTAAGAAAAATCGCAAAACTCGCCCACCTGGAAATCACAGAAGAGGAAGTAAAACTTTACACGCCGCAAATGGCTAGTATTGTTGCTTACGTCGAGCAGCTAAACGAACTGGACACGTCGGACGTCGATCCGGCGATTGGCGGGCTTACGCTTGAAGGAGAAAAGACCGCGGCTGATCGAGAAGACGTTGTTACCGAATCACTCGGGCAGTCGAAAGCGCTCGATCAAGCGCCTTCTGCAGTCGGCGGACATTTTCAGGTGCCGAAAGTTTTATGAGCCTCAAGAAATATTATGAGTCAGGTTTTTTCTTTGCAACGATTCGGCATTTGTTTGTTCTCGTAGCGTCGGTTTGTTTTTTTGCCGGCTGCAGCATACCCAACCTCGAAGGCGGTAACTGCGCAGCGGCTCGCGATTCGGTCTCGCGTTTTTATTGGTTGCGATTTGGAAATTTAGCTAATGAGATAAATGACTTCACGGAAAAGCGCGACGCTTTTTTGTCCACGAGATTGATTGAGGAGCTGAATAATTCCGAAGAGAATCCGAATTATTTCAGCCCGGTGGTCGATCCGCCAAAAACATTTCGTTTGGGCGTTTGTCGCGAAATAACTACTTCCGAAGTTAGCTTTCAACTTTTGTTTTTTTGGAAGACGGATTCGCGCAGCGAACAACGCGAAGGAACTATTAAGGCGGTAAAAGAGAACGAAAAGTGGCGGATTGATTCAGTTTCTATCAAATAATTATATGAGCATTTATTCTGATATTGAGAAGATAATTTCCGATGCAGAAAAACTAAATGGGTCGCTCAATTGCTTTCTTTCGATCGAGCGCGATGCCGCATTGGCGCGAGCAAAATCACTCGATGCAGATTCGTCAAATGATCAACCATTACGCGGATTCGCGATTGCCGTAAAAGACAACATTTGCACGGAAGGGATGCAAACAACCTGCGGCTCTCAGATTCTTTTTAACTACCGCGCGCAATACGACGCCACCGCCATAAAGAAGCTTTACGATTCAGGCGCGATCATAATTGGAAAAACCAATATGGATGAATTCGCTATGGGTTCATCGAATGAAAATTCGGCTTTTGGAACAGTGAAAAACCCTTGGGATCTTGAGCGGGTTCCAGGCGGAAGTTCGGGTGGATCGGCTGCGGCAGTTGCAGCGGGAATCGTTAAAGCGGCACTAGGTTCGGAAACCGGCGGATCTGTCAGACAACCGGCTTCTTTCTGCGGAATCGTCGGACTAAAACCGACTTACGGAAGAATTTCGCGCTATGGTCTGGTCGCTTTTGCGTCATCTTTGGACAACATCGGAATCTTTGGAGAAAAAACAGAAGACGTTGCAAAAGTTTTGAAAGTTATAGCCGGGCGCGATTTGCGTGATGCTACTTCAGCCGACGTAGAAGTTCCCGATTATGCATCGGCTCTCGGTTCCGATATACGTGGAAAACGAATCGGCGTCCCACGGAAATTATTCGGTGAGGGACTGGATGCCGAGGTGAAGAAATCGGTTGAAGATACAATTGAAAATTACCGGTCGCTCGGCGCGGAAATTGTCGATGTTGAACTACCGCATGCTAAGTACTGCATTGCGACTTATTACATCATTGCAACCGCGGAAGCTTCGTCTAACCTGGCTCGATTTGATGGTGTTCGTTATGGATTTCGTGCGGAAGACGCACCCGAATTGCGATCAATGTATTTCAAAACCCGCGAACAGGGATTTGGCGCAGAAGTAAAACGCCGAATCATGCTTGGCACTTATGTGCTTTCTTCGGGATATTACGACGCTTACTATGCAAAGGCACAAAAGGTGCGAACTTTGATCAAAAATGAATTCAAAGAGGCTTTTGAAAAGTGCGACGCAATCCTTACTCCGACATCGCCAACGGTAGCTTTTAAGATCGGAGAGAAGAGCGATGATCCTTTAGCGATGTATCTGAGTGACATTTACACCGCTTCAGCAAATCTTGCCGGCATTCCGGGGATTTCCGTTCCATGCGGACTTTCTATGTCGGGATTACCGATAGGTTATCACCTGCTCGGAGCGCATTGGAGCGAGAGTGTTTTGTTAAATCTAGCGAGCGTCTATGAGAAATCGTTTCCGCTTGAATCGAAACCGAAGAATTTTGTGCGGGCTGTTTAGATAGAGTCACCTAAATCCAGCAGTCCGGAGTCGCCGTTCTGAATTGCTTTCATCGCGGTTGGATCAGGAAGAATATTTTTCCAACGGAAACGATCTTCAATCATTAGTTCAGCTTCTTCAATCGGAACCGCTTTCGAAAAGAGAAAGCCTTGTCCATATTCGCATCCGAGAATCCGCAGTTGATGTAATTGATGAATCGTTTCAATTCCTTCCGCAACGACATTCATTCTTAATGCCTTTGCTAGCCCGACGACGGTCTTTACGATCTCGCCGTTTTCGCTCGCTTCTTCCATTGAACCAACGAAAGAACGGTCAACTTTTAAAGTATCGATCGGAAACTTGTGAAGATAACTCAACGAAGAATATCCGGTTCCGAAGTCATCAATCGAGAGTTGAACTCCGAGATTGCGAAGCTGCCTTAACATCTGAATGGCAGAATCGGCGTTGTTCATGATCGCGCTTTCCGTAAGTTCCAACTTGAGCGAAATCGGATCAACTGTTGTTTCGCAAATTACCTGACTTACATGGCGAACCAGATTCGGATCTTCAAAGTGTTTACCAGAAAGATTCACGCTCAAAATCAGACCGCGTTGATTCGAAAATTTTCGATTCCAAATCGCAAGTTGGCGACATGAATGAAAGAGCATCCAAAGTGTGATCGGAATGATCAAACCGGTTTCCTCCGCAATCGGAATAAATTCTCCCGGCGGAACCAAGCCTCGCTTGGGATGATTCCAGCGTATGAGCGCCTCAAATCCGACCAGTTCCAGCGACTGTAGCCCGACGATAGGCTGAAAGTGCGCGACGAGTTCGTTTTTCTTTATAGCCGCACGAAGATCCGTTTCAAGTTGCAAAAGATTTACCGCGCGACTGTGCATCGCCTGGTCGAAAACTACACATGGTGTGCCGGTTTCTTTTGCGTGATACATGGCAATATCTGCATCGCGCAGGACTTCTTCGGCTTTTGTATATCGTTCGTGATTTCCCGCGATACCAATACTTACGCTGGTGAATACTTGTCTTCCATCAATTAGAAAAGGTTCTTGAAGCCTCTGTTTTACGCGGTCGGCAAAACCTTGCGAGTGTTGGAGGTCCGGAATTGACGATAAGATAATGCCGAATTCATCGCCGGCAAAACGTGCGACAAGGTCATTCTCTCCAATCAGCTCCGTAAGCCGCTCGGCGACAAACATAATCAACTGATCACCGATCGCATGACCCAAACTATCGTTAATCGTCTTGAATCGATTCAAATCCAGATAGAGGACGGCGAAGCTATCACCTTCGGTCCTGTTGGTTTTTTCAAAATGTCCGCGCAGAGTCTCAACAAAATTCTCGCGATTTGGGAGATTGGTAAGCGAATCATGGAAAGCGGCGTGGCGATATTTTTCATTACTTTCGCGAAGCGATTTCGCCACATTCTCCTGATTCTTTAACGTATCGTGAAGCTGGCGTACTTTTGACTCAACTACTTCTTGTTCACGTTTGGTTGATTCGAGTTGAGTTTCATTTTCCGCCGTGTTCGCGACGAAAATCCGATGACTCACAAAAACCAAACCGACAATCAAAGCACCGAAAACAACCGCTCCAAGATCAAATTGTGTGATCGCGAAATATGCGAGCCCCGCGCCCGCTGCGCTGGCAGCATAAATCGCGCTTGAACTGAGACAATCTCGATACCAAATTTTTACGAAGTTTCGATGGTGCTGCAGAGAAAGCATCACGGCGGTTAACACCGAGGCAGACATAAACTGCAACACCGCCAATGCTGTTATTAATGCCGCGAACATCCTAAGATTTGAATTTGCGGCAAACGAGGGAATTGAACCGAAAACTAACTGCGCTACCGTTGCACTCAAGAATGCGGAAATCGCTGCGATCGAAGCATTGAGAAAGTAATTCTCAATCGGCATTTTGTTGCCGTTCAACCGCGCGCTCAAAGAACTCAAACCTGCCTCAAGTATCGCGACGAAAATTCCCGCTTCTATTCCGTAAAGTAGAAACGCAAGCATCACCACCGCGTCGGAAAATGTCATTCTCAGGTTAATTTGAGGAATCTTTATGTGAAGCAGCGCGCTGAGCACTGTAAGGGCGCCGAGAATTCCGATTACCGTCGGATTCATGTCGTTCAGTGGGAACGATAGTCCAGCCCGAGTCGCCGCGGCAACGCCGAAAGCGACTAACGTCCACAGGATTACGCGATATGCTGTAAAAGCTTTAAACACTTGAGATAAGCGGAAATTTGAAGATGCCGAAAGGCAGAAGTTGCTGAGAGTGTTGTGAATAGAGTGCGAGTTGGAACACAACCCGAACATTTGAATTATACGCCGATTAGGCTATTGGTTTCAACAAGTTTTTTCACCGTCATCAGGGGTATACAAACGCGACGCGGATTCGCGTCGCGTTTGTACCAACGTAAACTAACGAAACAATTATTGACGAATTCCAAACTGGGACAAGATATAGGCGTAATTAAACGCCTGCTCTTTCAGTGCATCATATCGACCCGATGCGCCGCCATGTCCGGCTCCCATATTTGTCTTGAGAAGAATCGTATTGTTATCCGTCTTCATCGCCCGCAGTTTCGCGACAAATTTTGCGCCTTCCCAATATGGAACCTGACTGTCATTGAGCGAAACGAGTACCAGCATATTCGGATAGTTTTGCTCCTTGATGTTGTCATAAGGCGAATACTTGATCATGTAATCAAACGCATCTTTTTCGTTTGGATTTCCCCACTCAATCCACTCCTCGGTCGTAAGTGGAAGAGTCTCATCGAGCATCGTATTCATTACGTCGACGAACGGAACGGCTGCTACGACTGCTTTGAACAAATCCGGGCGCATATTAACAACCACACCCATCAACAAACCGCCGGCGCTTCCACCATTGATAACGAGACGATCACTCGACGTGAATTTGTTTTTGACTAACCATTCGGCGCAATCTACGAAATCGTTGAAGGTGTTCAATTTCTTAAACATTCGTCCGTCGAGTCGCCATTGCTCACCCATCTCACTACCGCCACGAATATGCGCAATTGCAAAGACGACTCCCCGATTCAGTAAACTCAATCGATTCGAGTTGAAATTCGGAGTGGTTGAATATCCATAAGAGCCATAGGCATAGAGCAACATCGGCGCCGATCCATCATCGATCCTCGTGCCTTTTTTCCAGACCAGCGAAACCGGAACTTTTACTCCATCCCGCGCAATAGCCCAAACTCTTTTGGTTTCGTATTGATTCTTATCGTATCCGCCGAGCACCTCTTGTTGTTTCAGGAGCGTGCTTCGTTTCGTTTTCATGTTGTAGTCGAATGTTGAATTCGGTGTGATCAATGAAGTGTAGGAGAACCTTACGGTATCAGTATCGAATTCCTTATTTGTCGATAGACCAAGTGAATAAACCGATTCCGGAGTCGCGATGCGGTGAACCTTGTTCGATTTCATATCGATCACACGCAAATACTCGAGCCCGTTTTCCCATTCGTAAACTACTGCATGATTTTTGAAAAAATTTAAGTCCTCATACTTCACGCTCGGAGAAGCCGCGACGAAATCCTTCCAGTTAGCCTGACGCGAATCTTCGACCGGTGCGGTAACCACCCGAAAATTCGGAGCGTTTTTGTTTGTCAGAATGTAAAACTTTCCGTCGTAATAATCGACGGAATATTCGTGGTCTTTCTCTCGCGAAAGAATACTTTTAAACTGACCCAAGGGATTATCGGACTGTAAAAAATACGATTCGCGCATTGTCTTGGCAACTGAACTGAGAAAAATCATTTTCTTGTCGCGCGAACGTCCTACACTAATATTAAAGAGAACATCTTTTTCCTCAAACAAAAGCTTGTTTTCATTTGTTCCGACTTCGTGTCTCCAAAATTTATCCGAGCGTTTTGTCACCGCATCTTCGGTTACAACGAAAAGATGTTTATTGTCACTTGCCCAAACTACACTCGTAACTCGCTCAATCGCATCCGGAAGCAGCTTTCCCGTGCGGAGGTCTTTGATCTGTAATTTGTATTGACGATATCCGGTAGTATCGGTGGAGAAAGCGAGCAAATTCCCGTCGTCGCTGATGGCGTAGTCGCCAACGGCAAAATATGCCAAACCCTTCGCGAGTTCGTTTTGATCCAAAAGAATTTCCTCGCCCGTTCCCTTGGCGTCTTTAGCACGCAAAGAAACCGGATACTGCTTTCCTTCCTCAGTCTTCGAGTAATAGAAATAATTCCCGTATCGATAGGGAACGCTCAAATCAGTTTGTTTGATTCTTCCGAGCATTTCATCGTAAAGAGTTTTTTGAAATGCATCGGTCGGCTTCATCGCAGCTTCCGTGTATTTATTTTCCGCGACAAGATATTCTTCAACCTCTTTTCGGACTTTCCCGTTAGCATCTTTTCCGCTTCTTAACCAAAAATAATCGTCTCTTAACTCGGTGTCGAGAACCTTGGATACTCGTGTTTCTTTCTTCGCAACAGGTGGTGTCATATTTTCTTGTGCAACAATTATCGTATTTCCGACAACGATTATGATGCCCGCGATAAAGACAGATAAACGTAGAAGTGTAGTCATTTCGAAATGCTCCTTTAGTATTTTTCGCGCGGAAGCTATCAATTCGTTTTACGAGATTTTCACGCGTTTGTTTCCATTTTGCAAACAAAAAGCCGTCGGCTTTTTTCCCGACGGCTTAGCATTACTCAATGCAAACAAATCATCATCGCTTATCAATCGCCGCGTATTTCAAATCGCGTTGACCAATATATTCGGCGCGCGGACGAATGAGTTTGTTGTGTCCATACTGCTCGAGAATGTGCCCGGTCCAACCCGAAATTCTGCTGATAGCAAAAATTGGAGTGTACTGATCGAGCGGAATTCCCATCATGTAATAAGTTGATGCGGAATAGAAATCCACATTCGGAAACATTCCTTTCTTTTCATGCATCAACTTTTCGATCTTTTGCGACATTTCAAACCACTTCAACTCTTTCTTCTTCTCGCCAAGTGTGCGCGAATATTTTCGCAACCATGTCGCGCGCGGATCTTCCGTTTTGTAAACCGCGTGTCCGATTCCCATGATCTTCCTCTTCGCTGCAAGCGCAGAATCAAGCCAAGATTCAACTTTATCGACGCTGCCAATTTCCAAAAGCATTTTCATTACGGCAGTATTTGCGCCTCCATGCAATGGTCCTGAAAGCGCCGCGATCCCTCCGGTTACCGCACCATAAACATCCGCCAGAGTTCCCGAAATTACGCGAGTTGTAAAGGTAGATGCATTCAATTCATGATCGGCATGAAGAATGAGGCAAACATCAAACATGTGCGCTTCTTCTGCGTCCGGCATTTCGCCTCGCATCATATAAAGGAAATTCGTCGCGATGTTTGTGTCCGACTTCGGCGCGATTACTTCTTTGCCGGTTCGAATTCGCTCCCATGCGGCAACGATCGTGGGAATTTGTGCCGTAAGTTTTATAGAAGTCTTCAGCGCGTCTTCGCGTTCAGTACTGTGACTTCCCGTATTGTTGTCGAAAAAATCCAGAGCAGAAACTGCAGTTCGTAATACATCCATCGGGTCGGCTTCTTTTGGAAAAGTCCGCATCATGGAAATAACTTCAGCAGGTACTGCATAGTTTGAGCGAAACTGTAAATTTAGCGCTTCGAGTTCGTCCTTTTTCGGCAACTTTCCATTCCAAAGGAGATAAACTACTTCCTCAAAGCTCGAATGTTCAGCTAAATCGTGAATATCGTAGCCCTGATAAATGAGAATTCCCTTTTCACCATTCACATCGCCAATCGAACTTTGTGCGGCGACAACGCCGCGAAGTCCTTCGCTTGCGGCGCTTGCCGCAGTAGATTCTTTTCCTGTTTCCATATATTTATCTTCCGAAAATCACTTCGAGAATTACTTGTCTAAACGATATCAAACGGATTTCGAAACAACAAGCAACAACCCTTTTTGCTGTTCAAAAGACAAAAAAAAACAGCCGAAACGAATGTCTTTCGTTTCGGCTGGAATCGATTATGAAAATGTCCGCTCTGTTAATTTGGCGGCATTCATCCGTGGGAAATCCAAACCCTAACTTGCGAAGCTTCCCCTTTTGGAATTACCGTATCTGAGTTTCGTAAGTCGTTCGAACGCGCAATTGCTGTCCCGGAATTAACTTGATGTGACGTCCACGTTCTACTACGACTGCGCCGACGCCAAACGCTGCGCCAACTCCTGCACCTACTGCCGCGCCGACCGGACCTGCAACGACCGCGCCGACAACCAATCCGGTTCCGGTTGTTGCTCCGACTTTGATCGCATCGCGCTTATTGCTGGTCTTACTCTGAACCGTTCCTTCCGTATCGACCCGTTTTATGTTGTCGCCTTTTATCGGCAAAACCTCGGTGAGAATCGCGTTGTAATTACTCCAACGATTCTGCGAAATGCGAATGAAATCAAAGGAGAGCATCATTTCACCGCGACGTCCGATTTTTCCCGGGAGTTGAATTTTCGTGATTCTTCCCTCAACCGTCGCGCCTACGATTTCCTGCGGCGAAACCACGCGACCTTGAAACTTGTCGCCTACCTTGTTGCGCTCGGTCGAAATTTCCTGCGCGAGTTCAATTATTAATTCCGTTTCGCCGGGAATTATGATGATCGGTTCGCCGGTCGGCTCGGAGCGTTGAACTTCGATTGGTAGGTTTAGGACCGGTGCTTCAACAGTGTTCGAAGCGACAGTCGATTCATTTGGAGTCGTTGCCGACACGACGGACGGGGAAGTCACGGATGTCGTTGCCGTAGTGTTTATGAGTCCGCTCCGACCAAGGTTTTCCGGCAGAGTTGAGTCAAAACTTCGCTTTTCATAGCCCGTACCATAACCGACCTCGAATCCCTGTCGGTATCCATCCCGATAAACATCAATTGCGCCGAAATCGGCATTGTACGCACGATCGGCTTTTTGATAATCAGGCTGGCGCATAAAGTCTCGCGCCGTATTCTCGACCACATCGCGGTATCCGGCCATGTAACCATCGGAATAACCGGTGCGATAACCTCTTTGTAGTGCAATTTTAGTGTCTTGGGAAAATGTTGTCTGTACGGAAGATAACAGGAAAGCAACTGGGGCGATAAACAGGGCGAACGCTAAGAAAAAATCTTTTAGCTTCATCATGTCTCCTTTTTCAAAAATCAAGAAATGGTTTCTCAGCCGATGTTTATATACGAACTCCTAAGAAATTACAAGAAGTTTTTTCCACAGGGTCACATTCGCTTGGACTTACGGCATTTGGCTGGGCTTTAACAACTACGAAGGGAAATGACGCTTCCCTTCCCTTTCGATTGAGTACCTCTGAACAAAATCGTTCGAAGCTACCCGAAACAAAAGACGGCTTAGGCGAATTTAGAAGCTTCTTCGAAAAAGATACGAGGCTCGGATGAAGAATTTCCGTTGATTTCGGAAAAACGGAGGTTGGTTGAAGTCGTCGTTGTATCCGACGTAAAAAGCCGTGCCGGGATTGGGATTCCAACCGAATATGAATTGCCCGGTCGCATTTCGACTCAGGGTGTCGTAGTCCCAACGCGTACGCAAAAATGTGAAGCGCGTGAATTGATAAGTTGAGCGAAGCGAAAAGATATTTGTGGTGAATGCGGTCAAACCAGTATCGTTTCGTTTCAAATCGCTGTGTTGATAATTAAGGGAAACGCGCAGCGGATCCGATAGTTTCAGTTCGACTTCAGAACCGAAATCCGTTTGAGTTCCCGGTCCGGGATCGAGTGCCGCATCGGGATCAGCCAGCGCCGCCGGACTCACTCGCGAAAAACGACCGGCACCAAAATCGAAATCGTACTGATTGAAATTCTTGAAATAGTAACCTTCCAATGCGATGAATTGTTTTGGGGAAGTGCGGGCAAACGCTCCTACGTAAGCATTAGCGGTTGAGCGTTCCGATGCGCCAAAGAAAGCGCCTCCGTTCGGACGACTTGGCAAGCGCTTTCGTCCGAATTCATCTTCAAAAATCCGCTCATACCCAAACCCGCCTTCGAGATTGATGAAACTATTTTTTTGCAGGTTCAGATTCAAATTTGAAAAAGTTCCTTCGCCAACCACCCGACCTTGCCAATCGTAAACGAATCTGCCGCCATTGAACAAAGACCAACGAATTATCGTAGCCGTCGGTTTGGGATTCGAACTTATTCTTCCCGCGACCGCAACTTCATTCACGTTTGTTCGACGAAAGAAACCGACATTCGCGCGAAAATCCCTTGTAATTCCGGCAGTTTGAATCAACCATCCGCGATTTCTTCCCGTATAATCCAAACTTCCAAAATACGAAAATCCATTTCCATTTCGATAAAAATTTTCGCGACTAGAACCGCGTTCGCGTGAACTTAAACATATCGCTTGGTTACGATCCGCCGTAACGGAATCAGTCGCGGGATCAAACGCCGGATCGAAAAAGCACGCCCGACTCATCGAACCCGCAACCTGAAAAGTTGCGACCGTCTTGTCGTTAAGTTTGAAACGTCCGTCCGCTCCAGCAACCTGATTTTTCTTTTCGACAAAATTTGAAGACGTAAAAAAAACTCCCAGATTGTGTTCTTTTCCGACATCGCGTCGTAATCGAAAAACTCCGATCAGGGAGTTCTTCCCAAAAAGTTCATTAAACCTGGAAAAGAATGGATCTGCTCTCTCTTCGCGGCTGAAATTACCCGGTGCATTATCGGAAGCCAACAAAATTCCAAAACTGTTTTTGCCGATCTTCCCGCTCAATTTCGCGGCAATGTCCGGGTCGATAACTTTTCGCGAGTAGAAAAGCTGAGGCGACGAAATCAATCCATCGCCGCCCTGACCTTCGAAAATTTCTTTTCCTTCAAGAAAGAATGGGCGTTTCTCGTTAAAGAAGATCGGGAATCGTTGATTTGCCGTGACGACCGGCGCATCCGCTTCGATTTCCGCAAAGTCAGGATTTAGCGCGAGGTCGAACGTCACGTTTGGAGTAATCGTGTATTTCAGATTAAGCGAAAGTTCTTCTCGGATAGGTGCGTTAACAAATCTGCCATCGGATTTTCTATCGCCTGTTTCCGACAGTGTAACACTGGGAGCAATTTCGAGGGTGCGTACTGTTTTAATGTCTTCGAGACCCGAAATCCTCGCAAACTGAGTAAGAAAACCCGCATTGCCCCGCGCCAAGGGCACCCAGGAATCGAATTCATCATTCAAACGTTCGATATTTCGACCGACATTAAATCCCCAGAATTTTCCCTTTCCGGCAGAATAACGCAGTGACTTAAACGGGATTTTCGCTTCTACCGACCAGCCCCAATCCTCGATCACTCCTTTTGATTCCATAACGATATCGACCGAAAAATCGGCACCCTGACCTTCGGTCTGAATTCCGTCTTGTTGTATTCCGAGAGGATTAAACCCGATTACATAAGCGCGTCGCTGGTCATTATAAGTATCGAGCCACAAGCGGACATTATCTTCGCCAAATATTC
>DAITAB010000059.1:0-12600 GCA_036824525.1 Pyrinomonadaceae bacterium
TTCCTGGAGAGAGTCGCGATAAGAACTTCATTCGGGTCGAGTCGAATTCCATCAAAGCCGACGGTAAATCCCGGCGCGGAGAAAACAAAGTCGAAAACACTTTCCTTTGTAAGATTTCTTCCCGAAAAAATGATGGTGTATGGCTCCTCGCTCCTTTCGTAAGGCAACGTGTAGTGCGGCAAATCTTCGCCTAGTCCGCCTTTCAAGAATCGTGCGTTACCGCCCGAAATGTCGTCATAGAAACGATTATTGCGATCATAACCAATTCGCGGATCATTTTGGAGATCGCCACCATCGATCACCAGCAGGTTCCCTTCGCCGGTAATAAAAAACTCTGCGTCTTCGCCGTCTTCGTCGCCGGTTGATTGAAACGGTTGAAACGATGCATTAACAAACATCGGCGTGGTGTTAGTGTTGGCGCTTCCCGGTCCGCAACCAGTTTGATTGTTGCTATCAACGTCCCAAGGCGGATCAAAGCATCTATTGTCGCGCCAAGAGGTCGCGGTGAGTTCCATCGTTCGGGAATTCCTGTCTCCGATATAGTCCGCTTTCGCATTTGAATTTGTGCCGGAGGTATATGTCCATTGCTCGTTGCCGCTCTTATTCACATAAATGAAACGCCGCTCTTTCGGAAAATTGTTGTCATAGATGTGAATCTTAAATTGATTGCCGGTATCTTCGACCGCGATCGGCGCGACCGTGTGTCCATCAAATGGTCGTCCTTTGTCGTTCTTATAAATGCCGAGAAGATACGTGTCCGACTTTTGCTTCATCGAATCAACTAGCATCTTTACGATCGCGAGTGGACCGAGCGCCGCGGTTTTCTTGGTCGGAATTGAAATTTCGTCAAATGTTTGAGTGATCCAATAATAAGCGATGTAATTCTCGATCGATTGAGCGCGCTGAAGTCCGAAAACTGAAGTCGCTCCGGGCTGAAAAGCCGTGAACGAACGCAAATTCTTGAATGGCAAACCGGAATTCATCCGCAGGCTCGCGACGGCAATTCCCTCGCAATGTCCGATGTTCATCGCCTCGAGATACTTCTTTATCCACGGACGCGGATCTGCTTTCTCGACGCAATTTCCCGCCCGACGCTTTTTACACATGGCATCAAAGCCAAACATCTTAGCGAGATCATCTACGGCGATATCATCGTCCCACTTGTAACCTTCATTGCGGTAATTCTTAAAGCTGAATCCGTCTTTTTGCGGATCGAAGTTCAGTGAGGCGATGATATTCGGCTGCGAATGAATTTCACACAAGAAGCCAAAACTGATTAGGGTTGCCAATAAACCCAACAATATCTTACGCGAGAACAAATTCATCATTTCACCCATTGCTTTCATTCAAACAGGAATTAATTCTTCGACTGTTTCAAATAGTTGGCTATGCGGTCTTCTTCTTTTGGATCAGGCACGACAAAAGCCGCGAATGTTCCAATCGCATTGCTTCCGTATTCAACCCAACCGAAACCGTTTTCGCCCCATTCTTTTCCATAGGAATTCTTTATCAGCCACGCGCCGCGACCGTTATTTTTTGAATCGTCCCAACCTAAAATCAAAACATAGTGATAATTCTTGTTGTCCGGTTGTTCTTCGTTAAATACACCGTCACCGTAAAGATAAATACAATCGTCAAAACGCATCGGAGCCGCCAATGCTCCGTAAAGGATAATCGCTTCCTTCATATCTTTAGTAGCGGATACGTTCTGCGGAACCGGGCTAACAAAATCCCACGTAAGCGCCTTTACACGCACTTCGGGCGAACATTCCCAATCGAATTTGTCGCGACCGTATTTGGATGCGCCGCCTAAAGGCAATCCTTCATCGACCATGTAACTGAAAGCCTGCCCGCTCCAGTTCATCGCACAATAATTTTTGGGATCATTCGGATCGCTGGGTTTCGGCAGCATGCAACTCAGAAGCTGACGAACGCTCGGTCGCAGAGTCTCGTCGAGATCACTGTTATTCGAACGCATCGCGAGGAGGCGTCGGCTAATTTGCATCGCGTCAACGGTCGTAAAAGCCCAGCACGTATCACACAAGAATCCTTGAAATCCGACTTCGCCGACGTTGAGTCCAAAATCGCGCCAATTGAATGCGGATAAATTCGCCGCCGCCAAGCCCTGAAGACGAATCGCAGCCTTCATCTTTTCCTTTTCATCGCTATCGGGGTTTTTAGCGAGCCATTCCTGCCAATTCTTTTCACCCTGATTCTGTATCGCGAGCAATTTCTCTTTAGCGCTCAAACGAATTTGTTGCGAACGCTTTGACTCTCCAACCGCAACCGGGCGACCCCAACCCGATCTGATGGTTCGGATATCATTCTCAGCATACTGGGCAGTACCTCCGCTGCGGAGAAAAGGAATCAGTTTTGTCAGTCCGCCATACCAAGGTTTCTTCCCGTAAGCTCCTTTGACCGGATATTCCGGCAATAATTCGCGGAAGTTATATGCGCGTTGGCGACCGGGCGAGAGTTGCTGTTTAGTGCAAAGGGCGTTTTGCTGTGCGGAAAATGAAAGTCCGGGCTCAGGGAGCTGTTTTGTGTCTTGCGATCGCGAGCCTTCGGCGCAGACAAAAATCAACAATGAACAAAATATGACGATAGTTTTTGGGGCAAATGTACTCATTTCACGTTATTCACTTCCGAAAAAACGCGAACGCAATTTTAGATACAATCTCAGTTTAAAAATTGCGTCCGCGATCTCCCATTTCGATAAAATTCTCGGAGGCTGAAGTCGCAATCAGTTCCGAGAGTAAAACTATTTACCTTTAATGTTGCACGTCTGAGTCGAAGGAATACAGATCGCACCGCATTGAATTGTACCCGGACCGCAACCGCCGCCGGCGCCTACCGTCAAGTTGTTTACAACGCTCTTCACGCAATTAGCTTTCTTTGCAATCTTGGCAATTGCTTTCACGTCTTTCTTTGTAAGCGCCCAGCCTTGTAGTGTTACGACGCCGTCTTTGACGCTAACGTTTATGTGTTCCATCTGCGATTCATACTTAACCTTCATTTTTTCCTGAATCGCATTTACGATGTCAGCATCGGTTGTTTTGGAACAATCGGGTGATTTGGCTTCAGCGCCAAGGTTAAAAACAAGCATTAAAGAAAACGCAATTAATGCCATTCGTATAGTGGATAGTCTTGTCATTTAGTTCTCCTTTGTTTATTGAAAGTTACTTAACATTGAAAGCAAACTATAACGCGACTGCTTTCCGAAAAAAATCTTTTTGCTGTCGGGCGACCATGCAAGACTGGAAAAGTACAAGCGGGCGTCGTTGTTATTCGTGATTTTTCGTGCTTTGCCGCCGCTCGCGGAAATTAACCAGAGATTGTCGTTGCCATCCCGACGCGCAGTGAACGCGATTGTTTTCCCATCCGGAGATAGGAAGCTATTAAACAAATACGAGTCCTCGAGTTTGGCGAATTCAGTAACGGTTGATGTTTTCACATCGATTCGGTAAAGAGTCACAACCGGGTGCAGATTTTCGTAGCCAAAGTTTTCCACTCCGGACACGATTAGCTCAGAGCCATTTAGCGACCAAGCCATCAGCCTCAAAAAGGAATTTTGCTTTAACAACACATTCGATGAATTCGTGGCGACTTCCGACAAGACGATGCCATAAGTTGTCGTTCCATCAGGATTGCCGAATTTTGTTGAGATTGCGATTTGTTTCCCGTCAGGCGACCAAAGCGGGCAGCTGAAATTCAGATTCGATTCGCCTGGAGCGGATATTGGCGACGTACCTGATCCGTCCAAATTTGCAATCCAGGCTTGCGACTGTTGATTTCGCGTTGAGACGTAGGCAATTTTTTTGCTATCGGGTGACCAACTGAAATCGCTCGACTCGATTCGGTGGTAAGGCAAAACCGAATATGAAACCGAAATGAACTCATCGGAAGTTAGTGCTTTTTGTTCGCCGCCTGTCGCTGCGATTGTTTGAAGTCGGTATTTTTGCCCGGATAGCTGCAAGTACGCCAAGCGATTTCCGTCCGGAGACCATTTTGGTAACCAACCATTCGAAACCAGTTCGACGGGTTGTCGTCCGGCGTTTAACTCAAGCGTAAGAATGCGACCGCCCGAAATATTATTTCCTTGGCTTAGATTTTTTATCGTCTGATATGCCAAGCGCTTTCCATCCGGCGAAACGTCAGCCCATAACTCCGAGTCAATATCCGATGCGACATTGGATTCCTTGCCATCAGTTAAGTTCACACTCCAAATATCAGACTCTTCCTTCGCCGAACCGAATAAAACCTTCGTTCCATCCGAAGAAACAGTGAGAATGAGACTATCGCTCTCGCCAAAAGTTACTTGGCGCGGTTCTGAACCGTTTACATCGGTCACGAAAATTTGGAAAGTGCCATCTACAATTGAACTGAAGAATATTCGCTGGTTGTCCGGATGCCATGCGGAATTCTTAATCTGGCTCGATCCCGTCGATAATTTCTTTGCCGAAGTGCCGTCAATATTACTTATCCAAAGACTTACTATTTCATCTTCGGTCGTGACATATGCGACCCGTTTCTCGTCGAGTGAAACGCTTATCGAGCTCGCGGCGATTCCGTTTTCCGCAAAATTCGTAATTTTTTTCGAGATACCGGAATTAACATCCGAGGTATAGACTTCATGCTCCAGCTCGTAGTAAAGCAAATTCTCTTTCGACCAAAAACGTAGATTGCTGCTCGCATTGTCGAGTGTAGAGATAAATTTTGGTGAACCACCGAGAATAGGAATACGCCAAAAACCATTTTGATTTTGACGCGATGAAAAAAAGGCCAATTCTTCGCCGTTGGGCGACCAAATTGGATCTATCTTAGGAAATTCATCCTTCGTTACCTGTATCGCCTCTCCCGATGAAGTCTGTTTGATCCAAATGTTCGGATTGCCATCTTTTCGCGAAACAAACGCGATCATTTTGCCATCCGGCGAAAAAGATCCGACGCTGTAAATCTCGCCTGAAGAACTGCTCCAACTGGCGACTTCAGAAGTCTTGAGCTGAGCGGAATTCTGAACTGGCGATGAATAAAAACCCGATTTGACGTAATAAAACGATGTACCGACAACTATCACGAGCGATGCAAGAAGACCGGAAATGAACTTCGATTTGGACGATCCCTTCGAAATAATTCGATCGGTCATCGCGGGCAACATAGTGGAATCCGTGTGACTTGAATCGTAACGAACCGTCAACTGTTCGGACGCCGGATTGGAATGTTGAAAGAAGCGGGCGGAGAATTCCATCTCCTTTTTTAAATTCTTCAAATCGAGCGCTAAATCTTTTACGTTTTGATAACGCTCGTTTCGGTCTTTCTTCAAAGTTTTGATGAGAATGCGGTCTAGCTCCGGTGAGGAATTTGGAATGAGCGTTGAAATTATCGGCGCGTCCGTTTTCAAAATATTTGCAATCACATCATTCGGAGTTTCGCCCGTGAATGGTCTTTGACCCGAAAGCATTTCAAAAAGAATGACTCCAAGACTCCAAATATCGGATCGTCCATCGAGCGGGCGAATGCCGCGAGTTTGTTCAGGCGACATGTAAAATACCGTTCCCAAAACAATACCCAATTGTGTCTTGACCATCGCTTTGGTCGGGGTCTGCGTATCAAGCAATGTTGCATCGGAGGATTCGTTCAGTAACTTCGCGAGTCCGAAATCAAGAACTTTAACAAGTCCATCATCGCGAATCATTATATTTTCCGGTTTTATGTCACGGTGAATTACATTCGCCGAATGTGCGGTATCGAGTGCGGACGCAACTTGAATTGCAATTTCCAACGCGGCGTCTAACGTGAACCTTTCAACCTGCATCTTCTCGCGAAGAGTGTGTCCTTTCACAAATTCCGATGCGATAAATCGCGTGCCTTCTTCGGACCCGATTTCGTGAATCGTCAGAATATTTGGATGATTGAGCGCCGAAACGACCTTTGCTTCTTGGCGAAATCGTTGAATTCTTTCGTTATCGTTGGCAACTTCTTCAGGAAGGATTTTGAGCGCGACGGATCTTTCAAGTTCGGAGTCTTTCGCAAGATAAACTTCGCCCATGCCTCCGGCGCCGATGGCGGAAATAATTTGATAACGTCCGATTTGTTGATTGGGGGTTAGCACTTTTTAGTATGCTCAAAAAATGTTCGATCGAAGCACCGAATTCTACCTTTGCCGATTGGGTCAATATACACTCATCCGTTTTGCTTATCAATGAATTTCACGGTTAGTTCGGATCGGGTTAAACTCCGCATCTCATTGATGTTCTTAGAGGTATTGTTGTATTTTTTACGCTGGTAAACGAATCTACTTACGGAAATTCTTATGGCTGATCTTTCGATAAACTTTGCTGGAATAAAATCACCCAATCCATTTTGGCTCGCCTCGGCTCCGCCGACGAACATGGGCTCCATGATTGAGCGTGCGTTTGACGCCGGTTGGGGCGGCGCTGTTTGGAAAACGTTGGGAGAGCCGATCGTGAATGTGTCCTCGCGTCTTGCAGCGATTGATTATGGACCAACTCGAATGCTCGGGTTGAACAACATCGAACTCATCACCGATCGTTCGCTTGAAACGAACCTCAAGGAAATTTACGAATGCAAGAAAAAATATCCGAAAAATGCCGTGATAATTTCCTTGATGGTCGAATCAAAACGCGAAGCCTGGCACGAAATCGTAAAGCGCTCGCAAGATACGGGCGCGGATGGTTTCGAGTTGAATTTCGGTTGTCCGCACGGAATGTCAGAGCGCGGAATGGGCGCGGCGATGGGGCAAGTTCCGGAATACACTTGTATGGTCACCGAATGGGTGAAAGAAGTTTCGAATCTTCCGGTAATCGTGAAACTCACACCGAATGTCACTCATATTCTCCCGCCGGGTAAGGCGGCGCAAAAAGGTGGCGCTGACGCGGTTTCGCTTATCAATACAATCAATTCGGTTATAGGTGTCGACGTGGACACTATGATTCCCTATCCGAATGTGAACGGAAAAGCCGCACATGGCGGTTATTGCGGACCGGCGGTAAAACCGATCGCGCTCAATATGGTTTCGGAACTCGCACGCGATTCTGAATTCAACATTCCGATTTCGGGCATCGGCGGAATTTCGAACTGGCGCGATGCGGTTGAATTTCTTTTGCTCGGCGCCGGAAGTGTGCAGGTTTGCACGGCGGTGATGCATTACGGCTATCGAATCGTTGAAGACATGATTGACGGGTTGAATAATTATCTCGATGAAAAAGGATTCTCGTCGGTGAATGACATCGTCGGAAAATCCGTCGAACGCGTAACCGACTGGGGAAATTTAGATTTGAATTACAAAGTCGTTGCGCGAGTTAATCCTGAAAATTGTATCAAGTGCAACCTTTGTTATGTAGCTTGCGAAGATGGTGCGCATCAGTGTTTCGATTTTGACAAAAACAAGTTTCCCGTCGTTGATGAAAATGAATGCGTAGGATGTAATTTGTGCGCGTTGGTTTGTCCGTCGCCGGGAGCAATTTCAATGGTGCGACTTGATGATGGAAGCAAACCGCAATCTTGGCGCGAAAGAACTTCTTCTTAGAAAAAAATATTGTTCAGTTCACATCGCCGACGACATCGGGCCATTCGTCCGAAGTTTGAGCCGGCTCATCTGAAGCGAAATCATCTTGCTTCTTTGCCCCGCTGCTCGAGATATCCAAAACTCTTTGAGCAACGAAAATCGGACAATCTGCTCGTAGCGCGAGAGCGATAGCGTCGGATGGGCGAGCATCGAGAGTTACAGGTTGACCTTGTTCGTCTAGCATCTCAATCACCGCATAAAAAGTATTATCGATGAGATCATTGACCGTGATTCTCTCTACGGTAAATCCGGCTTGAGTAATCAAGTTGCGTAAGAGATCGTGCGTCATCGGGCGCTGCGGAACAACTTTTTCGATCTCCAGAGCGATTGCATTCGCCTCGAAAGCTCCAACCCAAATCGGAAGAATCGCATCGCTGTCCGCGCCCTTTAACACAACGATGGGCGTGCTGCTGTTTGGATCCATTATTAGTGCGCCAACTTTTACTTCGACAAACATCGTAATTATCCTAACTCACCGTATAACGAATTTACTTTGCTCTGAGTAACAATTACATCCACCACCGAACCGATCAAACTCGCATCGCCGACGAAATTTACCAGCCGATTGCAGGTTGAATGCCCCGACAATCCGCCAATGGTTCGCGTACTTGCCTTTTCAACCAAGACACTCAATCTTTTACCGATGAGTGCTTCTTGGAGTTTCGTAACATATTTCTTACGAAGTTCTTCAAGCGCGTTAAACCGCTCTGTTTTAGTTTCCGGCGAAACGTCGTCGCTCATCGCGGCAGCGGGGGTTCCGGGGCGCGGTGAATATTTGAAGATGTAGGCATTATCAAATTCGCAGTAATCAAAAAGCTCAATGGTCTTTTGGAAATCCGCGTCGGTTTCACCCGGAAAGCCGACGATGATATCCGTCGTTAAGGAAATCCCTCGCGGTGAATTCCTAATAGCATCAACGCGCCTTTGATAATTCGAAACGGTATGTCCGCGTTTCATCGCCGCTAATACTTTGTCGCTTCCCGACTGAACGGGAAGGTGTACCCAATCACACAAATTTTCATTTTCGTTAATTGCATCGACAATGTCCGAATTGAAATCACGAGGAAACGACGTCGCAAACTTGATACGTTCGATTCCTGTTGCGGCAACGGCGCGAAGCAATTTCGCGAAGGGAGACTTTCCCGCGAAACTCTCGAGTCCGCTTAAAGTTGGCGGGCGATAGCTATTCACATTCTGACCGAGCAGGTGAATTTCTTTCACACCTTGCCGACGCAGTTCCAAAACCTGTCGCACGAGAGTCGAGCCCTCGAAACTTTTTTCCCTTCCGCGTGAAAACGGAACGATACAATAAGTACAAAACTTATTGCAGCCCTCAATAATAGGAAGGAAAGCGATCCAGGGAGAACGGCGGTGTGCTTGATCGACCGACCAATCGTAGTCGAATTCGCGTTCGCCGAGATCCAATACAGGAACTTCCGTCTGGCGGTATTTTTCTATGGCATTGTGAACTCTTCCGACTGCTCTCGTTCCGATCACAAAATCGAGCCCGTCGATTTTTTTGAAAAGGGTTTCGCCTTCCAGTTGCGCAACGCAACCTAATGCACCGATCAATGGTTTGTCTTTTCGTGAATGCCTAATCTCTCCGATTCGCGTAAAAAGTTTTTGCTCTGCCTTCTCCCGCACCGAGCAAGTATTGATGAGAATCACATCGGCAGATTCTTCGTCGAGCGTCATTTCGTAACCGCGATTTTCCAGAAGCGTTGCGACTCGCTCCGAGTCGGAAACGTTCATTTGACATCCGTACGTTTCTAAATAAACCTTCTGGTAAGCCATATGGAAAAAGCGACGAAAAAATCATCGCAAAACGATTTCGTGCACCTGCATTTGCATTCCGATTATAGCCTTTTGGAAAGCGCAGTCCAACTAAAACCACTCGCGAAAAGATTAGTTGAACTCGAGATGAAATCGTGTGCGCTGACCGATTACGGAAATATGTATGGCGCGATTTCCTTTTACAATCGTATGAAGGAAAGCGGTATCAAACCCATAATCGGCTATGAAGCGCATCTCACCTTCGGAAGCCGATTTGAAAAAGGCGCGCCGCTGGGAGCCGGCGAACTTCCCTTTTACAATCTGGTTCTTCTTGCCCAGGACATGGTCGGGTATCACAATCTGGCGTTTCTCGCTTCAAAGGCTTTCACCGAAGGATTTCATTTCAAACCGAGAATTGATTTGGAGTTGCTTTCTAATCATTCACAAGGCTTGATCGGTTTATCGTCCGGATTCAAGGGAGCGGTTTGGCATTTTTTAGAGCAAGATAATGCCGAACGCAGTCTGGAATGCGCCAAACAATTTGAAGAGATATTCGGACGCGGAAAATTTTTCATTGAGGTTCAGGATCACGGTCTTGCCGAGGAAAAGCGTATACGTAAATCCCTGATCGCGCTTTCGAAAAGGTCGGAGATCGGATTGGTAGCAACGAATGACGTCCATTACTTGAGCAGTGACGATGCCCGCGCACATGAACTTCTTTACTGTATCGGCGAAGGAAAAACGATTAACGATTCGACGCGAAAAATTCTGGGCGGCGATAAGTTTTACCTTCGATCGGCGGAAGAAATGTGGCAGCTTTTTGGTAAGGAGCTGCCCGATGCGATTTCAAACACGGTCAGCATTTCCGAAATGTGTAATTTTGTCCTGCCAAAGGTGGAAGACAGTTTAAGACTTCCCGACTTTCCAATTCCGAAGAATTCACATTGCCAGACGACTGACGAATATTTTGAGAAGGTCGTACTGGATGGTTTCAAAGCTCGGAAACACGACCTTTGGGACAAACAAATCGCTGACGGAACTTTAAAGTATGGACTGAACATCTATCGCGAAAGAATTGAAAGCGAGATGAAAACAATTTGCGGGATGAAATATTCCGGTTATTTTCTGATCGTTTGGGATTTTATTCGTTACGCAAAGCAGAAAGGAATTCCCGTAGGTCCAGGGCGTGGTTCGGCGGCCGGTTCTTTGGTGGCTTTCTGCCTTGGTATCACCGATGTTGATCCAATTCAATACGATCTGCTGTTTGAAAGATTCTTGAATCCCGAACGCGTCTCGATGCCTGATATTGACATCGATTTCTGTGTGAGAGGTCGCGGACAGGTGATTGATCACGTGCTTGAAACATACGGACGCGATTCCGTGTGTCAGATTATTACCTTTGGAACCATGGCTTCGCGCGCGGCGATCAAAGACGTCGGTCGCGCTTTGGAGATGCCTTATGGAGAAGTTGAAAAGATATCCAAACTGATACCTCCGCCCGTCCGCGGAAGAAATGTAAGTATCTCGCAGGCACTCGAACAGGTGCCGGAGTTAAAAAAAGAATTTTCCTCGAACTCCAGCGTGAGACTGCTCGTCGACAATGCATTGCGTCTCGAAGGTTGCGCACGACACAGTTCCGTGCACGCTGCCGGAGTTGTAATTTCACCCGAACCGTTGCACGAACTCGTTCCGATTGCCCTTTCGCCAAAAAACGAACTCACCAGCCAATACTCGATGACGGATCTCGAAAAAGTCGGAATGCTCAAGATGGATTTTCTTGCCCTTACGACCTTGACGATCATCAGCGACTGCTTAAAGCAGATCAAACAAAAACTTGGCGACGAGATTGATTGGACGACAATTTCATTTTCGGACGAAAAAACGATGGAGCTGTTTGCTCACGGACACAATCACGCGATTTTTCAGTTTGAATCGGCAGGCATGCAGGAAATTTGCCGGCGCCTCAAGCCGCGTGATTTGGAAGACCTTGCGGCGCTGAATGCTCTGTACCGTCCCGGTCCTATCGATGGCGGAATGATCGATGATTTTATTGAACGCCATCGCGGCGAACGGCAGGTTACCTACATCGTTCCGGAAATGGAACCGATTCTTGAACGAACGTTTGGAATTCTTGTTTATCAAGAACAGATTATGAAGCTTGCACAGACTTTGGCGGGCTATACATTGGGTGAAGCCGATATGATGCGTCGGGCGATGGGAAAGAAAAATCGCACTGAAATGTCGGAGCATCGCGCAAAATTCGTGAAAGGCGCGATTGAGAGAAAGATTCCTAAAAAGAAAGCCGAAGAGATTTTCAAGTTGATGGAGCAATTCGCGGACTATGGCTTCAATCGGAGTCATAGTGTGGCTTACGCTTATTTGGCTTTTCAGACCGCCTATCTCAAAGCGCACTATCCGGCATTTTTTTACGCCTCGGTACTCTCAAATGAATCTGACGACTCCGCAAAAATTTACAAATATTCCACGGAAATGCGCAGCGCTGGACTTACGCTTCTGCCGCCCGACGTTAATGAATCTGACTCGGGTTTCACGCCCCTGGACGGAGCGGTTCGCTTTGGACTCAGCGCGATCAAAGGCATCGGGGCGACCAGCGTTAATGCAATTTCTGATGCCAGGAAAAACGGAAAATTCTCGTCGTTGTTTGATTTTGCGACGAGAATCGATCCGCATTCGATGAACCGACGCGGACTGGAGAGTCTGATTTGTGCCGGCGCATTCGACTCAATGAAGAAAGACGATGTTTCCGCGAATCGCTGGCGGGCGCAACTCTTTGCAGCCATTGACAGCGCTCTCGCGCTTTCGCAGAAAGCTTTGCATGATCGTACATCGGGACAAACGAGTTTATTCGGTGAGCAGACGACATCTGCAAGCGAAAATTTCGGCGCCCAGCTACCCGATGTTGAAGATTGGTCTTTGCAAAAGTTATCGCAGGAAGAGAAGAAAGCGGTTGGATTCTATCTTTCGAATCATCCCTTGGATAACCACTCATCGACACTTGCCCAACTTGACGTAAAAAAAATCGCAGAAAATGTCGGGCTGGCGCCCGGAAATCCTTTGCGTGTTGCTGGCGTCGTAACCGATGTGCAGGTCCGATACAGCAAGAAAGGAAATCGTTTCTGCGTTTTCAGATTGGAAGACCAATCCCAAAGCATAAAATGCCTTGCGTGGTCGGAAGCCTATGCCAAATTTTCCGGTTTCATCGTTGCCGATTCCGCGAT
>DAITAB010000234.1:0-3822 GCA_036824525.1 Pyrinomonadaceae bacterium
TCACATAATACAGTCCGCCCTCAACCTCAACCCGCACTCTTCTTGCCATGCCGGAAATGCTTGCAAATCATGAGGCGATTTTGCAAGACGGACCCTTCTACCTACCCAGCCGTGCTACGCCGGACGACACACTTACTTCGTGCGTGTTTCCTCAGATAACTTCTCGAACGCTCGCGCGTTCGTTGCAGGCAGGCTGCCTGCGCTCCAAGAAAAAACGACCCGCGATTGAAAAATCGCGAGTCGTAGTCCAAAATTACAAGTTAACTTATTGTTGTCCTTCCAAAAAAGCTTTCAGTTTTCGAGAGCGCGATGGATGTCGGAGTTTGCGCAAGGCTTTCGCTTCGATTTGCCGTATGCGTTCGCGCGTTACGGCGAAGTGCTGTCCGACTTCTTCGAGCGTGTGTTCCGAGCCCGTGTTTCCGAGTCCGAAGCGCATCTTGATAACTTTCTCCTCGCGCGGCGTGAGCGTTGCGAGAACTTCATCCGTGATCTCACGCAAGTTTGAAAACGTAACCGATTCCGCCGGATTCAATACCGATTTATCTTCGATAAAATCGCCGAGATGCGAATCTTCTTCTTCGCCGATCGGAGTTTCGAGACTGATCGGTTCCTGAGCGATCTTCAAAACCTTACGCACTTTCGAAACCGGAATGTCCATCTTCTTCGCGATCTCTTCGCTCGTAGGTTCTCTCCCTAGTTCCTGCACCAGCGAACGCGAAGTGCGAATGAGCTTATTGATCGTCTCGATCATATGCACAGGGATTCTGATCGTGCGCGCCTGATCCGCGATCGCGCGTGTAATCGCTTGCCTGATCCACCAAGTTGCGTAAGTCGAAAACTTGTAACCGCGTCGCCACTCGAATTTGTCCACGGCTTTCATCAATCCGATGTTGCCTTCCTGAATCAGATCGAGAAATTGCAATCCGCGATTCGTGTATTTCTTTGCGATGGAAACGACGAGACGCAGATTCGCTTCGACGAGTTCACGTTTGGCGATTCCGGTTTGGCGTTCGCCTACATCGATCGACTGAAGTGAGCGCTTAATCTCAAGCGCGGGAATATGATATGCATCTTCGATTGTTCGAAGTCGCTTTCTACCATCGGCAAGTTTCTTCTGCGCTTCTTTCTTCTCGAGTTTCTTCATTCGTTTCTCGAGTTTGTCTTTGTTTCGCTTAATGTCGCGTTCGGCTTTTTTCGCTTCATCGACTGTTTTGCGAATAGAGCTGATAAGACGCTGGCGCGAACGCTCTGTGAGATTGAGATTTTTCATCTCTCCCGCCATCTCAATTCGCAGACGCGCAATCTGACCGCGAAGTCGGATCAGTTTCTTTCCGGGCTTTCCTTTTTTCTTCTGCTCTTCTTTTAGCTTCGGAATAGTCTTGAGAATCTTTTTATAAAGCACCGTTACATTTTCAATTCCTTCGAGTGTCCAACGCAGATATTCATCAGCCTTGTCTTCTTCGCCGGAAAGTTCCGCCTGTTCGGAAAAGGTCACGGTTTCGCGTATACCGATGTAATTTTCTTCGAGATCTTTTCCGATCTTGATCACCGCCTCGACGGCAATCGGCGAACGGTAAAGCGCCTTGTAGGTTTTGATTTGTCCGCGCTCGATGCGCTTAGCAATCGCGACTTCACCCGCACGAGTGAGCAGGGGAACGACGCCCATTTCGCGCAGATAGAGACGGACCGGATCATTTGTCTTATCGAGCGTTCCGGCGGATAGATCTAAGTCGGACTCTTCTTCTTCGGAGTCGTCTTCTTCGGTTGAAAGCGTTGCGGCTTGGCGCAGCAGTTGCGATTCCGAATCCGCAAGCGTAATACTCGCGCCTTCAAGTTTCTCTAAAACGTCTTCGATGTCGTTTGGCGAAACGATCTGATCAGGAATTTCGCGGTTCAATTCATCGTAAGTCAAAAACTTCTTACCGCGCCCTCTTTTCAGAAGCCGATCAACCAAATCATCTTTTTCTTCGTATTCATTCATATTGGGTTCACGCAAAACTTTGATTATAGCCGAACCCGCCCGGTTGCAGAAATTCGCATTAGGCTGCGGTTCGATTAGCGGCGCGATTCAGGTCATGCCGCAGGCGCTCGAGTTCCAACTGTTCCGAAAATAGTTCTTTTACGCGGTCGAGTTCGCCGGCTTCCTCAGCAGTCCGTAAGTGTTGTCCGAGTTCGCTTACGCGCTTTTCAATCGCCATTTTCCTGAGGGCTAACAAGCACGATTCAGCGACGATGAGCGATTCATCGATCGGCTCTTCCGCTTCGCGAATACGCGAATTTGCGTAGAGCTCTTCTATAAAGTTTTCGTCCAATTCGCCGGCTATCGTTTTCTCGATGAACTCACGGTTTATCTCAGCACCGCTTTCGAAACCCGAAACTAACGCATGAAAAATCACCGAAGTAGCGAGCGCTTCATAATCGGTCTGCTCGAACTGTGGAATTATTGCCCTCCGAAGCTCGGCATCGCTGAGCAACAATTCAAGCAACTTAGTTTCCGCCACCGTGATCCTTACAAAAGAGTGTTGCGCGAAAGATCGCTTTATCTCACTGCCGCGAACCTCGGCGGTATTTTTCACATTCGACCAAAGCAATTTTCGCAGCGCGGAATCATCGATCTGGAAAAAGCTCATCACCTGATCGAATGATTCGCGTTTTTCCAAAGGCTTGCGAATTGCCGTTACGATCGGAAGAATTTCCTCGACCGCAGCTTGTTTGTGTTTAGCGTTTAACTTATCGCGATTTTTCGTGGCGCTTTCCAACAAGAAGGGAAGATAGGGTCGCGCATTTCCGCGCGCCTCGGAATATTTCTCGGTCCCGTTTTCCCTTATGAAATCATCGGGATCTTTTCCTTCGGGCAGCACCAACACTTTGATCTCAATATCCTGCGAAACGAGAGTTTCGATCGCGCGTTTTGCGGCATTGATACCGGCGCTGTCGCCATCATAATTCACAACTACTTTACGAGAATATCTTCCCAATAGTTTCGCCTGATTCGGAGTAAACGCAGTGCCCAAACTCGCCACTACGTTCCTTACATCAAATTGATAAAGCGCGATCAAATCCAAATATCCTTCAACCAGAATCGCAAACGTCTTCTTACGAATGTCGTCCCGATTTTGAAACAAACCGTAGAGATGATCGCCCTTGATATATGCCGGAGTTTCAGGCGAATTCAGGTACTTGGGTTCGCCTTTGCCGATGATGCGCCCGCCAAAAGCGACGGGTTTTCCTTTGATATCAAGCACCGGAAAAATCAAGCGTCCTCGAAAGCGATCGTAAACGCGATTTTTTTCTTCGCTGATTGAAACAAGTCCGCTCTGCTCGATGAGCTTTTCATCTGTGCCTTTCGATTTCAGGTGAGATAAAAGCGCATCCCAACTATCGGCGGCATATCCGATGCGAAAAGTTTTTTGCGTCTCGATGCTGATACCGCGTTTTTCAAGATAAGCGCGCGCCGCTTTTGATTCTTTATTGTTTTGTTGCAGCGTCGCCTCAAAGAATTCGAGCGCGAGCGCATTCAATTCGACTACATCGGCGGCGAGTTTTTTGGCGGCATCAGTTTGTTGTTTTGAGAGCGCGAATTTTCCATCGTCAACCAATTGCGGAAGCTCAACACCGGATTTTTCGGCGACAATTCTGATCGCTTCCGGAAACCCCACGTTTTCGATTCCATCACAAACGAGAAAACATTTCCACCTTTTCCGCAGCCGAAACACTTGAAAACGCCCTTCGCGGGATTCACGGAAAAAGAAGGCGTTTTCTCCTGATGAAAAGGACAACACGCCATCCAGTTCGCGCCCTTTTTCTTGAGCGGAACATACG
>DAITAB010000393.1:0-1166 GCA_036824525.1 Pyrinomonadaceae bacterium
GCTGCTTTTCGCGAATGTCGGCTTTATCCGTTGTAATTCCGAGCGCCCGGAGGTAGAAGCTGTTTGAGTCGATAAAATTGTTTTTTTCACGATCATGTGAAAGCGGCGGCTTAGTGCTTAACGTCGGCTTTGCAACATTCAGGCGCGATTTGTCCTTGCGTCCAATTTCGAGCTGGAAATCGTTTTGGATTGTAAAAAGATGCGCGGAAAAGAATTCTTTTCCGAGAATCTCGAGGAGTTTTCCCGTTCCTTCTTCAAAAGAAAAATTCTTTGCGGTGTCGCGCATGTCATATCGATATAAGAAGAAAAGTCGGTTGCCTTTTTTCGTCTCAACGAGTCGAATTAAAAGTTTTTGCAAATGCTCGTCGGTTCCGCGATAATTTCCTAAAGTCATTTTCACGAAAGTATTTTCGCGAAGACTCTTCGCAAATTCGCCGATGAATTTTTCCACGTTTTCCGGCATTGATTCTCGAAAGTGAGATTAGCACAAATGAATTCCAACATTACAAAAGAGGCATTTCTGAAATCGATTATCTATTTACTGGGCGAAACTTTCGAAGGTTCTCCGGAAGGGCAGGGAAGCGCCTTTCTCGATCAGCGCATAGGAGTTTTTAACACCCTGGAGAAGCTCTCCGCGGAGCAAGTTTCGAGCGATGTGAACTCAACTTCTATCGCCGCGCAAACCGAACACGCGAAATTTTATCTCGATCGACTTTGCGAATTCATAAAAGGGCGAACGGAAAAAGTGAATTGGGATCAGAGCTGGTTGATTGAAACGGTTAATGATGAAGAATGGGATGCACTGCGCGCGGGAATAAGAAAATCCTACGAAGGAGTTTTGCACTGCCTTGCCGAAGTTGAAGATTGGAATGAAAAACAGATCGGACTTGCGATGGGAATTCTCGCGCACACGGCTTATCACCTCGGAGCAATACGGCAGATAGCGAAAAGTGAAAAAGTGAAACGGTGAAAAAGGGAAAAAGTAAAAAGTAAAAAATAGTTGAGGCGGCTCAGCGTAATCGAAACAAATTCAGAACGAACAACGAACAACGAACCATTAACTTATGCTCAACCTATTTCACTTAGCATTTCCCGTTCGCAATCTCTCCGAGGCGCGTGCTTTTTACGCCGGCATTCTTGGCTGCGAAGAAGGTCGCAGTTCGGAT
>DAITAB010000235.1:0-3768 GCA_036824525.1 Pyrinomonadaceae bacterium
CAACAAATTCGCGCTTGCGCGATTGCCTTGTCGGTCACTATTCGATTCTCTGAGACCTTTTGAAACTGGTCTTTGGTCTTAGGCCTTTAGTCTTTGAAACGTTTACCGAAAGCCGGTTCAAGCCTCGGAAAACGAACAAAGACCAAAGTCCCATGACCAAAGACCGATTCAAAATCTGACTACGTCAGAATTTGAATCATAACTTTTCCGGTGATTTTGTCGGCAGGGTCACACCCGTTCCCATCCCGAACACGGAAGTTAAGCCTGCTGGAGCCGATGGTACTGCGCCTTTCTGGTGTGGGAAAGTAGGAAGTTGCCGGATTTATTTCAGAAGCCCGTCGTTTTTCGGCGGGCTTCTTGCTTTCCAAACCTCTTCAGACGTGAAAAACCTTGCCCGTCGCGAATCAAGAAGCTACTATTTTTCCGTTACGACCAGAGTACAAATCAATGGTTATTGATCGCGCATTTCGATTCTTTTCATATGGCGTGGCTTACTGCGCGGCGTTTTCGTTGGTTGTAGCCGATAGAATTTCGTGGTGGGTAACAATACCATTTCTCTTGGCGCTTACATTGGCATACTTTCTCGAGGGTACACGACTCCAGCTTTCGGAGCGCCTCGGGACAATTGCCGTTTTTTGCGTTGTACCGATGGTCTTGATTGATTGGCGATACGGATTCTTCGGATTCAATGAATTGAGCGATGAGTTGCCTGCACGTCTAGCGAAGTTAATCTTGTTTCTCGCACTCATAAAATTCTTCCAACGTAAATCTGATCGAGATTGGGTTTTCATTTATCTCATTTCATTTTTTCAGATATTGCTTGCGGCAGGATTAACCATAAGCCCTATTTTCTTTGTAGTTTTAATTTCATACATATTTTTTTCTCTTTGCGCGATCGTTACTTTTGAAATCGTGAGGGCTGAAAAGAGTCTGCGTTCCGATGGTGTAACAGTAGAAACTGCGAACACTCGCTCGCGAACGCTTCCGCGCTTATCGTTGCTTGTGTTTGGGACTAGCGCTCTCATTTTGATCGCAACAATTGCATTACCCGTATTTATAGCCCTGCCGAGAGTTGGAGGCGCCGGAATGGGAAGTAGTTTCGGCAGCGGTGCAACTCTAACCGGATTTTCGGATCTGGTACGATTAGGTGAAATCGGAAAGATCCAACGCAACGAAGAAATTGTTTTTCGCGCCCGGCTCAGCGATCTTGAGGCTGTCAAATCTAATGAACTACGCTGGCGTGGCGTCGCACTGGATTTTTTTGACGGGAAATCCTGGCGCAGTACCAAACGAAACGGAGTCCAACAGGTAATCCGAAACGATAACAACTTTTTTTCTCTGGGGGCTGCACATCAATTCGGAACCCGAGTAACTCAGACCATCTATCTAGAACCAATAAGTACGGACGTTCTTTTTGTGTTGGCACAGCCGCTTGCCGTTCGTGGAAATTTCAGCATCTTAACGCGTGACCGTGAAGATTCGTTTTCGCGGTTTCCAACTAACGGCGATCGAATGAGTTACACGGTGCTTTCAGAATTTTACGCGCGTGATCCTAATTTGCTTCGACGCGATTTCAGCCAATTGCCGTCGACATTCGACCGCTATTTACAGCTCAACGAGGGTTTCGACGAAAGAATCGCGTTGCTTGGAACCCAAATCGCCAAAGACAGCGGCGCGAAGAATTCGTTTGATTATTCCGTTGCAGTTGAAAGCTATTTACGTCGTTCGTACGGTTATACGCTTGACTTGAAAGCCGGCGGCGATTCGCCCGTTTCCGACTTTCTTTTCAACGTAAGGGAAGGTCATTGCGAGTATTTTGCTTCGGCTATGGCGATGATTTTGCGTTCGAAAGGAATTCCTACGCGAATTGTAAACGGTTTTCAATCGGGCGATTATAACGATGCTGCGGGTGTTTATGTAGTTAGGCAAAGCGACGCCCACTCATGGGTAGAGGTTTATTTTCCAGAGGAAGACGTTTGGGTTCCGTTTGATCCAACGCCGTCAGCGTCAGACTCCTCGTCGATAAACGACTCGGCTACCATTAGTGGAAAGATCGATAAGTATTGGGTTGCCCTTGAAACATTTTGGATTCAGTATTTCGTGACATTCGACAACTACGAGCAGCGCTCCTTATTTCGATCAATTCGAAACGGCGCGTTTGAACTTCAGGAAACCGTTTCGAATTTGTTAACAGCGATAAAACTACGTTTCGCCGAATGGTGGAAACAGGCTCGCGGCGATGAGGGATTGACGACGAGTTTATTGGCAATTGTTCGCGGTTTGATTTACTTAATCGCTTTCGGTTTGAGTTTAACTATTGCGTGGCTGACATTGCGCAGAATTCGCAAACTGAAAATCTTTGAAGCGTTTCTCTCGCTTTTCAAGAGACAGAAAAGCCAAAATGCTGTCGCTTTTTATGAACGGCTCGAACGTCTGCTTGCCCGACGCGGATTCACTCGCGCGCCGCATCAGACGCCGCTTGAGTTTGCTTATGCGACGAATGTGCGTGAAGCTGTTTCAATCACGGAAAATTACAATCGTGTCCGATTCGGAGAAAAGGATTTATCGGAACGAGAGCAGAACGAAATTGAAACCTGGTTGAGGAGTCTTGAAGCGGAAAAGAAAAAAGTTTGAACTGCAGAGACGCTGAGGCGCAAAGCTCTAAACGGGAAACAATTTGACGAAATTCTTATTAAATCCTCTGCGCCTCCGCGTCTCCGCGGTGAAAAGTTCTTATGAAGAAAGTTGGATTTGTCAGTCTCGGTTGTCCGAAGAATCTCGTTGATTCTGAAGTGATGATGGGGCAACTAAAAGCGGCTGGCTACGAAATTACAAACAACTCCGGCGATGCCGATACTGTCGTCGTGAATACCTGCGGCTTTATCGAAGACGCAAAGAAAGAATCCATCGAAGCGATTCTCGAAGCGACGCGCCTCAAGACGGACGGAAAAACGAAACGAGTTATCGTCGCCGGTTGTCTGGTCGAACGTTATCGCGACGATCTCATAAAAGAACTTCCGGAAGTTGATGCATTCATCGGCACGAATGAAGTGACGCGAATTCTCGAAGCGGCTGACGAAACAAAAAACTTCAAATCGCTTCCGATGCTGCCGATCGGAAACAAATCCGCGACTTATCTTTATGATTTCGACACGCCGCGTTTTCGTGCGACCGAATCGCACACGGCGTTTATAAAAATTGCCGAAGGCTGCGATCGTCCGTGCGCTTTTTGTTCGATTCCTTCGATGCGCGGCTCGTTTCGTTCGCGTAGATTCGGTTCGATTTTGAAAGAAGCGGAAGATTTGTCGAAACAAGGCGTAAAAGAAATCGTCTTGATTGCGCAGGATTCATCGCGCTTCGGCGAAGATCTCGGCGAAGCGGACGCGCTCGCGAAACTGATTCGTGCGCTTGGCGAGATAAAAGATTTGGAATGGATTCGTGTGATGTATGCCTATCCGACTCACATCTCCGACGCATTTCTAAACGCGATTGCCGAAACCCCGAAAGCAGTGAAGTATCTCGATATGCCGCTGCAACACGCTTCGCGAAATATTTTGAAGCTGATGCGCCGTGGCGGGACACGCGAGAGTCTTGAAAAACTTATCGCGCGCGTGCGCGAAAAAGTTCCGGGCATTACGATCCGTACGACTTTCATTACCGGTTTTCCCGGCGAGACCGACGAAGATTTCGAAGAGTTGATGGCGTTTGTTCGTAATTGCGAATTCGACAACGTCGGTGTCTTTACGTACTCGGATGAAGAAGGCACGC
>DAITAB010000236.1:0-3763 GCA_036824525.1 Pyrinomonadaceae bacterium
CGCGATGTATGGATTGCAGCTTTGATCCGGTGGGCGAAATTCCAAGCGCTTCGCTTTCGGCGAAGGTGAAAACATCGGAATACGAACCGCGGCCGAACGATTTCGCGCCGAGTAGGCCAGATTCACCGGCGCCTCATATCCAGGAACGAGACGCTTGTAACTATTAGTTGTTGGCGCAGCGAATGCTACGATCGACGGCGCGTGTTTTAGCAATCCGCCGATATAAAATTTCGCCATTTCCGACAGACCCGCGTAGCCATCACCCGCAAAAAGCGGCTTGTCGTCTTTCCAGAGCGATTGATGACAATGCATACCAGAACCATTGTCACCGAAAATCGGTTTTGGCATAAACGTCGCCGTTTTTCCGTGCGCACGCGCAGTGTTCTTCACGATATTTTTAAACAACATTAAGTTGTCCGCAGTATGCAATAGGTTGGAAAAGCGGAAGTCGATTTCGCATTGTCCGGCGGTAGCAACCTCGTGATGATGACATTCAACATGAACACCGACATCAGCCAAGATAAGCGAAATCGCATTGCGGAGATCGATCAATGTGTCAGTTGGAGCGCATGGAACGTAACCTTCTTTGGCTCTGATGTGATAACCCGAATTCGGATTCAACTCACCGCCCATTCGGCCCGAATTCCAATGCCCTTCTTCTGATTTTACCGTATAGCCACTGGATTGCTGTTCATTGTGAAAATACGCTTCGTCAAAAACAAAAAATTCGGCTTCTGGACCGAAGAAAACCGTGTCGGCAATTCCGGTGAATCGAAGATATCCTTCGGCGCGACGCGCAATCGCCCGCGGATCGAACGCATAACCTTCTTTCGTAATCGGATCAACAACGGTAGCAATCAAGCAAATTGTCGTTTCTTCGGTAAACGGATCGACCCAACAACGTGTCGGATCGGGAATCAACAACATATCCGATTCGTTGATCGCCGCCCATCCGCGAAGACTCGATGCATCGAATCCGAAGCCCTCTTCAAATGACTCTTCGGTTAACTGTTCGATCGGGAAAGTCAGGTGATGCCAGGCTCCCGGTAAATCCGTAAATCTAATTGAAACAAATCGGGCGCCTTGATCCGCCGCATAATTCAAAACGTGCTTGCCGTTCATGGATTCTCCTTTAGTATTCGGCTAACAAACTAATTTCGCCGGCTGTTCACAAAGACAAACTTCGTCTCGCCCAAACGGTTAAGATTCGAGCTACAAAAATAAGTTGCGATAATACAACAAACGAAGTTTTATTCAAAAACTCAGATTAATAAGCCGGAGTTACGGAAACGATTATTCAAATCTGACTACGGAATCGGTAGTGATAGAAGTATTGGAGGCGAAACCAACCTGCGCGCCTTTTTCGTCAAGCAGGATTACTTCGACGTAGCCTTTGTTAGTGCCGGCAGATTGAATTTTCTTCAGGACGTCTCGCTTCTGATCTTCGGACATCGCGCCCCAACCATTTTCAACTATTCCGATAAAACTCTTTCCAGAAATTTTTGCGGTTTTAAGATAGACCTTCAAAGAAGAATTCGAAAGATCAACACTCTTAACATCGGCTGATTTGTTTGATTGTGAATCAGTACTCTGGAGATAGAAAAATGTGCCAACACCCGCAATAATACTTAGGATGGCAGCTATCGCTAAATTTCGACTGATACCAAAAAGCTTCTTTGGAGGAGGGCTATCGTAGTTATATGGAACCGCTGCAGCGCGCGGTTTCTTTTCTGCTTCGGGACTTTTTGCCACCGCGGGTTCGCGCTTCGGCGTGACCCTCTGAGCCGGTTGATTCAGCAGCTCGGAGAGATTAAGCGATTTACTTGTAGCTTCGGAAATTGCATGGTCAAGCAACGATTTGTATTTTGCCTCAAGTTCGTCAGCAGTTTTTATGTCTCTGGCTTTGTGAACTAACTCGACGTATTTATTTCCGATCGTCACATTGCTATCAACAACTGCAGCGATCACTTCCGGCGCATAAAATGTTTCGCCACAAGATTCTTTGAACTTTCTTACCCGAATGAATAACTGACTCGAAGCAACCTCATCAAAAACCGTTGCCTTGGTTACTTCGGTGATGAACGAGTCGAAGGTGGCGACAATTTCTTGTACTTTCGCCTGGTCGAAATCGACAATTTCGACGCTTTCCCAATCGTCATACATTACCGAAACGAGCTTTGCGATTTCAGTCCTCCCGAAAACCAGATGCCGTCGGTCGTCGCCGGAGTCTCGCCCAAAGAGACGCGTTACAGTCATGTCAAATTTTCCGCGAGTCGACTCTGAATAGCCGGAGTTTTTATAAAATCGTGCCAGTGCCATCAATGCTTCGGCACTAAGCGCGGGTTTTGTCGTCTCGCAATAGCGCCGCAAATGTCCGACGGAAATTTTCTCGTCGCGATGGGTGAGCGCCGCATACCAAGCCTGAGTCGCTTCTGAAAACTTAAACTCCGCTTCCGCAACTTTACTTCTGTCGATCGCACCATTCGTTGACTTCGCTACTTGAAGTAATTCATGAAGGGCAAGATCAACACCGTAAGCATCAAATGGTTTTGAAATAGTTTTGAGCTGTTCGCGTTCGATACCCGAGATCAGGTGCTCGACCATTTTGAGAGTAGAAATTTCTGCCGCAGCGCGGTGACGTGTTGCCGAATAATCTGTTTCGGGATCGTCGGAAGGCGGCGAAGTTTCATCATTGGTTTCACCAATATCCGACTTGAGATTTCCGATTTCGTCTTTTGTTTGAACGGCGTTATATGCAGCATTTATAGATTCAAGCGGACTTGGCGGTTTTGCGGCATTCTTCAAAGTGCTCGAGGAGGAATTGAAGGAAGAATCGTCTTCTCCGTTCCACAGCTCTTCTTTATCACCGTTAATGGATCCCTCTGCGACTTCCGAAAATCCGGAGGTTTCCTCGCCAACCATAATCTTGAATCCATGAGAATCGTCGTAAGAATCTTTGGGTCCATTGGTGATTTCCCGGGTCGAACTTTTGAATGGTTCCTCGCTTTCCGAATCAATTTCTTCATCGCGTTGCGTCGGATCCGATGGATCGGAATACACCGAGATTTCAGTCGAAGAAACTTCGTCTTCGCTGACCGGATATTCACGCAGAGTTTCTGAGTTTTCAGAAGTAGTTTGCGGTCTTTCGGTCGCACCCGATTCGGCAATTCGGTCCAACTCTTCCGCTTCAGCCAGAAGCGCCCGGAGTTCTTCATCCGAAATGTCGGCAGCTACCGGAATCTCCGCATCGCTTGCGCCGTACTCCATTACTGCTATTGCCGTTTCATTTCCGCCTTCACTCGCTTCGCTCTCCGCGGAAACTTTCGACTCATTTTCTTCACTCAAATTACTTTCTTTGAGTTGGTTTATAACAGGTGATGTGGATTCCGTCTCCGGAACCGACACGGGTATTGCTAAATCCGAACTGTGTTTGGATTCAACTTGGACGGAATTTTCGCGGGGTTTTTCTATTAGATTCTCATCGCGTAGTTCTTCGAGAAAATCTTCAAATGCATTCAATGGGTTGCTCATTAGGGTTGAGAAGAGAAATGTTGGATGTAGGAACAATCTCTAACTGGCGAAGAGATTGCCGGGTGTTTCCACCCAGCAAAAGTATAACGTATTTGAGATCGATTTAACTACGGTAAAATTTGAAGGATCTCGCCGCGCTCGCTGACCTGAATAACATAAGGAACATCGCCCGCACCACCCGGTTTTGCAGCGATAACCGTAAAACCGGTGGCTAATTCCGCGTCAGTTGGGG
>DAITAB010000060.1:0-12374 GCA_036824525.1 Pyrinomonadaceae bacterium
ATGCGGGAGGGACCGAGCAATCTGCACCATCGTTCCCGGATTGCGCTGCGCTCCATCCGGGCTACGACACCGTGCTGCCTTGATGTTACGCCACGCCCACGTGCCCGGCCTCCCAGCCCAGCATCGCGCGCTTGCGCGTGAGGTTTACGGTTCGCTGACGCCGCCACTGGAACACGATTCGGTCGAAGGACTCGAACTCGTAGATAAAATTATCGAGATCGATCAATCTCCGATCGGTCGGACTCCGCGTTCGAATCCAGCGACTTATACCGGATTATTCACGCCGCTTCGCGAACTCTACGCGATGCTTCCCGAATCGCGCGAGCGAGGTTATAAGGCGGGAAGATTTTCTTTTAATGTAAAGGGCGGACGCTGCGAAGGCTGCGAAGGCGACGGAATGAAACGCATCGAGATGAATTTTCTTCCGGATGTTTATGTGATGTGTGATGTATGCCGCGGCGGTCGCTACAATCGCGAAACACTTGCGGTGAGATTCAAAGGAAAATCCATCGCCGAAATTCTCGATACGACAATCGAAGAAGCTCTTCCGCTTCTGGAAAATATTCCTCAGATCAAACAAAAACTGCAGACCTTGCTTGATGTCGGTCTCGGTTACATAAAACTCGGACAATCCGCGACGACCTTGAGCGGCGGTGAAGCGCAGCGCATAAAACTTGCGAAAGAACTTTCAAAACGCGCCACCGGAAAAACCATTTACATTCTCGATGAACCCACCACGGGACTTCACTTCGCAGACGTTCACAAATTACTCGAAGTTTTGCAGAAGCTGGTGGATACCGGAAACACCGTAATCGTGATCGAACACAATTTAGACGTGATCAAATGCGCGGATTACGTAATTGATCTCGGACCGGAAGGTGGCGAAGGCGGCGGAAAGTTGGTCGCATGCGGAACGCCGGAGGAAATCATCTCGGCGAAGAAATCGCATACAGGAAAAGCCTTGAAGAATATGCTAAAGACTCCGCGTTGAGAGTTGGAAGTTTACTCGTATCTCAGCGCTTCGATCGGATCCATCCTAGCGGCTTTCCAAGCCGGATAAAGTCCAAAAATTATTCCTACACCAGCCGAAACTCCGATGCCGATCGCGATTGCCCAAAATGGAATGAAGGCGGGAAGTGGAGAGTATTTATTCATCAGATAGCTCGCAAGCTCACCGATAGCCAAACCGATTAAGCCGCCGATTGCCGTGAGTAAAACGGCTTCTACGAGAAATTGAACGAGTATGCTGTTTTGCGTCGCACCCACCGCTTTTCTCACCCCGATTTCTTTCGTGCGTTCCGTTACCGAGACCAGCATTATGTTCATCACTCCGATTCCGCCGATCATCAGCGCGACTGCCGAAACAGCGGTCAGTACCAAATATGTCGCGCCAGTCAGTTGGTTATAAACATCCATCAGCGAATCCTGCGATGAAATTCCAAAGTTGTCTTTCTCACCTGTTTTTAGAAAACGACGTTTTCGCAAAACCTGCCGAACTTCATCAATCGCCGCCGAAACGCTGGCGCGATCTTTCGGTCTCACGATCACGGCAAAAATAATTTCGGGAAAATCATCGCGCTTCCAAAATTTTTGAAAAGTGGTGATCGGAATAAAAACCGAGTTGTCGCGCGATTGCCCGAAAAACGATCCGAGACTTTCCATTACGCCGACGACCTTAAACGGATATCCGCCAATCTTAATGTCTTTCCCAATCGGATCTTCATCGGGAAACATAGCTTTCACGACATCAAGACCGAGCACTACGATATTCGTTCGTCGTTCGATATCGTCGTCGGAAATGAATCTGCCTTCGCCGATGTAACTGGATTGCGTGAATTCATAGTAGGGCGTAACACCGAGAAGAATTGGTGTATCGGATTGTTTCTCGCGATAGCGAACCGTCTCCGCAATTTTTCGTTGAATCGGCGAAACTCCAATCAGGGAAGGCGATTCCGCGCGTATCGCATCTGCATCAGCCAACGTCAATTCTTTTCGCATTCTTTCTTCCTGGCTAGGCTCGCGTCCGAAACTTGGTTCGAATTTGGTGACGAAAATCGTTTGTGATCCGAGTGCTTCGAGTTGGTTGGCGAATGAACGATTCAATCCCTGAATGATGGAAACCATAAACATAACGGTAACGACTCCGACCATCACGCCCAAAATTGTGAGTGATGAGCGCAGCTTGTTTTCGCGTACGTTTTCATACGCCATCAATGCTGATTCTCTTAAGGTTTGATATGTCATTCTCTTCTCATGGCATCGACCGGCGAGAGTTTCGATGCCTTCCAAGCGGGATACAAGCCGCTTATAACGCCAACAGTCGTGGAAACTCCCACACCTAAGATCATTGCCCAAACACTAATAAGAGTCGGAAAGCCGATGATTAGCGCGATAGCTACGGCGAGAAAAAATCCGGCGAAGACTCCGATAAGACCGCCGACCGAAGTTAATACGACCGCTTCAATTAAGAACTGTCCCAGAATGTGGCTAGCCTTTGCGCCGACAGCTTTTCGAAGTCCGATTTCGCGGGTTCGCTCGGTAACCGAAACAAGCATTATGTTCATTACGACGATTCCGCCGACTACGAGCGAAATCGCCGCAACTCCGATCGTTACGATATATATGTTGTCGGTAGCAGTTTTATAAAGTCCGATAAAAACATCCTGCGACTCGACGGAAAAACCTTCATCTTCTTCGATGTTGCCGTCTGTTGTAGTAAGAAGAATCTTTCCCCTGCGACTTCGCATAATCGCCCCGGCTTGTTCTTTTGCATCATCAAAGAGCGACGAGTTTTCAACCTGCACGCTTATCACCAGCGAATCATTTGCGCCGAAAACTCGTATGCCGGTTTCATAAGGTATCAACACAAAATTATCACGCGAAATGCCGAGCACATTTCCCATCGGCGTTACGGTTCCTACGATTCGATATTCTCTCCCGCCGACCCGCAACTCATTACCGATGACTTGCTCCGCCGATGCGCCGTTGAACACATTCTTTAAAAGGTCCGCACCGATTACCGCGACATTCTGTGCGGATTTTTCCTCCATCTCAGTCCATGTTCTTCCGGCTTCGATTACGAGTGCGTCTATGTCAAAAGTCGAGAGTGTTGTTCCGCGAATCGGCACGTTATCGGAAACATTTTCACCATATCTGACGGTTTGTCGTCCGTTTACCGAATAAGAAATCCGCCAACAGAGCGAACAAAGACGCTGAATTGCGTCGGCATCAAACTTAGTCACGTCTTTTCTTCGATTGAATTTTATGAAGTCTTCACGACTCGTAATTACCAGCGGTCTTTTTGAAACGGTGAAAACAGTCGAACCTTGCGAAGAAAAAGTTGATGCCACGGTCTGATCGAGTCCATTGATAATCGTTACAACTGCGATCACCGCAGAGACGCCGACGATTACACCGAGAAGAGTTAATAGAGTGCGAAGCTTATTGTTGCGAAGACTCGCCACTGCCAGCCGAAACATTTCGGTAGCAATTGCGAATGTACCTGTGCGAAAGACCCGAGGCTGAAACATTTTCTGTCTTTAAAGATTCAAGAGAAACATTTCACACTCGAATTTCAAAATCAAATGAGAAGGAGTTTATCGCCGGCGGGAATCCCGATAGTTTTAATCGGGCGAATGTTTTCCCGTGATCGCTGAGACCATCTCTTTCACGGCGCTTTCCAATCCGACAAAAATCGCACGAGAAATTATGTGGTGACCGATGTTGTATTCGGCGATCGCATCGATCTTCGCGAGCGCACGGACATTTGCCGTCGTGAGTCCGTGACCGGCAGCGACCTGCAGTCCGAGTTTATTTGCGAGCAGCGCGGCTTCGCAAATTTGCATGAGTTCATCTAGAACAACTTTTGAGTCCGAAGGATTTTCGAGTGTGAGTTCGGCATATCTTGCGGTGCAAATTTCGATCTGTTGCGCTCCGGCTTTTGCCGCAGCTTCAATTTGCGATGTGATTGGATCAATAAACATACTCACCACAATTCCGGCATCGCGAAGACTCTTTGCAGCGTTTTTTATGTTTTCCGAATTTGAAACGACATCGAGTCCGCCTTGCGTTGTGACTTCATTCGGACTTTCCGGCACAAGCGAAACTGCGTCCGGCTTGGTCGCGATCGCAAATGCGATCATCGGATCGGAAGCGGCGATTTCGAGATTCAAGTAGGTTGAAATCTTGTCTCGAAGAATGTTCACATCCGCGTCTTGAATATGCCGACGATCCTGCCTCAGATGAACCGTAATTCCATGAGCGCCCGCGCGTTCGCAAATCACAGCGGCTTCGAGAACGTCAGGCTCTATGGTTTTCCTTGCCTCGCGAACCGTCGCGACATGATCAATATTCACATTCAGGCGTGCCGACATCTGAAACTCTCCTTGTTACATTTCAAGTTCATAAAGACCGCGCCGGTCATAGCGGCGAATCTGAAGAACCTCTCGAAACATTTTGTGACTATCGCGAAGAAAGCTGACCCGCGACGCTTCGCGGTGATTCCATCGCACAGGAATTTCTTTCAGACGAAGTTTATGTTTTTGGGCGACGTAAAGAAATTCTACATCAAAACCAAATCGATTAATTTTCATAAGCGGCAAAAGCCTGCGAAATTTATTCATATTGAAAGCCTTGAATCCGCATTGCGTATCCCAAAATGGTAAACCGGTCGCGAGGCGAACGATTAGATTAAATACCTTTCCGCTTTGTTCGCGTCGCCATGGTTGATGCTCACCGATGAGAGAACGATCGAGTGCGCGCGATCCAAAGGTTATGTCGAATTCGCCAAGCTCAATCGGCGAGATGAGTTTTGTCATCTCCTCGATCGGAGTGGAAAGATCTGCATCGGAAAATAATGCGACATCGCCTTTTGCGGCTTCCAATCCCGTCCGAACAGCGAAACCTTTTCCGCGATTGGTTTCGTAGCGAATTACGCGTTGGTTGGTGCCAGGGAACTCGTTGAAAACTTTTTGAGCAAGATCTGCGGTGTCATCGATTGAGCCATCGTCAACCACGATTATCTCCGATGCAAATTCCGATGAAGATAAATAAACGGCGATGCGGCGGAGCGTGGCACTCAGCCTTTCGGATTCATTGAAAGCGGGAATTACGATTGAGATCATCGAATCGGGTTTACAACTTCTAGGTCAATAAATGCCGATGTTAAAAGTTCACACGCGAATTGTCGAACCGTCGCATTCACAATCAAAATATCCCTAAAGCAGTAAGCGGCATTCCGCGGATGTGATATATTTTAAAAGTTCGCCATGGAAAAACGGTTCCGAAATTTCGGTCTTCTGGTTGTCGCGCTCGGCGCGCTCGCCGGCGGTTTGTTTGTTCGCCTTCCAAATCGGACTGACTATTCGGGCGTTGAATCACCGGAGATTGCCGCAAATTATTCGGAAGCGCTTTCGGTTATCGAAGACAACTATATCGCCCCGGTCGATCACGAAAAAGTTGCCGAGAGCTCCATTCAAGGAATGCTTTGGGCACTCGATCCGCACTCATCTTTTTTTAATCGCGAAGAACTGAAGAAACTCTATGAAGAACAGTCATCGAGATTTTTCGGTATCGGAGTTTCAATACTTCAACATCGTGACGGCGTTTATGTGCAGTCGGTTGTTTCGGGAACTCCGGCGGAGAAAGCCGGACTTCGATATGGCGACAAATTTGTCGAGATTGACGGAAAAAATTCCGAGAAATGGACGAGTGCAGAAGTTTCCAAGAATGTGCGCGGAGTGCGCGGTTCGCTTGTAAAAATAAAAATCGACCGTGCTTCTGAGGCGAATCCAATTGAAATGGAATTGACGCGCGATGGAGTTCCTTTTCCTTCGGTAAGGAATTTCTTTATGTTGCGCGATGGAACCGGATACATCGGATTAACCGGAGGATTTCAGGAGACAACTTCGGAGGAGCTTGATCGCGCAATTACCGAACTAAAGAAATCGGGAATGAAGAATTTGATTCTCGACCTTCGCGGAAATCCGGGCGGACTTCTTCCGCAGGCGATTGAGGTATCAAGCAGGTTTATTCCGCGCGGGCAGACTATCGTTTCGGTAAAAGGTCGCTCGCGTTTTTCAAAATCGGAAGATTTGCGTGCGGTCGGGTCGCGCGTTGAGAACTTTCCGCTGGTCGTTTTGATAAATGGATTTTCGGCATCCGCTTCGGAAATCGTTGCGGGCGCAATTCAGGATTACGGACGCGGAATTATCGTCGGCGATGAGAGTTTCGGAAAAGGTTTAGTGCAGCGCGTATTTTCTCTGCCGGCGGGAACCGGAATGTCGCTTACGACGGCGCGTTATTACACGCCTTTTGGAAGATCGCTCCAACGCGATTATTCCAGCGGCTCAATCTACGATTATTACAATCATCAAACTAACAGCGATTCAAATTCCAAAGCGGACGCAAATTCGCCTGCACCGCCGAAAGGCGACGCAGTGCCGACCGCCGGCGGTCGGATTCTTTATGGCGGACGCGGAATAGAACCAGATCTTAAGGCGCCTCCGCTTATATTTTCGCCGTTGCGTCAGAGAATGAATGAGGCGGCATTTTATTTCACCCGCCAACTGGTGGCAGGAAAGATTAGCGGACTTGAAGAATTTCGTGTCGGAACTCAAAAGAACATTCAAACGGTAAGACCCGATGAATTTGTGGTAACCGACAAGATTCTTGAGGCATTCAAGATGTTTGTTTTAAGCGACACGAAGAACGGATTATCCTCAGAGAATCTGAAGGCTCAACTTGATTACGCAAAATGGCGCATTCGCGAAGAGCTGGCAACTGCTACTTATTCGGGCGAAGCGGGAAGCCAGGTTTTATTGGAAAATGATCCGCAAGTTCTGAAAGGTTTGGATTCGATTCCCGAAGCGGCGCGAATGGCATTGAGTTTTCAAAAAACTATTACTTCTGTCGGCTGATTCCTTCCCCGATAATTTCGAAAATCAAACACTTAAGATAAGAACTTTCGGGAACTCCCAAAAGGGACGGATGATCGGAAGCTTGCATACGTTTTTCTAAGAGATGCAGCCGGCGTTTTGCGTCTCGCGCGGAGTCTTCGATAACTTCCTGCAACATACTTTCTGAAACGTGAAATGAACAACTGCAACTTACGAGAATTCCGGATGGATTCAGAAGTTTGAGGGCACGTAAATTTATTTCCTTGTATCCGCGCATTGCGGATTTGAGCGCGCTTCGATTCTTTACAAATGCCGGCGGGTCAAGAACGATCGTGTCGAACCTTCTTCCTTCCGTTTCGAATTCGCGCAACGCATCGAAGACATTTGCCGCCCGGAATTCGACATTGTGGATATTGTTAAGCGACGCATTTCTGTTGGCAACGGCGATTGCTTCCTCGGAGATATCGAGTGCTAAAACACTTTTGCAGACCTCCGCAAGGTTCAAGGCGAAACCGCCATTGAACGTAAAACAGTCAAGCGCATCGCCGCGGGCGAACTTCCTTATCGCAAAATGATTTTCGCTTTGATCGAGAAACGCGCCGGTTTTCTGTCCGGCAAATGGAGCGACCATAAAATTCAAACCGTTTTGAGTAACCGTAAATTCTTCAGGTGATTCACCATAAATTAGTCCGCTCATTAGCGGAAGATTTTCACGGCGGCGAACCAAAACGTCATTTCGTTCTACGATCGCTTTTGGCTTTAGTTCTTCGACGAAAATTTCTACAAATAATGTCTTCAGCTTGTCAGTGCCTTGGGTGAGTGTTTGTAGAACCAAAACGCCATTGTAATCGTCAAGGATGAGCGATGGGATGAGATCAGCTTCGGAGTAAAAAAGTCTCCGGGCATTCGTCGCGTTTGAAACGGTAAAATTTCCGAAGCGAATTTCACCGAGTGATGCGCGACGCCGGATAGATTGGCGAATTCTTGCGGCAAGGAAATTCCGGTCAATGTTTTCGTCTTTTGTCGTCAGAAATCGCAAAGAAATCTCGGAGGCATCACTGTAGAAAGCTTTGCCGACGAAATTCCGCGCCTCGTCAAAAACACTCACGATGTCGCCACCGGCGGCTTCTACTCGCTGCACATCGCTCTTGTAAATCCACAGATGTCCATCGCGAATTCTCCTCGCACCTTTTCTGTTCACAAATACTTCAGCCATATGAAGAAACTAACCGAGCAAAAGAAATTTCGCGAGTCCAAGCAATCCGGCTAGGAGCACGATGATGATTACATTGGCTTTAAAAAAATGGAGCGCGATGAAAGATCCGACCGCTAAAAGAAGTGCGAAAACATCAAAACGGCTTTCATTGAAAATCACATGGCTGCCAAAAACTAGAGCGAGATTCGCGATAACACCGACTACCGCCGCGGTAACTCCCGAGAGAGCTGCGGTCAGGCGCGAATTTGCGCGAAGACGTTCAATATATGGCGCGCCGGCGAGAATAAATAAAAACGACGGAAGAAAAGTTACATAAGTCGCAATAAGCGCACACGCGATCGCGTACCACGTTTGATTAAACCCTTCGGAGTTGTTCCAGCCGGACATAAAACCGATGAATTGCAAAACCATTATCAGCGGACCGGGTGTTGTCTCCGCGAGTGCGAGTCCGTCTATGGATTGCGCCGACGTAATCCAACCCGCGCTGACCACCGATTGATTTACGTAAGCAAGAACTGCATAAGCGCCGCCGAAGGTAACAAATGCCGACTGGGTGAAAAACAAATAATTTTTCGTTGCGATGCTAGAGGTGCCCGTGATTGCGAATACGAGTAGGAGCGGAATGAGCCACAAGATCAAACACACAAAAAAAATCCTGAGAGTATGAAAATGATTCACCGGCGCGTCAGCTTTCGAAACTGGTTTCCCTGGCGAACGAAAAAGGATCAATCCGGCAATCGCGGCGGCGGCGATGATCAAAGGGAAAGGAACTGCAAAAAAATAAATCGCGGCAAACGAAAGAATCGCGATGATGAAATGCGCCGATTGTTTAAATGCGCAATTAGACATTTTCAGAAGCGCTTCGATGACGATTGCGACGACGACTGCCTTAAATCCGAAAAGAATCGCCGCGACCGAATCAATCGCGCCGTATTTCGCGTAGATAAAAGATAGAAACATCAAAAAGAAAATCGAAGGAATGATGAAAAGCGATCCTGCGACGATGCCGCCTCGAATTCCGTGAAGTCGCCAACCAAGATATGTTGCGAGTTGTTGTGCTTCCGGACCGGGAAGCAACATGCAGTAATTCAAAGCGTGAAGAAAATCTTCGCTGGAAACCCATCGGTGTTTATCGACGATTTCGCGTTGCATAATAGCGATTTGCCCCGCGGGTCCGCCGAATGAAATGAATCCAAGCGTCAACCAAAAACGAACCGCCGTGCCAAACGAGGGAGAATTTGTCATTGCTGACTACTATAAGCGAGGCTTGAATCCTCAGGTAATGAACTTGTGCGGAAAGTATGCGCGCGTTAATCTAGAAGCGCGTTAATTGAGCGTATTTCGTCAGAAGAACGAAAAAGGAGAAATCGAATAAATGTTAAAGGTTGGAGACTCTGCGCCGGATTTTGAACTTCCGTCGCACCTTGAAAAAGGAAAGAAAGTTAAGTTATCGGATTTGCGTGGAAAGAATGTGGTCGTGGCTTTTTTCCCGCTCGCTTTCACACCGGTTTGAACGGCGCAGATGCCGTCCTATGAAGCTGATCTCGATCGCTTCAAAGGATATGATGCTCAAGTTTTGGGCATTTCGGTTGACAGTAATCCGTGCCACGTCGCTTACGCAAAATCGCTTGGAGGAATCAGCTACGATTTTTTGGCAGATTTTCATCCGAAAGGTGCGGTCGCAAAAAGTTTTGGAGTTTATCGTGATGCCGACGGAATTTCCGAACGCGCACTCTTCATCGTGGATAAGCAAGGTAAGATAGCCTACATCGACGTCCACGCAATCGGCGATCAACCCGACAACGAAGAGTTATTCGATGCATTGAAAAAATTATAACCCTTGACCGATTCAAACCGCCGAGGTGAACCGACTCGGAGTTTTATTTTGAAAGACTCCGAAAGGTAATCCTCAGCGGTTTTGTTTGACGAAGCAGAATTCGATGACCACAATTTCAAGAAAATGCGTTCCGTTTACTCCCTTTGAGGGCGATCTGAGCAAGGCGACGGTCGCGATTGTCACCGCAGGAGGCGTTCATCAGTTAGATCAGGAAGCATTTAATATTGTTGATGATCTCGGCGATTTAACTTATCGGGTAATCGCCGGCGACATTGATGCACCGAGTTTGAAAGTCACGCATCATCATTATGATCACACTGATGCCGATAAAGATATTAATGTCGTTTTTCCGATCGACGTTTTGCGTGACCTTAGAACCGAAGGTTTTATCGGCGACATCGCAAAAAAACACGTGGGCTTCATGGGATATACGATGAAGCTCAAAACAATGTATGAAGAAACGGCGCCGCAAATTGCCGAGGAAATTGATCGAGGTTCGCGAGCAGATGTGGTTGTCCTAACGGGCGGCTGACCGAACGTTTGTCACCGCACGGTCGTCGCGGTTCAAAGAGAAATCGAAATGCGCGGAACTCCAACGGTGCTAATAACAATTTCGCCCGATGTATCGGCGCAGATGCGTCCTCCTCGAGGGATCTATCCCAATGGATTCAAGGTCGGGAATTCTTTGGGAAAACCGGATATGCGTGAACTGCAAAAAAAGGTTCTGCGGGATGCGCTGAAACTTTTGACCGAGAATTCGCGTCCGGGAAAAATCGAGACGCGCGACTATCCGGAGTATGGCGAGTTTCACGAGCCAGTGCGGACCAGATAGAAAATTATTTGTGAGAATTTATTTTCCTGTCAGATATGTATAAACAGATTGGAATCTTAACCGGCGGTGGTGATGCGCCGGGATTGAATGCTGTTATCCGGGCAGCGGTGCGAACAGCAGTGCGCGGATTCGGAATGAAGTGTGTGGGCATCGAAGACAGCTTTGAAGGCATTCTCGGTGAAACCCACACGATGAAACTCACCACTAAAAGCGTAAGCGGAATTTTGCCACGCGGCGGAACGATTCTTGGAACGAGAAATCGCGGAAGTTTTGTGAAAATGGTAGACGGGAAAACTACCTTTCCGCCATTGCCCATCGACGAAGCGCTGAAAAATCTTAAGAAGCTCGAAATCGAAGCCTTGATCGTAATCGGCGGCGAAGGAACATTGGCAATCGCGGAACAATTTCACAAGCGCGGGTTTCCCGTTATCGGAGTTCCGAAAACGATCGACAATGATTTATCAGCAACCGAACTTACCTTTGGCTTTATGACCGCGATCGACATCGCTACCGAAGCACTCGACCGCCTCCATACCACCGCGGCTTCGCATGACCGAGCAATGATTCTTGAAGTGATGGGTCGCAACACGGGCTGGATTGCGTTACATTCAGGTCTTGCAGGAAGCGCGGACGTAATACTAATTCCTGAAATTCCTTTTTCTTTCGATTCGATTGTGAAAAAAATGAAGGAACGCGAGAAAGCCGGATCGCGTTTTATGAATGTAGTGATTGCAGAAGGCGCCTGCGAGGTCGGCAAACACGAGATGTATCTCGACAAAGAAAGTTTGCGTTTGGGCGGAGTTGGAGACTATGTTCGTCACAAACTCGAAGAGTTGACTGGAAAAGAATCGCGCTGTGTAGTTTTAGGACATCTACAGCGCGGTGGAAGTCCAAATGCTTTCGATCGCATGTTGGGAACGAATTTCGGAGCCTGTGCGGTTCGGGAATTGGCGAATGGTGAAACAGGAAAAATGGTTGCGCTGAAATCGGGAGAAGTAATTACGGTACCGCTTTCGGAAGCGATCGCAAATATTAAGACCGTCGCAGTTGACGGTCAGCTAGTTCGAACGGCGCGCGATATAGGAATTTCATTTTGCGCACCAAAGGAATCCGGATCATAAGTATGGAAAAGGTAAGAGAAAAGTTAAAAGTTGAGTTGGCGCAATTAGACGAGGAATTACATTTCAAGCTGCCAAAGGAAATTCAGCGGGCGCGCGAGTATGGCGATCTGCGCGAAAATGCTGAATACAAGGCGGCGATGGAAAGGCAATCAATCGTGCAAGCGCGAATAAGGCAACTGCAAAAACGTTTGAGTGAGGTTGAGTCAATTGATCTGACAAAAATTCCGATCGATCGAGTCGCTTATGGATCAATGTTGGTTCTTTACGATGTAGATCGCGAAGAAGAGGTCACTTATGAGCTCGTCACCTCTGAAGAAAGCGATCCCGAACAAAGAAAGATCTCGACCGTTTCGCCAATTGGTCAATCGCTGATGGGCAAAGAAGAAGGCGATGAAGTTCGGGTGAAGACACCCAACGGTTGGCGCAATTTTGAGATAAGAAGACTGACAACTATTCACGAACGAAAGAAGAA
>DAITAB010000061.1:0-12359 GCA_036824525.1 Pyrinomonadaceae bacterium
ACTTGATCATCAGTTGGGAGAAATTTATGGGGCATGGGATTCGGGCAACAATCTGGTGGCATCGGTTTTCTTTATGACATCAAATCAGAAGAGCATTTATTTGGCCGCGTCATCCAATCAAACCGGAATTGAAAAAAGTGCCATGTTTTTGCTAATCGACACCTTCATTCAAAACAACGCCGGTGAAAAACTGATTCTCGATTTTGAAGGTTCAAATATTCGGGGTGTTGCACGATTTTATGCGGGTTTTGGTGCAACGACAGAAACCTATTATTCCGTTCATCAAAACCGGCTACCAAAGCTTCTCCGGATTTTCAAAAAGTAATTCCGCGAAAAGTATTCGGCGAACTTCTTACAAAACATCTTCCCGCAGATGAGCCCGATTATGTTTTGGTGCGACTCGAATTCGTTGGGACAAAAAACGGCGCGAAAAAACGTCTGAGATATGACATCGTTGATCGCTTCGATCCGAAAACCGGAATGAGCGCGATGATGCGTACGACGGCGTTTCCCGCTTCGATCATCGCGCAAATGATGGCGCGCGGTGAGGTTTCGCAACGCGGCGCTACACCACAGGAAATCGCGATCGATTCGGAAACATTTATTGCCGAACTTTCAACGCGGAATATCGTGATAAGTGAAAGCTGGATTTGAAATTTAAGTGCGCCACTGGAACGCGAACTTCAGTTCGCATTCGGCGGAATGAATTCCGCGCTCCGACTTTATGAAATGGCTCAAGCGAATTCTCGTGCTTCTTATAGCGGTCGCAATCATCGGCTTGCTGGCACTTTACTTCATCACTCGCCAGGTAAATTCCTTTGCCGCCGATAAACTTGAAACTTCGATGACGGAAATTCCGGTGGAAGATCCGAAGCGAATTGCCATCGTTTTCGGCGCAAAAGTTTGGAGCGAGAATGAAGTTTCACCCGTTCTATATGATCGCGTCTTAACCGCGGTAGAACTTTATCGCGCCGGTCGCGTAAAAAAAATTCTAATGAGCGGCGATAATCCCACACATCAATACGACGAACCGACCGCGATGAAAAACACTGCGATGGAACTCGGCGTGCCGGAAGAAGACATAGTTCTAGATTTTGCGGGACGCAGAACCTACGACACTTGTTATCGAGCCAAAGAAATTTTCGGCGTGTCGAAAGCGATTCTCGTAACTCAGGAATTTCATCTGCCGCGCGCGATTTTCCTTTGCGAGAATTTGGGAATTGACAGCGTCGGCATCACAGCTGACCGTCGGAGATATACCGAAACTCCATCATGGCAGCGACGCGAATATCTTGCGGTCGCAAGCGCTTGGTTTGAAATTAATTTTCTTCCTTTTGAACCGGTCGGCGGCAAGAAAGAACCGATCGAACCCTAGTGAATTATTCGAATAAAAAAGGCTTCTCGATAATCGAGAAGCCTTTCGATATTCCACAAACTTTCATTTACCAAGACCGCACAAGGCGCGGCGGCATTTTCTTTCTCAAGAGCTTACGCATTTTGAGGCGCGCTTTGTGCAACTGCGATTTAGAAGTTCCGACCGAACAACCGAGAATTCTTGCAACTTCCTCATGCTCATAACCCTGAACATCATGAAGCAAAAACACTTTTCGATATCCATTCGGTAAAGACTCAATCGCTTTTTCAATCGCGATCTTGTCCACAATCGGCATACGAGCGGAATTTTCCGTGCCGGCTACGATCTGAATCGGCGTTTCGCCCTCATCGGTCGTCTTTTCAAATTTCACTGTGCGCTTTCGGAAGTGCATCAAGACCTGATTGACCGTCATGCGATGCAGCCATGTAGTGAAGGCGGAATCGCCACGAAAACTTCCGATCTTGCGATAAAGTTGAATGAAGACATCTTGGGTCAAATCTTCAGCTTCCGCAGAATTCTGCAGCATTCGCAAACAAATCGAATAAACTCTTCGATGATGCCGCGAATAAAGCTCCTCGAATGCCGACATTTGCCCTTTGGCGGCTGCCCGCGCGAGCGCAAGGTCATTGCTTCCGGTGGTTTCGATCGCCGTTTCTTCTACTGCAAATTTCTCCAGATCGAGCTCCACAGCAAGCGTCGTTGGCTGAATAGATAAGTTCAAAGTATCTGTATTGGTCATAAGAAGAATTCCCCCTCGACCTATGACATCTCAATTGCCGTGCCATTCGAATCCGCCCGTGAATCAATGGCGGAAAACAGCCTTGTTTCAGCAAAAAACGGCAATTATTCGACCTTAGGTTACAAACGAATTCGTGCGACGCAAACGAAAGCGTGTAGCCGATGCCTTTTTTGCGTCGAAGGTTTGCCGCTATTTGCTTATTACATCTTTAACGCGATAAAAGGCATCGAATCCGCTCAAGTAGGCGAATGTTTTCCGAGTCGTTGCAAGGTGCTAATATCAGGAATCCGTTTGGGCGCGGGCTTTGATCCGTTAATGAAAACAATGCTTCAACGATTGACCAAAATAGTAATTTTGATTTGCTGCGCAACGTTTTCCTTGTTCGCACAAGGAACGGTCGTCGAAATAAGTCAGGAAATGTCGGACGACGGAATTCCCGTTTTGACCAAACACCTTCCCGATTGGGAGAACGCCCAATATCGATCTGTTTACATTCGAAATTCGACGGAGCTTAAAAATGCCATCGGCGATTCTCCCGTCGTTACAATTATTGATTTCGCCGGCGGTACTGAAGCGGTCTTTGCGAGTTACGATAGCGGAAAACTTCTTTTGGTCGAATTCAATTCGCCGCAGGACTCAATTGAAACAGACAACAAATCGAAAGAATCACTTTCCAACGCAAATTTGACCGCGCCGATCTTCTTCCGGCGCATCGGAAATTACAATGCGTTTGTTTTCGATGCTCCCAATGAAGCGGCGGCAAACGTGTTACTTGATCAAATCAAGTATCAGAAAATGGTGCAGTGGCTCGGCGAAGACCCCTTTATGCTTCAGCGCGCCGAGCGACGGTTTATCGAAGGAACCTCTGAAGTTTTTTTTACGATATTTATTTCTGTAGTGGTCGGACTATCCTTCGCTTTGATAATTGGGTTGTTGACGGGAATGCTGGTCTTTTATTCCCGCAACAAGAAACGCGCAGCGATGACAGCTTTCTCCGATGCCGGCGGAATGATCCGCCTCAACCTCGATGAACTCACGCCGCAAGTTTCCGCAGATAATTTGCTTGGTGATTAACTCTCCGGCAAAACTTCGCAGAGCCTTTCGATGTCCGATTCATTATTGAAAAAATGAGGTGAGATCCGCAGGCAATCTCCTCGCGCCGAAACAATAACGTTTTCTCGTTCGAGCATTTCGTAGATTTGAAATGGCGACAATCCTTTTCGGTTCCGGACGCTCACGATCTGCGATTTTTCTCCCGCCTTTCGTGAGCTGACGATCTCATAATTCTTACGTGTAACTCGCGAACAAAGACTATCGGTCAATTCCTCCAGATATGCCGCAATTTTCGCGACGCCTGTTTCATTTAATAACTTCAAACTCTTCTCGAGACCATAAAAGAGAGACGTATTGTCCGTTCCGCTTTCCAAGGCGAGAGCGCCTTCGCGAAAAGCTTGATTACGATCGTCGAAATTAAATGTGTCCGCGACACTGATCCAGCCAACCAAAGTCGGCTCGATTCTTTCACTCGCCCGGTCATTCAGATAAAGAATTCCGCAACCTTCCGGCGCACATAACCACTTGTGACTGGCGCCGCACGCCGCATCAACAAACTGCGCCGATAAATCCAAGGGCAACGCTCCGAAGGCTTGAATAATATCTACGACAAAAAGCGCATCGTGATCGCGTGCCGCGCGACCGATTCGTTCGAGGTCTGCGCGGAAACCGGTGGAGAATTGCACCGCACTTATTGAAACGACACGCGTATTCGCGTCGATCATTCCAATGAACTCGTCTAAATCGATGCGTCCATTTCTTTCCGGACACAAGCGCAATTCGATTCCGTATTTATCCCGAATTCTCCGCCAAGGATAAAAGTTCGCGGGGAATTCGCGCTCAAAGGAGACGACATTCTCGCCTTCGCACCAATCGAGTCCGTTAGCGATACACGAAACTCCGTCCGAGGTGTTTCGCAAAAACGCTATTTGATCCGGTCGGACGCCAAGCATTTTACCGACCAATTCTCGGGCTCGTTTTTTCGTTTCGAGCCAGTTTGCATAGTTTATGGTCCCGTTTTCCGAGACATCGCGAAGCTGTGAATTCACTGCTTCCACGGAAATCGATGGCATCGGAGAAACCGCCGCACTGTTTAGATAAGTGTGTTTTTCTGCTGCGGGAAAGAGTCGTCGAAGATCTTCATTCATAGGTAAAATTCCACCGCGAAGCGTGAACAGGTATTTTTTTGACAAGCCGTCATTTTTGGAGCTAACTTGTATTTGGCGCATCCAAGTATGCAGCAAGCGGCAATTTGCAGATCAGCGCCGGAAGATTTACGTGATTATGTTTGATTTTAGAAAAAAACCACAACCGTCGTATGGGATGATTCATCCTGACGACGACAAAGATGTGATCGTTCGAAGCCTTCGGGGTGAAACTCGCGATCTTTTTTACGGTGAAACTCTGCGCCTTATCCGAGACATAGTTTTGGTCGTATCGGTGTTTATACTTTTTGGCGTTTTCGTCGCGCAGCCGGTCGTCGTCGAAGGCGGGTCGATGAACCCACAACTTCACGACGGTGAAAGACTGCTGGTGAATAAACTTGTGTATTACAACTGGAAAAGCGTTAGCTGGGGACACATCGAACGCGGCGATGTTGTGGTCTTTTGGTATCCAAAAGATCCGGAAAAGAGCTACGTAAAACGCGTTATTGGTCTGCCGGGCGATACCGTCGAACTGAGAAATGGAATCGTTTTCGTGAATGGAAATGAAATGCACGAGGCTTATTTGGACCCAGAATACAATCGATCGATTAGTTCATTTGCGCCGCGAGCCGTGGAAAATCATACGTATTTTGTGATGGGTGACAATCGCGATAATTCTTCCGATTCGAGAGTTTGGGGCTTGGTTCCCGAAAAATATATTTACGGCAAAGTATTTTTTCGTTATTGGGACCCGTCAAACATAGGATTTTTGCGACGCGGTGAATACGTCTTGAATGGAGATAACTCATTTGATCGAATCGTTTCAGCGGACACCACAGATCCGGATGAATAGTGTTTTTAGAAATTCAGAATCTAATTTCGTCGCGAGTTCTTGAATCGCGACGTTTTTTTTTCTAAAGTTCAACTCCAAAGATGAAACAGGAAAAAGAAGCCTTTTTGATGCTCGAAGACGGGCGCGCATTTCGTGGACTCGCATTTGGCGCCGATGGCGAAAGATGCGGCGAGATCGTTTTCAATACTTCGATGACCGGATATCAGGAAATTCTCACCGATCCGAGTTATGCCGGACAAATTGTTTGTATGACACCGCCGCTCATAGGAAATTACGGCGTAAATTATAACGACGTGGAATCGCGTCGGATTTGGGTTGAAGGTTTTGTTGTGCGCGAATTGAGCCGCGTCGCTTCAAATTGGAGCGCACGGGAAACTCTTGATCAATATCTGAAACGCGAAAATATAAACGGAATCGGGAACATCGATACCCGCGCGCTCGTCAGACACATTCGCGATAAAGGCGCTATGCGCGCCTGCATTTCAAATATTGATTCAAATTTAGAAAGCCTTCTCGAAAAAGCCCGAAGCGCTCCTAAAATGCTCAATCGCGAATTGGCGAGTTTGGTTTCTACCAAAGCGCCTTACACTTTCCCTGCTGATGGCGATGAGAAATTTCATGTGGTTTGTTTCGATTTTGGAGTGAAGACAAATTCGCTTCGATCATTGGCGGCGCGGGGTTGCCGCATTACGGTAGTGCCCTCAAATTCTTCGGCTGCCGACGTTTTGAAAACTGCGCCTGACGGAGTTTTTCTTTCCAATGGACCCGGCGATCCCGCATCGATGAAAAGCGTTTGCGCAGAAATCATAAAACTATCTCAATCGAAACTTCCGATCTTCGGCATTTGTTTGGGTCATCAGCTACTCGCTTCCGCTTTTGGAGCCGAGACTTTCAAACTACACTTCGGTCATCGCGGCGGAAATCATCCTATAAAAGATCTGCGCACCGGAAAAATCGCGATCGCCGCACACAATCACGGTTTTTCCGTTGACGAGAAAACGCTTCCCGATGAAATCGAAATCTCACACCTAAACATAAACGACAATACGATTGCCGGAATCCGGCACAAATCACTTCCCGCATTTTCGGTTCAATACCATCCGGAAGCGGCACCGGGACCGCATGATGCGATCCAACATTTTGATGAATTTATTTCGTTGATGGAGACGAACAACCCGCGACTTTCAAAAACCTCGCACGGCTAATCGAGAGCAATGTCTGACGTTTCGTTAAGTTCGGAGGTTGCTTTTGCCTTGGACTCGTTTGGCGGAAACACGTTCGCTCGCCCGCGATATTGCACTAGGTGTTTGTATAAGACGGTAATTAAGGCAATACATGGAACTGCCATAAAGACTCCGGGAATTCCTGCAAGCTGTTCGCCCGCCAGTACTGACAAGATTATAAGCAGCGGATGAATATCAATACCGCCGCGAATGATTCTCGGATATGTGAAGTAATCGTGAATGATTCGAAGGACGATCAGCAACGCCGCGACCCAAATCGCTTGTGACAATGAACCGGAAAAACCCGCAATGCTTACGGCAACCACGCCGATCGCAAATGGACCAAGCAGCGGAATAAACTCCAATGCGCCCGCCGCGATTCCAAGCAGCAACGCATAATCAACTCCCGCAAGTGAAAAGATCACCGTACAAATCGTTCCGATCAAAAGACAGGAAATAATCTGCGCGCGAGTATAGGAAGCCAGCGTGATGTTTACATCATTGACGATCGATTCCGCGCGACCGCGCCAGTTTCCGCTGGGGAAAAAACGCAAGAATGAGTTTCGAAGCATTTTTGCGTCTTTGAGAAAAAAGAAACTCAAAACGGGCACGAGAATCAGCCAAGGCAAATACCCGGCAAGCGAAATCAGAAATGTGGTGACTGCTGTTCCCGCCTGCGTTATAAAGTCACTCGCCCGACCCGAGACCTGGTCCTGAACCTGATCGGGAATTTTATATCGTTCGAAGTTCTGATTGAGATCGCGAATCTGCGTCTGTACGTAAGTCGTATACGCGGGAAAGTTCGCCCAAAATCGTTTTCCCTGCTCGACCACAACCGGCGCGAGATAAGAGATCGCAATTCCCAAAATTAAGAAAACCGCCAGAAACGAAACGAAGATCGCCAGCGGTCGAGGCATCAGTTTCTCGAGGTTTCTTTCTTCAAATGGTTTACGGACAAGTCTGACCAATGGCTCGATCACATAGGCGAAAAATATCGAGATAACGATTAAGAAGAAAAAATGCCCGAGTGACGAGAGAATGTCTCTGAGCGATTCTGCAAGAAAAATTATCGCTAGCGTTATCAACACCACCCGCACAATAATCCGTGCCGAAGGAGTTGAGGAATCCAATATCACGCGTTGACTCGGCGAATTGTCGCCGCTTCCGGTGTCAGTTTTGTTCGTCATTTCAGTCATCGGATATCGTTTCCCGAAATCAAATTCGAATTCGATTTGGTTCCTGCATCTTTTGCTGCCGACCGATTTTTCGAAAAATCTTCCACGATAAATCGCCGCCGAAGCTCCAACATATTTTTTGGCTCAACAAGAAAATTCGTTCCGGCAATCGCCATCTTTTTGTCGTCAGTAACAACCCACTGGTTAACTTCCGCTCCGCACTTTTCGCGGAGAAATATTCGATCATCCGATTCAAGCTCTCCGCCATCGCGACGCCGAAACGTGAACACAAATTCAAAGTTACCGGTTTGAACGTATTCGAGTTTTTCAACCGCATCGGGTTTCCTGACCGTCGGCGCCGGAGTTGGAAGCGGCTCTTCGCGATTTTCCGCGACATTTCCGCAGCCTACAAGAAAAACAAGCGCTAACGCTACCGATAATTTCAAAAAGTTGAACATCGTCAATTATTCGATTCAACGTTGGTCTCGTCCGAATTGTCGTCCGTTTCGTCGTTTGCCGAATCCAGATCTTCGTCGTCGTTCGCCGAATCATCGACGGTGTTGTCAGCATTGGTATTTTCGTCGTCGGTTATCGCGCCATCGTCGCCTTCATCCACGTCGGTTGATGGCGGCTCGCCCTTCTCTTCCCGAATTTCTAAAACAATCGCTTCATCGTCATCGTAAGCGGTTTCGCACCAACCACTCTCAAGACAATTCGCGATCATATCCGTGTTTTCTTTCGCATCGGAAAAAATAAAACGCGCGCCTAGCTTTTCGCGTATTGCCGGACCGGGATCTTCAATCTTTCCTTCCGTAACCTCTTTTACGAATTTGTAGAGCTCCGGATTCGCCGTGTAGAAATAATTCGGATCGAGACCGTAAACATACGTGTGTTTCTGATCGTAAAAAAACATCTTGGGAAAATCATCCCAGTTGCAATTGAATATCCTTTCACCATCAGGAACATTTTCCGTTATCCAAGCCATTGCCGTCTGATATTTCGTGTTCGATTCGTTGTCTTTAATAGTTTCCCGTAATCCAACTTGCCGGAAACCATAGAACTGCATTCCCGCAAAATTGTAAGCGGCAAGAATACAAAACACCGCCAATACACCGACCGAAATGAAATTCCGAACCCGCTTCAAATAATTTTCGCGTTCGGTTGCTTTCTCGGAATCAAGAAATGGCTGAAGGTCGCGTTTGAATTCATCCGGCAACTCCTGAACTGCCGGCTGCAAAAACGCCTGAAGACTAAAGGCGGCAAACAAAATCGCGAATGGCGGAAAGTATTCGGCAAATCTCTTCGAACGAAATTGCGACGCGATCAAAATCGTGGCAAAAACCAGAAAAAACGTCGCCTTTTCCGGGAGTTTCCCGGCTCTTGGTGCAAACAATATGTAACCCACCAACATCGCCAAGAGAGCGATCGGAAATGTCATCAGCAGATCTTGTCCGCTATATGCATACCATTCGCCGCCGACCGCTACGGCAAAATCGCCTCCAACGTTGAACTTCTCCATGAAGTGTTCATAAAACAACTTGAGATTTTTCGGAAAATACGGATTGACAATATTTCCCAGAACCATTCCGACCGTCGTGTAAAGAACAGGTTTCCACTCAAATTTCCGTTCGTTCCAGGCAATGATCGCCGTCCATATCAGTGCCGCGATGAGCAAAATCGGAAATAAGCTGTATGTCCAAACAAAAATGAACATCAGCGGCATCAGCCAAATGTATTTTCTTTCGAAGAGAAGATAAATTCCCGCGATTGAATAAATGATCGTAAGCGGCGGCGCCTTCGCCATATTCATTCGATAAAAAAACGGGTTCGCGCAGGTGAGCAACGCGCCGAGCCAGACGAAAAGATAGTTGAACTGATAACGATACAGCAGCCAATAGACGGAAAAGATCGCAAGCGTAGCGAAAACGACGGTGGAAATCTTAGCCGCCATTACCGGTTCAAAAAACCACAAAAACGGAATCTGTAAAAGGTGAAACAGGAAATGATGATCGGCGTAGTCCTGCGGATTCAAAACCGTAAGTGGCAACCAGCGAAACTCCGGAAGCCGTTCGCCGTGTCGCAGATTATCCCAAATCAGCGAACTCCATCGAATATGATAGTAGCCATCCCAATCGCCGCAGCAAATCGCATCGGTAGAAAATTGCAAAAGAATCATTACCAGCGCAATCGCGAAAAAACCCAGCACCAGATAAACCCAACGAATTGCATCCTCCGTACCAAACCAAGCTTTAAGGCTCGGTTTGGGAGGCTCGAATGGGGTTTCTGAAACTCCTTCATCAGTAATTTCATTCTCGAGCTCTTCTTGTATTTCCTTTTCTAACTCTTGCATTGTGACTTTCTATGAATAAGTTATGAATAAATTCTTTGAAAAAATAACACGAAAACAGATTCACCACCATAAATGCCTCCACTGATCGGTTTGCTAAACGAAAATCCACAATCTAAAATCCAAATCGCAAATGTATCCCGCAGGAAATCTTTTCATTCCCGCTTCACACGGAAAACTCGAAGCGATAATCAAAAACCCCGAGAGCGAACCGAAAGGCGTCGCACTGGTTTGCCATCCGCATCCGATGGGCGGCGGAACAATGCACAATAAAGTCGTCTTTCGCGCCGCTGCCGGATTGGTGGACGCGGGATTGATTACTTTGCGTTTTAATTTTCGCGGCGTCGGATCAAGCACCGGAATACACGACAACGGCGTCGGCGAAACGCAAGACATTCGTGATGCGCTCGATTACCTTTCCGCGAACTTTCCGAATGAGCCCATTACTCTTGCCGGATTTTCTTTCGGCACGCGATTTGGAAGCGAGGTCGCAATTAATGACGCCCGCGTTGTGCGAATGATAAGCATCGGAACTCCGGTTGATAAATATGGTGACTTCGATTTCCTAAAGGCGGTGCGCAAACCGATTCTCTTCGTTCACGGAGATTCAGATGAATATGGCTCCGTCGGGAAGCTGAAAGAACTCGTCAGAGAAATTTCGAAGAATGCGCCGACAAAACTCGTCGTCTTTGAAAACTGCGGACATTTCTTCGACAATCATCTGAACGAACTTCGCGAAGCGATTCGCGTTTGGACGTTAGGACAAATTGCAGCAGCGCAAGCATCGTGAATTATTTATCGGTTCACATGCGTATAATTATTTCGAAACAGAGATTCAGTCGATAGTTTAAAGCTAGCCGTTGAAAGTTGCGTCGCTTCACTTTTCACCATTAACTTTCAACTATCAACTATTTTTCAGTTTTCGCTTTCAACTATTAACTTTTCACTATTAGTTATTCACTGCATTTATGAACAAACGACCTGCAGCAATTCGCATCACGATGATGCCGCGCGATACAAATGCGCACGGAACGATTTTTGGCGGCGTAATCCTTAGCAATATCGACGTCGCGGGCGGCGTTGAAGCTTATCGCCACACGGGACACAATCGCTTCGTCACCGTAGCGATGCGCGAAATCGTATTTCATGAACCCGTTTTCGTCGGCGATATCGTGAGCTTTTATGCAGATACCATCGGCGTCGGGAACACTTCCATAACGATTAAAATCGTCGTCGAAGCCGAGCGTTTCGGAAGTTACGGACAAAAGTGAATGTCACTGAAGCCGAAGTAATTTATGTTGCAGTCGATGAAAATCGGCAAAAAATTCCGGTTCCGAAAAAACCTTCAGAATGAATCAGACCTTCAAACTCACACTCGAATATGAAGGCACGCGATATCGCGGCTGGCAGATTCAAACAAATGCGCGAACCGTTCAAGGAGAACTCGCAAGCGCGGCGCGCGATTTCTTTCAAACAAAAATTGACATCGGCGGCGCCGGAAGAACTGATGCCGGAGTCCATGCGCTCGCACAGGTCGCACATTTGAGGGTCACGGATGGCGACGAAAATCTGACTCCGCGAAAAATTCAGTTCGGCTTAAATGATCGTCTTCCGCACGACATAAACATTTTGAAAATCGAAAACGCCCCGAACGATTTTCATGCGCGGCACGATGCGATTTCGCGTCAGTATCTTTATCGAATCTCGACACGCAGAAATGCTTTCGCAAAAACTCTCGTCTGGTGGGTGAAGGATGATCTCAATGTCTCGAAGATGTCGCAAGCGGCGAAACTCGTTGTCGGTAAACACGACTTTCGTTCATATTGCGATCAGGAAGATAAAGAACCAACCATCGTCGTGGTAAAAGATGCCGCGGTAACAATCGTCGGCGACGAAATTCATTTTCGAATTTCCGCGAGTCATTTTCTTTGGAAGATGGTGAGAAGAATTGTCGGCGTGTTAGTTGAAGTCGGACGTGGAAAATATCAGCCGGAAGCAGTGAACACATTTCTAAATAAGAAATCAGAAATACCCGCAAAACTCACCGCACCGCCATCCGGTTTGTATTTGCAGAAGATCCTTTACAAGAAATGAATTGGTTTTTGAATTTGTTTTCGTCGCCCACGGCGACGAACATTATAGCCTAGGGTTAAGTGAGCGGAGCGAACGCAACCCTAGGTTGGAATTCCGAAAACAATCCGTCGCTGTAGGCGACGAACATCCCATGCAATTTGTTCGACGCTTTCAGCGTCGTAAAATCTACTTCAATCCATCCTAGGGTTACGCGAACTAACGTTCGCTCACCCTAGGCTTTAATGTTTGTCGCCTTTGGCGACTAGGAATCAGATTTTCCGAACCGATGTCATCGGTATGGGTAATTCCTATGCGCGCCTCCGATTCACTTGTCACAAAAAAACTTTTGTGTCAGATTCGAATCCCTCAATATTCG
>DAITAB010000062.1:0-12355 GCA_036824525.1 Pyrinomonadaceae bacterium
ATCTTGACCGTTTCCAGGCTGAGTTCCAGTATCTCGGCAATTTCGCCGTTTTTAGTTATGCGAGTTTTGTTAGCTGATGAATACGGATTTTGTTTTGGAGTTGAGCGCGCGGTCGATATGGTCGAGGAAGCGCTCGCTGCCGGCGATACAGTGCGCACGCTCGGTCCGCTTATTCACAATGACCAGGAAATGCAACGACTCGGCGAACACGGAGTTTCGACGATCAATACACCGGTGCAGATTAAGCGCGGCGAAACGGCAGTGATTCGAGCACATGGAGTCACGCCCGAAGTGCAAAGCGAATTAGAGGCGAAAGCTTCAAAAGTTGTGGATGCGACTTGCCCCTTTGTTACGCGTGTGCAGAAGCTCGCGGCGCGTGCGGCGGCGGAAAATCGTCATGTGGTAGTCGTAGGAAATCCCGATCATCCGGAAATGATCGGAGTAAAAGGTTATGCGCCGGATCACGCTTTTGTTATCCGCGATGAGAGTGAAGTGGCAAATTTGCCGCGACTAAAAAAGCCGCTGGTGGTTTCGCAGACGACGATTAAACTTAAAACTTTTCTCGATACTGCCGAAGCCGTTAAGTCGAAGACAGACGATGAAGTGCAGATCGTTAACACGATTTGCAGCGCTACTCGCGATCGGCAAGATGCGGCGCGCGCTCTCGCCGGCGAGGTTGACGCGTTTTATGTAATCGGCGGAAGACATTCATCAAATAGTTTGAAACTTCTTGCAGTGTGCCAGGAAAAATGCGCAAAGAGTTTCCTGATCGAAACTCTCGAAGAAATAAATGCCGATGATTTGCGCGATGTTGAAACGGTTGGCGTGACCGCCGGAGCATCAACGCCGAAATGGCTGATTGATCAGGTGATCGCACGACTCGAGGGAATCGGCAACGAAAAACCACTTGCGCTTGCATAACTCTGATCGTTCAAATTCGATTCGCAGCTCCTTAGGAGCGGCATCGTTGAAATAACAAAATTTTAAAAATGTATGAGCTCCGTACGAGCGGCACATATTTTCGTGTCGCACTTACGGAGCTCATTTTTTTCCGATCAGATTTTCTACAAACATTCCGCGCCTAACGGCGCTCCAACAACGAAACCTTACTGATTACTCAACCTCAACAAACTTCGGAAGCGATATTCCCTGATTGAGATAAACGCCAAATTCCGTTCCGGCTTTTACTTCTACCTCGGGACCTTTCGTGAGTTTCTCACCGCCAAAGCCACCGGCTGCGCCAATGATTCCACCGATAATTGCACCCTTCGTGCCGCCAATAAGTCCGCCGAGTACTGCACCGCCAGCTCCGCCACCACCAATGAAGATGATCTTTCGATGAGCCATTTTCTTACCGGAAACAGTTCCTTCAGCATCGCTCTTCGCGCCTTTTTCATCGAGCTCGGTCAGTGAACCATTAATCGTGCGCGTGACACCATTTGGAATGACGAGTTTGTAAAAACTGACGTCGATCGTTCCTGGTTTTCCACCTTTTTGTGCCCGCTGCACTGAATCAACTTTTCCAACGACGGTACTTCCTACCGGGATCAACATCGCGCCGGTATTTGAATAAACCGGTTCCAGCACCGTAGCTTTGAAAGTATCGCCGACCTTCGAGGTCTTCGATTCCAAAGTATCGCTCATTCTTACATGGAGCTTCTCACCGGTGGCAACCGCATAAAGTTTCACCGCCGGTTTTTTAACCACGGTAGTCTTTTTGACCGTTGTTCTGCGAAGTACCGGTTTTCGTTTTGTTTGAGCGAACGAGTCAATCGAACCCAACATAAACACAGCGCATAACGCCATTGTAATGAACGCAAAATAATAATTCTTTTTCATAAAACACCTTTCCTTCTTCCAATCCAAGACTGCAGCCGCATGGCGGCGGAGCTTCTTCGGAAAGTCCTTACGGCTCGTTTTCCCAAGTCCTACCCCACGTTTAGGCATACACCAAAATTACCACTAACCGGTGGAAAAATGAATTCACTCGACGGACAACCCTTTTTTTCTGAAATATCAGTCCAATTGGTGATATAAAGTTCGCAAGCACAGAAATATCGACCAGTGGCGCTCCGTGGAATCGGAAACGAAGTGTCCTGATTTCTTTTATTTGCGGGATTTACCTACTTTCGAAGGAAACAAGATGCGGCTTCCACGTCGGGCAAGTTTACTTTTCGTACTGAATCTTCTCGATGCGTTTCTGACTCTTTATTGGGTTCGAAATGGTTTTGCTACGGAAGGTAATCACTTAATGGCGACTCTTTTAGACGTTGGCGACTTTCCATTTCTTTCGGTGAAGATCCTCGTCGGGTCGGTCGCCGCGTTTGTCTTTTTCCGCTGGCGTCATCTTCGCGTTTCATACTATGGAACTTACTTCACGCTCGCTATTTACGCCGGCTTGATGGTGGTTCATCTGGCAACCGGTCTTTCCGCTTTCGGTTTCATTTCGCAGAACTTCTTGAACGACATTTCCAATTGGTCGCGCGCAATTCTCTCGATCTAAAATCAGCCTCAAGATTGCTTGACGAAACGCAAAACCGCCTTTAGATTCAGGAAACTTTAGGTGAGCTGTTTTCGTAAGTTCTCACGCAACCGGCAATATGTGCAAAAGCATCAATCAAAAAGTAAAATCGAGAGAAATATGAAAGAGTCAATCAACTATCAACTTTCCCTTCGACAGATAATTTTTGTCGCAGCGCTATCCGGAATTGTCGCGCTTGGAGCTGCTGCATGCCTCGACCGTTTCGGCGGTTTTATGGCGTCTAACGGTTCAGCAACCGTAGCCTTAGCCGAGAATACACCGGCTTCAATTTCCGAACCCTCAGTGGTCAGCGATGAACAAAACAACATTGAGGTTTACAAGATGTTTTCGCCCGGAGTTGCGTTTATCACTACAACTTCCTACACGCAGGATTTCTTTGGACAGATAGACGAAGGAAAAGGTTCGGGTTCCGGTTCGGTGATTGATGCGGAAGGTCACATCATTACGAATTTTCACGTAATCGAGGGCGCGCAGAAATTAAGCGTAAGCCTGGGTGGCGAGAAAATATTTCCGGCTAAACTCATCGGCGGTGATCCCGATACCGACATTGCCGTCCTTAAGATCGAACCGCCAAGCGAAGGTCTTACGATCATTCCTTTGGGCGATTCGGACAAACTTATCGTTGGCCAAAAAGTTCTCGCCATCGGAAATCCTTTCGGACTCGATCGAACGCTAACGACCGGCGTTATCTCCGGTTTGCAAAGACCAATTCGCGCCCGGAATGGTCGTCCAATTGAGGGCGCAATTCAAACGGATGCTTCCATCAATCCTGGAAATTCCGGCGGACCGCTACTCGATAAATATGGAAAAATGATTGGCATTAATTCACAGATTCTCTCGCCCGCCGGCGGATCGGTCGGCGTGGGTTTTGCGATTCCCGTGAGTATCGCAAAACGTGTGGTTCCGCAGTTGATTCAGTTTGGTGAAGTAAAGCGCCCAAAATTAGGCGCCAGCTTGATCAGCGTAAAACAGGTCGTTGAGCGTGGATTCAACTTACCGGTTTCGGAAGGATTGATCGTTCAACAGGTCATTGCCGGCGGTTCGGCGCAGCGCGCAGGTCTGCGCGGACTCAAGCAGGACGCTAATGGCGAAATTATTTTGGGAGATGTTATTACCGCCATTGACGGTACGAATATGTCGGACTTGGACGACCTATATCGCTTTCTCGACAAAAAGCAGATTGGCGATAGTGTGCAGGTTTCCCTTTTTCGAGATGGAGCAAAGACAACGATTCCGGTAAAGCTGATTGCGATTTCCCAAACGCAACCATCGCCACCGCGCGTGATTCGACGTTTCTAATCGTTTGAATTGAAGTTGGCCGCGATTTTCAGTCGCGGCTTTTTTTGTAGGTTCCTGGTTTCAATCGGTGGAGAAACTTAAACACTTTTACAATGCGGGCTTCGGCTGGGTTTGCATCGAGTGTGAACGCGAATTCCAACGTGAAAAACCTCCCGAGAAAAAACACTCGCGTATGTTTCGCGAAGGCGAAGCTGAATCGAAAAGTCCGCGCCTCGCAAATCACGCCTTGGCTAAATGGCTTGATATACTTCGCACTGTGTTAATTTGTCCAAACTGCGGAATCACGGAAAAGATCGCTGATCTTTAGTCCTGAAATGCCAACGGCGAAATTCATTTATGTCGAAAATTCTCGATGTCGGTTGCGGCGCAAATAAATTCGAAGGCGCTATTGGTCTCGACAGTAATCCGCGCACCGCCGCGGATGTAATTCATGATCTCGCCAATGTTCCTTATCCATTTGCCGATGATGAATTCGACGAAGTGATTTCGCGTCACGTAATCGAACATCTTCCCGATGTGATGGCATTTGTAACTGAACTTTATCGCATAACGAAAAACGGCGGAAGAATCCGGATCGTCACACCGCACTACACAAATCCCGATTGGGCGAATGACCCGACTCATCGCAATCATTTCAATTCGTATTCATTCAACCAATTCATTCCAGACCGACAAGTTTTCGAGTTCTATACTGATGTAAAGCTTAAGCCGGTAAAACTTTACGTCTCGCTCCTGAATCTCTGGCGCGCTTTGGGAATTGAATTTCTGGTTAACTTCGATCAATATTCGCAACGATTTCGTTTCACACGAAAATTCTGGGAGCACTATCTAAGCTATTTGTTTCGGGGAAAAGAGCTGCAGTTTGAGTTTGAAGTGGTGAAAGACTGAGTTTCCTCGAAAATCTGGCGGTTTGCGAAACTTTCGGCAAACTTCCGGCGTTTCAACTATCATCAAAGTGGATTGCCGCAGCGGTTTTGCGGTTATTCAAATATCAACCCGAGGTAATCAATGAAGAAGCTGATTTTCAATATTTTCTCAGTGGCACTATTATTCGCGCTCGCTGCCGGTACTATATCCGCAAAACCAACTAAGACTCGCGATCTCGCGTCGATACTTCCCGCTTCGGATGGCGTTGTTTCATTGGACATCCAACGTCTGACCGGTTTTACGCTTCCGCAGGTTTTGTCGTCGCAGCCGGAAATGCTTGCCAAGATAAATTCCGAACTGGACAAAATTAAAAATAAAAGCGGAATTGATCTGCGTCAGTTCGATCGCGTAGTGATTGGTCTTTCGGCTAAGAAGATTTCGGAGAGCGAAGTCGATCTTGAACCGATCCTTTTGGCGCGAGGCAAGGTAAGCGCCGGGGCAATAATCGCGCTCGCAAAATTAGCTTCCAACGGAAAATACCGCGAAGAAAAAATCGAAGGGAAAGCGATTTTTGTTTTCTCGTTAGCAGAAATTGCTAAGGAAAAGAAACCCTCTGTCGGCAACGGGATTTTCGATCTCTCGTTGGACAGTATGCTGAACAAGCTTTCGCAAGAACTCGCGGTGAGCGCTTATGATGAGAACACTATCGCCATCGGTTCACTCCCACGCGTAACCGAAGCGATGCGTAAATCCTCAACGGTTGCTCCCGGAGTGCTGGCTTTCTCTCAAAGAAAACCAAATGCGGTGATAAGTTTTGGTATGAACTTTCCGGATGGTGTCGCATCTTTGATGAAGCTTGATAACGATGAACTTGGTCGAACTCTCGGTTCGGTTCGTTCGATTTTCGGCGCGATGGATTTCGACGGGGCAAATGCCAACCTCTCGCTCGGTGCAAAATCGATCGATATCGACAAGGCAAAATCAATGCAGGATTTACTTGAAGGTTTGAAAATGCTCGGTCGTAGTTTTCTCGGCGGAATGAAGGGCGAAGAAAGGGATATTTACGTGAGATTAATTGAAAGCGCCAAGATAACCCGCCTCGAGAGTGAAGTGTTGTTGGACGTTGCGATGCCGCAAACGGACATTAACAAAATTATCGGGAGGAAATAATCCGGGTTTGTTAGCTCAACGTGAAAACGGCTGTCCGAGAAATCCGGCAGCCGTTTTTTCGTGAAAAAGTAATTGTTCGGGATATGTCGCTTGACGGAAATCGCAAAGACGACGAAACTCATCTCACTTTTATGTGATTTGAAAACAGTATTCCTTTTCTTTCGACAATTAATTTAAGAAATATTGAAGGTGATATTCAAAACTCTATGAGCACTAAGTCGGATCATAACTCACTCACTCGTTCATTTATCATCGCGTCCGTTTTAACGCTGCCGTTGCTTTCGTCAATAGCCGGCGGGCAGGTCGTGCGACCGCAGACAACGCCTGCTGTTACTCCCGCACCGCGAACTTCGCCTACACCAACGCCTGCGCCGACGCCGACACAAAGCCCGACGCCGATTCCACAATCGATAGCAACGCTCCCTGAATTACGCTCGAAGATTTTGCTTGCGCTCTCGCGACCCGAACTGCGGCGCGGAAACGTTGGAGTAAAAATTGCATCATTAGAGAACGGCAGCGTCTTGTTTGAACAAAATTCCGAAAAGTATTTCGTGCCCGCCTCGAACATGAAAACTTTTACAGTCGCGACCGCGCTCGCGCGTCTTTCTCCCGATTTCCGTTTTGCGACGAGCGTTTACGCGAACTCAAAACCTGATTCAAACGGAACGATCAAAGGCGATCTGATCATTTATGGACGAGGCGATCCGAGTTTTTCGACTTTTTTTTACAACCGCGATTACTACAAAGGAATGGACCTGCTCGCACAGGAAATTGCCGGCGCAGGCGTAAAACGAATCGAAGGCAATATCATCGGCGATGAAACTTATTTTAATACCGACTCGCTTCCTAACACCTGGGAATGGGAAGATCTTCAATGGTATTACGGTGCCGAAGTTTCGACATTAAATATCAACAATAATTCGCTTGATTTGATTGTGCGTCCGGGCGGACGCGTCGGACTTCCGGCTACTGCAACATTGCTTCCGGGTTCATTTGGTTTAGCTTTAATAAATCGGGTCGTGACCACTTCGGCGAAAACTCGCACGGACATTTCCGTTCAGCGTCGTCCCGGATCGAACATTGTGATTGTCAGCGGAAATATTCCGATCGATGTCGAAAAGGACGAAAGTTACCTTTCCGTTCCTCGCCCGGCAAATGTTTTTGTTGCGATGCTCAAGCAGCGACTTCAGCAGCTCGGAGTTGTGATAACCGGACAAACCCGCGCGGTGAATTTTTTTGAAAGAAGCGGTCAACCTTTGCAGACAAATACGCTCACGGAAATAATCCGGCATGAATCGTTTCCTTTTCGCGAGATCGCGGCTCAGACATTAAAGCCGAGCCAAAATCTTTTCACCGAAGTTATTCTCCGCGCGGTCGGCGAACTTTACGGCGACAAAACTGATCCAAAAAAGACCAGCGAAGAACGCGGAATCGGTGTGGTTGATAAATTCATAACCGAAGCCGGTATAGAATCGGGAAGCGTTATTATGCACGACGGTTCGGGACTATCGCGCCATAATCTGATTACTCCCGCCGCCACAGTTCAGCTTTTCACTTATATGAACAGCCACGCTTACGCACAAGCCTGGCGCGACAGTTTGACGATCGGCGGAATTGACGGAACATTGCAATCTCGATTTCGCGGAACGCGCGCGGAGAATAACGTGCGCGGAAAAACCGGAACCCTCGATCAGGTCTCGAGCCTTTCGGGTTATATTACGACCGCGTCCGGCGAGCGATTGGTATTTTCCGTTTTAATTAATGGCGTAAATTCCGGACGAATTCGGAATGCCACTATCGACGAAATCGTTTTGGCGCTCGCTAATTTCAGCGGAAGGTCGAATCAGTGAAACCCAAATATGCCAATCAGCTTTTGCAAATTTCACGGCTTCGGAAATGATTACATCGTTTTCGAATCGGACGAGTTAAGAAATATCTCGTCGGTCAAACAATTTGCTCAGCGAGTCTGTAATCGCCACACAGGAATCGGCGGCGACGGAATTGCCGTGCTCGAAAAAATCAATGGCGACGGCGGCGATTATTCATGCCGCATCATCAACCCGGATGGAAGCGAAGCCGGTTTTTCGGGTAACGGAACAAGATGCGCCGCGGCATATCTCTACTACAAAAATCTTTTCGAAAAACAAACACTCCGACTGAAAACCCTTAGCGGCATTAAAACTTATGAATTGATTTCGCGCGTGGCGAATACTTTTTCGTTTCGCGCGGAACTTGGCAAACCGAAATTTGTCTCAAACGAAATTCCATTTATTTCTGACAAAACAGTATCTTCGATTATCAATTACACACTCTCGCTCGATTACGGCGCGCAACTCTCAACTATCAAATCTCCACTATCAACTGATTCTCAGTCGTCCGGACACAAATCCACTTCCCTTCCGGATGAACTTCAAATAACTGCGTTGAATGTCGGAAATCCTGTTTGCGTAATTTTTGTTGATGATTTTGAAACAATTGATTGGCGCATGGTTGGTGCGATTGTCGAAGCTCACCCGAAGTTTCCGGAAAAGACAAATGTCGTATTTGTGAAAATTCTCGATCGCAAAAATATTGAAATAAGAATTTGGGAGAGAGGAGCAGCCGAAACTTCTTCGTCGGGAACTTGTTCGATCGCCGCGGCGATTGCTTCCGCGCTCAATGAAAAAACTTCGCGAATGGTTTTCGTTCACGCGGAAGGCGGAACAACTGAAACGCGCTGGCGCGACGACGATGAAATGCTCATCACCGGAACTGCCGAACTCGTTTTCTGCGGAGAATTGTTTCCGTGAAAGATTAAACCGAAAACGCTTTCAGCTCGCCCGGTTTTCTCAGCATCTTGTTCACTTCATCGAGATGCAATTCTTCATTCAAGATCATCTCGCGCGCGTATTCTTCCAACACAACCGATTTTCCTTCACTCAATTTGAGCAAATCATAATAAGCGGTTAGCGCTGAACTTTCGTGTTCGAGACTTTCGCGAAGAATATCGCCGATGTCGTGTTTTTCTGTTTCGAGAAGGCTTCCGATTTTCAAACTCGGATGTCCGCCGAGCATCGTCACAAATTCGCCCGCCTTGTTAGCGTGATCGAGGCTCTCTGTCGCGACGCCTTTCATCCAAGCTACAATCGGAATTCGGTTGTAGCCATAAACCATCAGCGAGTAATGCGTGTAACGCACAACCCCCGCGAGTTCCAGCTCCATAATTCGGTTTAGAATCTCAATCGCTTTTTGATTGTCATTATCAATCATGATTATAGAATCTTAATTGAACGAACGAGATTTGTTAAACGCTTCAACCGAAAGGCAATTCATTTTGCAAAACGCCGGCGAAGGTGCGGCGATGGAGCGAACACTCGCCATGAGTTTTCAAAGCATCGAGATGAGCCTGTGTGCCATAACCGAAATTCTGCGAGAAGCAGTAATGCGGAAAAGTTTTTTCTGCTTCGCTCATCAGACGATCACGAAAAACTTTTGCAACGATCGAAGCCGCCGCGATCGAAACGGAAATCGAGTCGCCTTTAATAATCGATTTCTGCGGTAGCGAATTATTTTCGAGCCTTACGGCATCAATGAGCAAAAAATCTGCGCGCGGATCGAGACCTTCAATCGCCGCGCGCATAGCTTTTTTTGTAGCTTGAAGAATGTTTATTCGATCGATTTCATCGGCTTCGATTTGTGCGATGGAAATTGCGAAGGCGTTTTCGCGTATGAGCTGGTTCAGTTCTTCGCGCTTTTTTGCAGTGAGCTTTTTGGAATCGTTAATGCCCGCCGGAAGCGGTTTGGATAAATCCAGTATAACCGCCGCCGCGACTACCGGACCTGCAAGGCAACCGCGCCCAACTTCATCAACTCCGGCGATGAAACGAAACCCTTCGGCTTGCGCCCGATTCTCAAAATCCAAACCGATTTTCGTTTGAGCTTTCACCGGTTGCCTGATTTTCGTCGCGAAACTACAGCCGCGAACGCGAAAATTCTACTTCTTTCCGGCGATTGCCGCCGCATCTTTCTCGCGTGTATCAAGTTCGGAAATACGCGCTGCTTTTCCACGAAGAGCTCGCAGATAGTAAAGCTTTGCGCGGCGGACTTTTCCGCGACGAACGAGATCAATATGATCGACGATCGTCCCGTGGAGAGGAAAAATTCTTTCGACACCAACACCAAAGCTGACTTTACGAACCGTAACGGTTTCGCGTGCGCCGCCGTGTTTACGCGCAATCACCAAGCCTTCAAATGCCTGCAGACGTTCTTTGTTACCTTCTTTGATTCGAACGTGTACCCGCACCGTATCGCCCGATTTAAACTCGGGTAAATTCGTCTTTAATTGTGTTTTTTCTACAAAATCTAAACGGTTCATAAAATAGTGAATAGTTGAAAGTTAACAACTAAAAGTTAATAACGAAAAATTGAAAACGGAAAATGGAAAATAAGGAGCACGTTCGCTCTCTCTTCGCTTCTCACTATTCGTTATTAGTTATCAGTTATTCGTTGTTCCCTATTCATCTCCTTTTTCTTTCAATAAATCTTCTCTAAACTTTTTCGTAAGCTCTAAAGCTTTTTCGCGTCGCCATTTTTCAATCTCGGCGTGATTTCCGTTGATGAGCGTCTCAGGCACTCGTCTGCCGCGAAATTCCGCAGGTCGCGTGTAATGCGGATAATCCAGCATATTTTCGGTGAAGGAATCATACACCGCCGAAGTTTCACTTCCCAATGCTTCCGGCAAAAGACGCGTAATCGCGTCTATTATGACCACCGCCGCCGGTTCTCCGCCTGAAAGAACGTAATCGCCGATAGAAATTTCGTCGGTGACCAGGGCATCGCTGACTCTTTCGTCTACGCCCTCATATCTTCCGCAAATCACCACAATGTGTTTTGCATCAGAGGCGAATTCGCGTGCGATGCTTTGGCGAAAAACTTTTCCGCGCGGCGTAAGCAAAACGACCCGCGTTTCCTTCGGATATTTTTCCCGATCGCTCGTGCCGACGAGCTTTTCCATCGCCGCGAAAATCGGTTCCGGTTTCAGAACCATTCCATCGCCGCCGCCGAATGGGCGGTCATCAACCATACGATGTTTATCGGTCGTAAAATCGCGCAGATCGTGAATGTTAATTTCAACGATGTTAGCAAGTTTCGCGCGACGAATAATTCCGAAGTCGAAAACTTCTTCAAAGAACACGGGAAAAATTGTTACTACATCAATTCTCAACATCGGCATTAGAGCTCCCGTCGGAAGCTGCATATTTGTAGCAACTACAAACATTTCATCCCTACGGGACTGCTCTTTCAAACAACTCTAAAAATCCAATAACCCATCGGGTGGATCAACGCGTATCAATTTCCTATCGACATCAACCTCTACGCAAATCGCTTCCGCAAACGGAATCAAATACTCTTTTTCGGCGCCGGCTACGACCAGTACATCGGTCGCGCCGGTGCGCAGGATTTCACTTACGGTTCCAAGCTGTTTACCGGCAACCGTTTCGACCGCGCAACCGATGAGTTTCCATTCGTAAACTTCATCTTCTGCGAGTTCGACAGCGTCGCTTTCCGCCACGCAAACTTCGCAATCGCGAAGTGTCTCGGCTTTTTCGATCGTGTCGAAACCTGCAAATTTCAAAACGACGCGATCATTCTGAAACCATGCTTCTTCGATTTTCAAAGAAAGCCGCTCTTTATTCGGCTTCAACAAAAAAACTTCTTCAAGATTTTCGAAACGTTCCGGAAAATCTGTGAGCACATCGGCGACGACTTCTCCGCGCAGCCCACGCGGTTTTGCGATTCGGGCAATCGCTACGAGTTCACTCATTCAAATCAATACTCGCTACGCAAATTTGCGCCCTTGCTTACGCGCGGGCTACTGACTGCGCTGGCTTCCGACTTTGTCTTCAATAAGTTCAAGCGCGAATCGCTTCCTCTGTTTATAGCCAGCGGCGCCGACGAGACTTCGAAGCGCTTTTATCGTGCGACCTTCGCGACCGATGAGTTTTCCCATATCGGCTTCGGCGCAGCGCACTTCGATTACGTTTGCTCGCTCGCTCGCAGTCTCGCTCACGTTCACCGCTTCTTTATCGGTGACCAGAGCTTTTACGATTTTTTCGATGGCTTCTTTCATAGAAAACGTTCAACGCGGAGACGCTATGACGCTGAGAAGATCAAAAAGCTTTTCGGAATCATCTCGAAGACAACTCTGTCTCTGCGATTTTCGAAAACTATTCCGCCGGAGCAGCAACCTCAACCGCCGCTTGCGCGGGATTGTGTTTGATCAAACTCGCGACCGTTTCGGTCGGCTGCGCGCCGACGCTGATCCAATGTTGAATGCGTTCGTGTTTCAACATCACTTCCGCAGGATTCTTCTTTGGATCATAGGTGCCCACATTCTCGAGGTACTTACCATCGCGCTTCGAGCGTTTTTCTTTTACAACGATGCGATAGAAAGGTCTTTTCTTCGCGCCCATTCTCATCAGACTGATTGATAACATA
>DAITAB010000237.1:0-3737 GCA_036824525.1 Pyrinomonadaceae bacterium
TACTTACATTATTGGTGAATGTGCAATTGTTAACGGTAAGATTGCCTCTAGGATCGATTTTAACCGCCGCACCACCACCATTGCCTGCAGGAGTAGTATTATTTACAAATGCACAATTAGTTAACGTAAGGGATTCCGCTGTGCCACCCCCTGCATAAATGGCTCCTCCTCCATAAAAATCTGTAGTAAGATAACCGTTTTGAAATGTAACGCCCGAGATACTTATTACCGGACTGTTTGTGGTTCCGACAGGATTAATAAGAAGAAAGCGATCCCTGTTTGCATCATTCACCATATTAATGATGGTGTTTGCCGGACCGTTTCCATTAATAGTTATATTCTGTGGAGTGTTACCAATAACTATTTGGCTTTTCGGTGCCTTTGACAGATTGTATGTTCCGGTCGACAACGTAACGGTATGAGGTCCTCCTGTCACTCCCATGTTATCTGCTGCCATTAGCGCAGACCGCAGAGAGATAGTTGCCCCGCCATTAATCGCGCCGGTAGCATTATTCAGCGTCGTAATCACCGGATCAGTAAATGTGTTTGGTATATATGTATTCGCCAAAGCCGGCACAGAAAGCAACAAAGTAAGAACAAAAATTAACGCACAAATGACTCTGATGTTTCTCATAATATTTTTTACGCCGCCGAAAAAGAAATGACTTATTCTCATAGATTTATCCTCCCTGCGGCAGTTGTTGGGTCCGAATGGATAGTATCGGTCGTATCGTTCACGATTAGCGTCGCGCTCGAATCGAGGGCTATCGGCGCACCGGCATTCGCCTCCGTAATGAAAGCGAATCCCACAACTCCGGCTGTTACGTCACAAAGAACAAAAGCGAAAATAACGACGAGACGTTTGCGAGCGGATGGCGACAACATAACTTTCCCTCCAAAAAAGGCTGGTAGAACTATCCAAATTGCTCTTTCGGGCGGTAAAAACGTAAGTTGAAGTTTACCATAAAACGACTTGGGAGAAGGTACATTCCTTTTATCTGAGTTTAAACATCGATATTACTCCGGTCGCTTTTTAGGTGGATCGCTTTTCGGCAAGTTTGCCGGCGTCCGATTCGAAGCTGTTACTGACTATAGTCTTGAGCGCACGTTTGATCGCAAGCGAAGCTTTCAAGATAGTCGCTTCGTCAGCCGTGGTCTGCGTTCAGTCTGTAAATCGCGAATGGAAAGATCGCGGACATCATACTAGCTACAATCGCACTCGATGTTAATTAAGACATACGCGGAATTCGCCAATCAATCGATGAGCAAATCGGTAGCGCGAAGATCCCAAGAAGGCTGTTAGTAAGATTGCTGACAATATACCCGAAGAATAACAAAATCGCCGCGAGCAATATTACAAATGGCGCATTCGGATAAACCCACGCTATGAACCGTCGCGGAACGGTATCCGTTTTGATCGATCTGCGCAGGTATGGTTCCACTCGGCAATGGCGCCCTTTTTTCGCTTTTCATTTACTCAAAATCGTTTCTTGCGTAGGATGTTTACAAAAAACTATGGAATACTTTTCGCCGAAATCCGTGTTTAATCAGATTTTAATTTTCGCGACCATTCTATTGATCGTTGTGTCGCCGGCACGTTCACAACAAGTTGAATCAAACAACCCGGTTGTCGTTCAACCAGGTGCGCCGGGCAAACCAAGCAGAGTCTTGCCCGCAAACACTACCGCAAAACTCCCTCCGCTTTCGAATAAAGATATCGAGTTCATGCAAGGGATGATTATGCACCACGCTCAAGCGGTTGAAATGACGGCGATGATTGAGTCGCGCACACGGAACAGCGCGATACGAAAACTCGGAGCCAAGATTAGCCAGTCACAAGCAGACGAAATCGCGTTTATGAAACGTTGGCTCACCACCCGCGGCGAAAAAACAGAAATGCCTGCGATGGCTATGAAAGATATGGAAGGTATGGATGGAATGGAAGACATGGAAGACATGGAAGATCATGTGCACCATCATCATCATCATTCGCTTATGCCCGGAATGCTTACTGAAGAACAAATGGAAGAGCTGCGAATCTCCACAGGCGCCAAGTTTGACCGATTGTTTCTGATGGGAATGATTCAACATCATAAAGGCGCATTGGTGATGGTTAAGGAGCTTTTCGAATCGGCTGGCACCGGGCAAGATGCTGAGCTGTTTAATTTCGCGTCGGACATTGATACAGGTCAACGCGGTGAAATCAAGATTATGGAAAATCTTTTGGGAGCAAAATCTTTTGAGGAGAAACGATGAATCGAAGACATGAATTTATTGCAATAATCGCAATTTTTTGGCTGGCGATAGTTGGAGCAACTTCTTACGCACAGGCGCAGATGCCCGAGGCGCCGAAGCTGCCGCCGGGAATGAAAGGCTCCGATCCAACCGACCCTCGGACAAAACTCAAGTCCGGTTTGTTCGACGCAGAGGAAGCCGCGTTTGGTATCAGGCACGTTGCGCTTTTGAAAAAGCCCGATGCATTTCAGCTCGGCACCGACGATGCGGACAGCGAACGTGTGAAAAAGACTCTGGGAAGTTTGGGTATCGGAGACGTCACTCCGATTCCGAAAGCTCAACGTTTGATTTTTTCCCAACTCGCATTCGCGAATTCAGATATGGCGTTTCAGGGAAATCATCTCTTCTTGGGAAATTTTTACGGCTTCAATATCTACGACATTTCAAATCCTACGAAAACAAAATTGCTTACATCGATTATTTGTCCGGGTGGACAAGGCGATGTTTCCGTACACGGAAATTTGCTTTTCATGTCGGTTGAAATGCCAAACGGAAGGATCGATTGCGGTATCGATGGCTTCGCGGTAAATCCTGCCGGAAAAGAGAACGAGCGTCCGGTGGCAAACAAAGATCGATTTCGCGGAGTGAGAATTTTCGATATTTCTGATATCAGCAACCCGAAACAAGTCGGCGCGGTGCAAACCTGTCGTGGTTCTCACACGCACACTTTGCTCGTCGATCCAAAAGATAATGACAACGTTTATATTTACGTTTCCGGCACTTCATTCGTTCGCTCAAGCGAAGAACTTGCTGGTTGTTCAGATGGTCTGCCGGAAAAGAATCCTGACACGGCGCGTTTTCGCATCGACATTATTAAAGTGCCGGTTGCGGCTCCGCAAAATGCGAAGATCGTTTCGAGTCCGAGAATTTTCAACGATGCATCGACGGGGAAAATCAATGCGCTAAACGACGGTGGTTCACACGATAACAAAGTTGTAGATGGCGCGAGGCAAGTGAATGACACCGATCAATGTCATGACATTACCGTTTATCCCGAAATCGGTCTCGCCGCAGGCGCCTGTGCGGGCAACGGAATTTTGCTCGACATAAAAGATCCCGCGAATCCGAAACGAATCGATTCGGTCAACGATCCGAATTATGCCTATTGGCATTCGGCTTCGTTTTCTAATGATGGGAAGAAAGTCGTTTATACAGATGAATGGGGCGGCGGAATGGGCGCGCGTTGCCGCGAAAACGATCCAAACGTTTGGGGAGCCGACGCGATTTTCAGTCTTAAAAACAACAAGCTTTCATTTGGAAACTACTACAAGTTGCCGGCTGCGCAGGGCAACACAGAAAATTGCGTCGCACACAATGGCTCGCTTGTTCCCGTTCCCGGACGCGACATAAAAGTTCAGGCTTGGTATCAGGGAGGAATTTCCGTGATGGATTTCACGGATCCTGCGAAACCTTTCGAGATTGCCTTTTTCGATCGCGGTCCG
>DAITAB010000238.1:0-3721 GCA_036824525.1 Pyrinomonadaceae bacterium
AAGGTTTTCGAACACATTCGCGAGAATGCAAGAGAGAAAAATATTCACATTGATTTCATTGGCGGATATGTTGACCACGCGCACTGTTTGATTTCGCTCGGTATTGATCAGACGATTGGTGAAACGATGCAATTGATCAAGGGCGAGTCGTCGCATTGGATCAACAAAGAGAAGCTTTGTAAGACAAAATTCGCGTGGCAGGAAGAATATTTTGCGGCTTCGGTGAGCGAAGCAAATCTCGAAAGTGCGCGGACTTATATTGGGAATCAGGCGGAGCATCATCGCACCAAAAGTTTTGATGAAGAGTTTAATGATTTTATGCTGCGCGCCGGGTTTCAGAAATTCGTAGGCTGAAGCCATAGGGAAATTCTTTTTTTTAAGGTGGGCTAAAGCCCGGACTTTTCTTTCGATCGAATCCACGAGCTGAAGCTCGTGGCAATTGAAAAGAGGAAGAGCGTGGCGATCGGAAGAAAGATCGTAAGAAAAGAAAAGTAAACGAAGGAACTAACGGACTAAAATTCACAATGAAATTTTCTATTACATTTATTTTTTTAGCGTTTTGTTTCGCAAATGCATTCGCGAGCGAACCATCAATCTGGACAGTTAATTCTCGCGCGGATGTTTTAAGAGGCGATGCGCGCGGAGTTTCCGTTACCGATACGGGCGCGATTGTGCTTGCGCCGAAACTCAACAAACTTTTCGACTCGCAACAATCCTACATCTGGTCGAGCGCCGTCGATGAAAAAGGCAATGTTTATCTCGGCACGGGAAACGACGGAAAGATTTTCGTAGTAGATGCGAAGGGAAATGGCTCGATTTTTGTCGATCTTCCCGAGCTGGACGTTTCGGCAATCGCGATTGCGAAGAATGGCGATGTTTTCGCCGGCACTTCGCCCGACGGGAAAGTTTATCGAATCACTTCCGCCGGAAAGATGGAAACGTTTTTCGATCCAGCCGACAAATACATTTGGTCGCTCGCTTTTTTAAACGACGGAAGCCTTGCCGTTGGCACCGGCGAAAACGGAAAGATTTACCGCGTAAAAACTGCCAATGCGAAACCGGACGACTCGCTTCTTTTCGATACCAGCGATACACACATAATGTCGCTGGCGGCTGATCGAAGCGGAAGTCTTTTTGCCGGGACCGATTCGAATGGACTAGTTCTCAAATTTTCGTCGGAGGGAAAACCATTCGCGCTGCTCGATTCAACACTCCGGGAAATTCACGATGTAGCGGTTGCGAGCGATGGTTCGATTTATGTTTTGGCGCTGAGCGAATCTGCCTCGAAGTCCGGAACCGCCGGTGTTACCGCCGATGCAACGCCCGCCGCTGCGACTGTTTCCTTGAGCGAACCGAATCTACCTGAGCAACCGCAAAAGAGTCGTTATGATCTTTCAACCGCAAAGTCGGCGGTTTATCGAATCACCTCGGATGGCGCAAGCGAAGTGATTTGGAGTTCGAATACTGTGACGGGTTTTTCGGTCGCGGCGAATCAGAACGGAAACGGCTGCCTGATCGGGACGAGTGACAAGGGTCGCGTTTATGCCATAACAAATGACGGACGCGAAACGCTTCTGCTTCAATCCGAAGAAGGACAAATTTCTACGCTCAAGAATTTCGGTGGAAAAGTTTTCGCAACCTCCAGCAATCAAGGAAGACTTTTTTCATTCGATCAAACATCCAATGCGGAAGGTACATACGAGTCGGCAGTATTTGATGCGAAATCGACCGCGCTTTGGGGAAGAATTTGGTGGAATTCGAGCGGCGATGTGCAAATTCAAACGCGCTCGGGCAATACCGAAAAACCCGATGAAAGTTGGAGCGCCTGGAGCGCCGGTTCCGGGGAGCAGAAGGGAATTCAGATGACAAATCCGCGTGCGCGCTTTATTCAATGGCGCGCAACTTTGAAGAGTTCCGCGGTTCGGGCGATGCTCGAAGAAGTGAACGTTTCTTTCGTCGGAAACAATATCGCGCCGGAAGTTTTGTCCATCCAGATTCTGCCGACGAACGTAGGTTTCGCAACAAATCCACCCATTCAGATCGACCCGGGAATCGAATCTTCCGGAATGGATCCGATGCTCTTCGGGGTGATTATTATTCCTCAGCCGCCACGAAAAATTTATCAACGCGGCGCGCGAAGTCTCCAATGGACAGCCGAAGATCGGAATGGCGATAGACTTGAATATGCGATTTATTATCGCGTCGGCGATAGTCAAAATTTCATCTTGCTGCGCGAAGGTCTGCGCGAGAATTTCTTTTCGCTCGATGGACTCGCTTTTGCCGATGGCAGATATGTTTTCAAAGTCATCGCGAAAGACTCACCTTCGAATCCATTCGGAAAAGCTTTGAGCGGTGAACGTTTGAGCGAAGCAATCGAAATTGATAATACTTCGCCGGTTGTCGTTGCGATTGGAACACCACAAATCGTCGGCGACAAAGCGCGGTTTATATTTGAAGCAACGGATGCGTTGAGCTTTATTCGGCGTGCGGAGTTTAGCATCGATGGCGGAAGCTGGACGTCCGTCTATTCCGATGATGGCATCGCGGATGGCGCGAAGGAACGATTCACGATTGAAGTGCCGTTCAAATCCGCGGGCGAAATTTCAGTGACCTTGCGAGCTTACGATGCGAACGGAAACGCCGGAACCGCGCGCTCGATTGCGCGTCGTTGATCTACGTATTCCGCAAGTTCAAGACGATTTCGTATGCGAATAGCGGCAAACTCTGAGTGGTCACTTTGAATCATAGTGCCGTGAAATCGTGATATTAAGCGATTTCGAGGGTGCGAGGTGGAGTTGGAGTTTCATAAGAGAGTTCCTGGCATCCAACTTGCAATGTTAATTTACGACGCGATCTTTCCCCGAAGGCGTTAATACCAAGGAAAGAGGTTGATGTCAGAAGCGATGAAAAGTATCAAACAAATTTTGTATGTAGGGATTCTGGTTCTCGCGGGCACGCTCGCCGCTTCCGCGCAAAAAGATGGTAAGCAAAAAGATCCGCCGCCGCCGAAAGAGAAACCGCCAGTGGTGAAAATTATTCCTAAAGGACCGGAGAAGCCGAAAGAGAATGAGCGCCCGAAGGACGACGAAAATCGCGGTAAGAAACCGCGAAGCTATTTTGAATAATCAGCATTCATTGTCTTGAAAATAATCGAGTAACAAGTTTGCTGAAAACAGACACTTAAAGACGCGAATCGGCTTCAATGCTGGTTCGTTTTTTTTGTTTTGAATAGGTTGAATAATTTTAGGCGGATTGAATCTCACCTCTCAGTTACGAGGCGCTGAATGAGACGCGCAAGGGTTCGCGTACACGCCCGCGGGTGCGTTGAGTCAGCTTCATCTCGGCAACGGAACTTGGGAATCAACCCTGTTCAACTCCAGATTGCAGCCGACACAAATCGCGCAAGCTTACAAATATCAATACAGGAACAAACGAAAAGAGCGACTGAAATTGATCAGTCGCCCTGGTAATTTTTGGTGCTCGCTAGAAGACTTGAACTTCTGACCCCACGCGTGTGAAGCGTGTGCTCTACCACTGAGCTAAGCGAGCACGATTTACAAATTCCAGTTTCAAAAACTACAACGAAGGATCATCTACTTTTGCCGGGCGATTTTCTTCGGTGTATTTGATAGTGCCGAGCGATGAATCCGTATAAAAGTGTTTTGTGCCGGTCGCTTGTATTCCATCTGCAACTTGCGGATCAGCGTTTACGGAATAAGAT
>DAITAB010000239.1:0-3716 GCA_036824525.1 Pyrinomonadaceae bacterium
AGAAAACAAGCTCGGAATGCGGGCATCGGAAACGGCTTCGGTTGTTTTTGAGGATTGCTATGTTCCCGATGAGAATTTGCTCGGCAATGAAGGCGAAGGATTTTTGCAAGCGATGCAAGTTCTAGATGGCGGAAGAATTTCAATCGCGGCACTTTCGGTCGGAATCGCGCAGGGCGCCTATGAAGCTGCCTTGGCATACTCAAAAGAACGTTCGCAGTTTGGTAAAACGATTTCAGAGTTTCAGGCGACACAGTTCAAGCTGGCTGATATGGCTACGCAAATCGAAGCCGCGCGTTTGCTAACCCTTCAAGCCGCCTCGATGAAAGATGCCGGCAGAAAAGTTACACGGCAATCCGCGATGGCGAAACTCTTTGCTTCGGAAGTCGCGGTTCGGGTCGCGGAAGAATCGGTGCAGATTCATGGCGGCTACGGTTACACCAAAGACTATCCGGCAGAAAAATACTGGCGCGATTCGAAACTCTGCACCATCGGCGAGGGCACGAGCGAGATTCAGAGACTCGTTATCGCCAAGCAATTATTAAATTCTTAATCGGTTGATCGTCCTTAAATAAACGACGAGCATCTTTCGGGATCTCATCGTTTTTTTTGGTTTGTCCGATTCCTTTGCGCCCAACTCATCGTCATCGAGTTCATAAGTGCCTACGATTGGATTATTTTTGGTCCAAATTGCAGATGTGTTCGCCCACGTTTAGAATTCCGTAAACAAATGAATTGGAACATTCAACATCTGCTGATGACGGTTTTCTTTGCCGCAGTTTTTGTCGTTCTTTTGTCGAACTGCCGTTCTGATGAATCTGCCTTGCAGAACGACGCGGTTTCGAAGCAAGCGCTTGAAAATGCCGTTCAGCTAATGAAAACCGGACAAAAGCCCGCGCCGGAAGATTTCGAAAAGATCAAAAAAATCTACCAACAATATCCAAATTCAAAAACGGCGCGAAATTCATACCAATTTGCCTTGATTTCAAGAGAAGATTGGACTGCCTTAGAACAATTTCTGAATCAAATTCCGTTCAGCGAAATGTCCGATGAAGACAAATCAAATCTCGGTAAAGCATATTTCAAAATAGGACGTTATGCCGATGCGGTTGAATCACTAAAGCCTTTCGGAAAGAAAGGCGAGCGGGAAATTAGGAATATTCTGGCGACTTCATATTTCCGTCTTGATAGATTCGCTGAGGCGAAAGCTCTGCTTGACGATGATTGGGACGACATAATCAACAAGAAAAGTATCGATGAAATAACTTTACGGGGAATGATCTTTTTCCACGAAAAGGAAAATGATAAAGCGATCGAAACTCTACACCGGACACTCAAAATCGACCCGGAAAATATTGCTGCGGCAAACGGCTTAAGCCGCGTTTACGCGGCAATCGGTGATCGGAAAAAATCTGAGGAATTTGTCGCGCGCGTTCAAGATTCGTTCGAAAAACTGACCGCTGAGGAAAAAAGAAAAACGAATCAGGTTGAAAAGCTTTATCAGCTCCAGAATGCTTACAACGCTAAGCGATTTGATGAAGTCATCGAAATTGCAAATCAGGTGTTACCCGAAGCCGATGCCCGAAACAAATCTGCGCTTTATCAATATTTGTACAATTCCTATATCGCTTTAGGAAAGCAAAAAGAGGCTCAGGAAATTGCCGCGAAAGCCCAGCAGATGGAGCAAAAATGAAGATAATACTTTCAGTGGCGACGATTATTTTTCCGATTCTCTTTGTAGCCTGCAGCCCGACTCAGGAAAATGCGAACGCCTTAAACAACAAAACAACGTCAAAAATTAATTTCGTTGATGCGACCGAATCAAGCGGACTGATATTCAAACACGTTGCCGGTTATTCTCCCGAAAAGTGGATGCCCGAAGTGTTAGCTGCAGGAGTTGCCGTCGCCGATTTTAATCGCGATGGCGCGCCCGATATTTTACTGACGAACAGCGGAAAGTTTGGTGAAGAGCGTCCGGCGGATGCAAAGAATGCAATTTTTATCAACGACGGGAAAGGTAAATTTTCGAACAGATCTGCGGAATGGAATTTGGGCGGGTCGGGTTATGGACAAGGCGTTGGGGTCGGCGACATTGATAATGACGGTTTGATCGACGTGCTGCTGACAAATTACGAAGGTGATTCTCGTTTATTAAAAAACACCGGCGAGAAATTTGAAGACATTACGGAGACTTCCGGAATAAAGCGCGACAATAAATGGGCGACCAGCGCCGGTATGGCGGATTTTGACAACGATGGAGATCTGGACATTTTTATCGTCAGATATGTCAATTACACAAAGTCCAATCACCAAAAAACGTTTAGCAATAAAATGTTGACGTATTCCGCGCCCTATCTTTACCAGGGTGTTTCTGACCAGCTTTTGCGAAATGACGGAAACGGAAAATTTACGGATGTTTCAGAAACTTCGGGTATCGCCGCATCGTCGCAAAAAGGTTTGGCGCTCGCCATCGGCGACATCGACAAAGATGGTGATCAGGACGTTTATGTCGCAAACGATACAACGCCGAATCAGCTTTGGGTAAACGACGGGTCGGGAAAATTTAAGGACGCTGCGAGGATTTCCGGTTGCGCATATAGCGAAAACGGGAAAGAAGAAGGCTCGATGGGCGCAGATTTTTCTGATTTTGACGGTAATAAATTAATCGATATCGCCGTTACAAATTTTCAGGATGAACCGACGGCTGTGTATAGCCAAACCGAACCTTTGTTTTTCAGGGAAGTGTCTGATGCGATCGGTATTGGTCAAACTTCTCGACAGAGACTTTCATTTGGGATAGATTTTTTCGACGCGGATAACGATGGCGATGAAGATCTTCTTATCGCAAACGGACATATTGAAGACAATATCGAAAAGCGTTTGGAATCGGTTTCTTTTCCGCAGCAAAATTCCCTTTTTGAAAACTCGGGCGACGGGAAATTTTTGGACATTAGTGATAGTTCTGGCGATGCACTGCAGGATAAACAGGTTTCGCGCGGTTTGGCGGTCGCCGATTTTGATAGCGACGGGAATCTGGATTTTGTCGTTGCCAATAACAACGGAATGGCGCAGGTCGCGCACAACGAATCATCATCAAACGGAAAATTCGTCGGTCTTTGGCTGGAAGGCATCAAGGCAAACCGCAGCGCGATTGGTACGCGTCTCGTTGCAACGATCGGCGAAAAATTGATTGAACGGCAAATCATGGGCGCGCAAAGTTATCTTTCAGTCAGCGATTTCCGGATAATTTTCGGATTAGTTGATTCAGACAAAATTGACGAATTGAAGATTTATTGGGCTGGAAGCTCGCCGCAAATCATAAAAAATTTGCCCGCCGGAAAATTCTACTACATACGCGAAGGCAAAGAGCCGATGAATTTCATTCCGGGTGAAAAGCAAATCAAATCTGAAAATTGATTTCACTGATTTTCGCGACATGCTCCGCGTTTTTCTGTGATCACGCAATGAAATTGTCGAATTCACACAAATGAAATTAAGAGCTTACATTTTAATGATATTTGCCGTGCTTGCTCTTTCAAGCTGTCAGAGTTCCCTTCCGGAAAAATCGACGGAAAATTACCAATCTGCCGTCTCGAAATTCTATATCGGACTCGCCGCCATTCAAGTCGGCGATGATCAGCGCGCGAATCAGGAATTAACCAGCGCGACTGAATTGGCAAAAGATGAACCTGCATCGTGGAATAACCTGGGAGTTCTTC
>DAITAB010000240.1:0-3712 GCA_036824525.1 Pyrinomonadaceae bacterium
AGGATCTTGAGCTAACCAGCCTTGTTGCCCCTGTTCCATTGCCCGAAAATGAACCGCCACCGCCACCCGAACCCGAGAAAAAACAAAATGTTGTAAAAGAACAAGACGTTACGGTTCGAAAAGAACTGATTGCTCGTATCGAACAAACGACCGAACCGCCGAAAGACACGCGCGGTGTAAAGGATGTTCGGGCAATTCCGGAATTTGGAAAATACAAACAAGGCAGTGAAGACTCCGACGCGAAAGTAACGTCGCGCGCGCCAGCTACTCGCGAAGGCACAGGTGAAGGAATTGCGCGTCCACCGTCAACTCTGGTAAAGGATGACAAGGACGAACCGCCACCGCCGCCAAAGAAAACACCGCCACCTCCACCGAAGAGAGTTTCGGGAGGAGTGCTTAATGGAAAGGCGATAAGTCTTCCTAAACCGCCGTATCCTGCGGCCGCGCGTGCCGTTCGCGCCTCCGGTTCGGTAACCGTTCAGGTAACAATCGATACGAACGGCAATGTAGTCTCGGCTTCGGCAGCGAGTGGACACCCGTTGTTGCAACAGGCGGCAGTTCAAGCGGCTCGAAGCGCCAAGTTTAGCCCGACTATTTTGAGCGGTCAGCCGGTAACGGTCACCGGCGTTATCGTTTACAACTTTGTAGCGCCATAGTTTTGATTCGTGGGAAATTTGAAATGCCCGCGTATTCGTTTAAGAGATTGAAATTTCGTTTTTGAATTTTTTGGAGGACAATCATGACACTTTTAGCGAGTTTATTTGGAAGCAACGTTTTGGCGTTTTTTCTGTTTGCGGATGAAGCCGCGATTGCTTTCGGACCATGGGAAATCATTAGATCGCTCACGATTCCGGGTTGGGCGGTCGTAATCATTCTTCTCTTGATGTCAATTTACATTATCGCAATTGGCATCGAACGCTGGATGACTTACAACGGTGCGAAACAACAATCGCGGCAGTTTGCACCGAAAGTTGCTCAAGCGTTGAAGAATAACAATATTGACGAAGCGATCAGCATCAGCGACCGTCACAAGAATTCTCATCTTGCGATGGTAGTTTCGTCAGGTTTGAAAGAATTCAGCGCCCATCAGGGCAATACCGATATTTCGGGCGATGAAATGGATGCGTCAAAACGCGCCCTTCAACGTTCGATTGCAGTAAAGACTGCCGAATTGAAGCGCGGTCTCGCGGGACTGGCAACCGTCGGTTCAACTGCACCGTTCGTGGGACTTTTTGGAACGGTTATTGGGATTATCAACGCTTTCCAAGGAATGAAGAAAGATCAAACGGCGGGAATCGCGGCAGTTGCCGGAGGTATTTCGGAAGCACTGGTCACGACCGCGTTCGGAATCGCGGTAGCAGTTCCGGCGGTTTGGTTGTTCAACTACTTCACGAATAAGGTGTCAAGCTTTGGCGTTGAGATGGATAACTCGGCTTCTGAACTAATCGATTATTTCATCAAACAGCGGACCAAACAGTTAAAGGGCTAGTTGTCGGAATGAAGGCTTTGCGAAGTTTTTTCGCAAAGTCTTCACTTCGCACGAGGAGAAAAGTTTATGTCGATGACGGTTGGCGGAGATAGCGAGTATAACTCCGAAATTAATGTCACGCCGATGGTGGACATCATGTTGGTCTTGTTGATCATCTTCATGGTGGTTACGCCCTTGCTTCAGAAAGATGTGTCGGTCGATCTTCCGCGTAATATGTTTTCGCCGGAGGAAGATTCCTATATTAACAATGAGAAAGCGGTCGTCCTGTCAATTCCAAACAACGATCAATTTTATATAGGTAAGATCCCATACCCGAAGGAAGTAATGGGCGAGAAGATTAAACAAATGTTGGAAGGTCAAACCGAGAAGCGAATCGTTTATATCAAGAGCGGAGTGAATGTTGATTATGGTGCCGTGGTTGAGGCGATAAATATTATCCGTAAACAGGAAGTCGACAAGATTGGCCTTGTTGCCGACAAACGGAAGGTTGCAAAGACTACCGCCGAATAGTTTGATTCGCATACACTCAGGAGAAAAGTAATGTCCATTACCAATACCGCATACAAAGTTGAGGATGCAGCTCCAAATATTAACGTGACACCCTTGATAGATATCTTATTGGTGTTGCTGATTATCTTCATGGTGATTTCACCGCTCAAGCCCAGCCGCTTTGAAGCGAAAGTACCGGCGGAACCGAAACCGGAAGATAAGAACGTGATACTGAAACCAAATCCAAACACTTTGATTGCCTTTGTCGGCAAAGACTCGAAGCTTCGGCTTAACCAGGATGAAATGGGTACAACGGCTGACACGTCATCGTTAACGGCAAAACTTTCTGAGGTATTTAAACAACGCGAGGTTGATCGAATATTTCGTGAGAACTCAAACGAAATTGAGAAGACCGTGTTTATTAAGGCGCCTCGATCTGTTAAATACGGCGAGGTGGTGAAAGTTGTCGATGCTGTTAAACTCGCCGGCGCGCAGCCGGTTGGGCTTCAAGTAGACGATTTGGAAAACTGAGATTTTGGTGTTTGTGTCCGGGGTGTTTTTGGCGCAAATTTGGCAATTTTATTTCGTGTAGGAATTTACTACGGAGTGTAAGATGATAATGTCTCGAATTGGGATATTGCTTTTGTGGGTGATTTGCATCTCGTGTTTTTCGGGATGTGCGATTTACAACACGGTAAAAGCTCAACAGGAACTTGTTGATGGTGCGAAAGCATATCAAGACAAGAAGTTTGAAGAAGCCGAAGACTTGTTTCGCCATGCGATTGATCGCGACCCGGGTAAGATCATGGCGCAGGTTTTTCTAGCGCGTACGCTTCATTCGGAATTTGCGTCTAACCGTACGCTAACGCCTAAAGCGGAAGCGGCAATTGTTGAATACAAGAAAGTGGTGCCAATTTTCACGGATGAGTTGGCGAAGAAGAAACAAGCTCTCGATGCGCAACCTACCAATGAGCGCGCGATAAGAGAATACAACCAAACATTAAGCATTCTTGCGAGCTCCATTAGTTCAACGGCAAATCTCCTTGATACCACAGGGAAGGATGTTGAATGGAAGAAGTGGCAAACAGACGTTTCCCAAAACGCCAATCTTCCGAATCAGGTTAGGGTAAGCGCATTTACTGCGCTCGCGGCAAAAGAAAATAGTTGCGCTAATGAGATTACTGATATTGAGCCGCAAAAGAAAACCGTCAAGCAGGATGGAAAAGACAGTTACGTTTTCGTAAAACCACCGGATCAGGCAACTTATTCAAAGCTAAAAGAATGTCTTCAACGCGGATCTGATTTCATTGACGAATCGATTAAGTTGGAAACTGATACGGTGAAGAACTCCGATACTATTGTTGTGACGAGTCTTTCTCCCGCAAGACTGGATGGGCTTGCGGATTCCTTAAGAACCTTTGAATCAGCATGGTCATATCGTGCAAGTCTCTATGTGCAAGCGATGCGCTTAGCAGAGATGGACGGTAGGACTGCTGACAAAGAAAGTTTAAAAGCAAAGGCGGACGCAGCACGCGAACGCTTCAACAAATTGAGCGAGCTTGAAAAGAAGATTCAGGAAGAAAAAGATAATCGGGCGGCAGCCGCGGAGGCAGAGAAAAGGTAGTCGTTCGGAAAATTTTCTTTAATCTTAAGGTGATACTCAATTAGAATCGGATTGAGTGTCGCCTTTTTGTTTCCGAAAAGTTTGTGAAGTGGGCGAATTGCTTCGTTCTT
>DAITAB010000241.1:0-3712 GCA_036824525.1 Pyrinomonadaceae bacterium
CTCATCGCGAATCGAAAAAGTTTTCACTTCCGAAAAAGGAATGAAAACCAATCCGCAGATTGATAAGAGCGAATCGCAGCCGCAGATTCTATACAGTTTTTCTAATTGGAATCGCCCAAGTGAATTGTTTTCCGTTCGCGTTTGTCCGGGTTGCCGCGGAATGAATTATCCAAATCAATTGACGAAAACAACCCCCGAAAATTTTTCCGCGATGAAATTGACCGAGCCTAAGTTCATTTCAATTCCGACGAGCGACGGAAAAAATCTCAAAGCGAAAATTTATCTGCCGCATGTCAGTAGCCCGCGCGTGAGCAAGGGCGCACAAGGACAGTCATTGCAGAAGCCCGCACGAAGTAAGGGCGCACAGAGCAACATCACCGCGCAAGAATTTCCGCTCGTGATCTTTGTCCACGGCGCAGGCTATCTGCAAAACGTTATCAACGGTTGGAACAACTATTACCGCGAGTTTATGTTTCACACGCTTCTCGTCGAGAAAGGTTACGTAGTTCTCGATATTGATTATCGCGGCTCGGCAGGTTACGGCAGAGACTGGCGCACGGACGTTTACGATTTTCTTGGCGGAAAAGATTTCGATGATCACATTGATGCGATTGATTTCACGGTGAAGAATTTCAATGTTGATCCAAAACGCGTCGGCGTTTATGGCGGAAGTTACGGCGGATTTATGGCGGAGATGCTCGCGATGCGCGCGCCGGAAAAAATCGCTTGCGCCGCGGCGCTTCGACCCGTTGCCGATTGGAAAAATTATTATGCGTCGTCGCCGATTTACACTACCGAGCGATTGGGCTTTCCCGAAAAAAATCCCGAAGCTTATAAACGCAGTTCGCCGATTGCATATGCCGACAAACTTCATAGACCACTTTTGATTTTGCATGGATTGGTTGACGACAACGTCCACGCGCAAGATTCCGTACAGCTCATCGAAAAACTCATACGTCTCGAGAAAACTAAGTACTTCGAAGCGATGCTTTATCCCGCGGAAAACCATGGGTTTCAGCGCCCGACAAGTTGGACGGACGAATACGAACGAATTTTGATGTTTTTCGAAAAACACCTAAGATAAATGGGTTTGGAACCACAGATAGACACAGATAAACACGGATTCAAAACTATTCCTTTATTCGCATTGACAGTTGCTAAAAAAAATTGATTTTGGTTCGGCAAAAATCTATTTTTCCTATCCGTGTTTATCTGTGTCCATCTGTGGTTAAATGTTAATAAGTATGAGAATTCTCGTCACCGGCGGCGCCGGATTTATCGGCTCACATCTTTGCGAACGTTTGCTCGGACAAAATCACGAAGTGATTTGTCTCGATAATTTTTTTACCGGTCGGAAAGCGAACGTCTCACATCTATTGGACAATAGAAATTTTGAGCTCGTCCGGCACGACGTCACCGAACCGATTCTATTAGAGGTTGATCAAATTTATAATCTCGCGTGTCCCGCTTCGCCGATTCACTATCAATACAATCCGGTGAAGACGGTGAAGACGAGCGTAATGGGTGCGATCAATATGCTCGGTCTCGCGAAGCGAGTGCGCGCGCGAATTCTCCAGGCTTCTACTTCGGAAGTTTATGGCGATCCGCAAATCCATCCGCAGACGGAAGATTATTGGGGCAACGTAAATCCGATCGGTCTCAGAAGTTGCTACGATGAAGGAAAACGCATCGCCGAAACTCTGATGATGGATTACCATCGGCAAAATAAAGTTGAAACGAGGATCGTCAGAATCTTTAATACCTATGGTCCGCGTATGTTGGAAAACGATGGACGCGTAGTTTCGAATTTTATCGTGCAAGCTTTGCGTGGCGAAGATCTGACCATTTATGGAACCGGCGAACAGACTCGCTCATTTTGTTATGTTGATGATCTCGTAGAAGGAATTATTCGTCTGATGAATGCTGAAGGCGAAGACATTCACATGCCCGTCAATCTCGGAAATCCCGGCGAATTCACGATGAATGAACTCGCGCGGGAAGTGGAAAAATCAACCGGAAAGAAAATCAAAATAAAATATCTGCCGCTTCCGCAGGATGATCCGAAACAGCGTCAGCCGAACATCGAGCGAGCGACAAAATTGCTTGGTTGGAAACCGACGATTCAACTTGCGGAAGGATTGAAAAAAACAGTCGCATATTTTTCGGAGAGGATTAACAGCGCGAAGACTTCTTCGCAAACAAAATAGTTTATGAAAATACTTATTACCGGCGGCGCCGGATTTGTGGGAAGTCATCTAGCCGATAAGTTGATCGGTCAGGGACACGAAATCACCGTGATTGATGATCTCTCAACCGGTCGTTATCAAAATATCGAGCACCTCGAAGGCAACAAAAATTTCCGTCTCATAATCGACACGGTTTTGAATGAGCGCCTTATGGAAGAACTCATACGCGAAACCGATCGCGTCTATCACATGGCGAGCGCCGTCGGCGTTCGTTTGATTATGGAACAGCCGGTGAAAACGATCGAGACGATTTTCCATGGAACGGATGTCGTGCTGCGTTTTTGTTCGCGCTATCGCAAACGCGTTTTGATTCCAAGCACCAGCGAAGTTTACGGCAAAGGAATTTCCGTGCCGTTTAAAGAAGAAGACGATTTGCTCACCGGCGCGACCGACAAACATCGCTGGGCATATGCCTGCGCCAAAACGCTCGACGAATTTCTCGCGCTCGCGCACTGGAAAGAAACTCGTCTGCCGGTTGTCGTCGTCAGACTTTTCAATACCGTCGGTCCGCGTCAAACCGGACAATACGGAATGGTCGTTCCGCGTTTTGTTCAAGCCGCAATGAAGAATGAGCCGATTTCCGTTCATGGAGATGGAACTCAGGCGCGCTGCTTTGGACATGTGCTTGATGTCGTGGAAGGTTTAACTAAGGTGCTTGAGACTCCCGAGTGTTTCGGACAAGTAATCAATTTCGGAAGCGATCAAGAGGTGACGATCAAAGAGCTCGCTGCGATGGCGATCAATTTCGCAAACAGCAAGAGCGAGATTCGTTTCGTTTCTTACGATGAAGCTTATGGCGAAGGCTTTGAAGATATGCGTCGCAGAGTTCCTTCGCTGGAAAAAGCTTCGCGGCTGGTCGGTTACAAGCCAACCCGAAGTCTTACGGACATCATCAGAGACGTAGCGGCGCAATTCGAAATCGAACAAAAAGCCGAAGCCGCGCAGAATCGATAGATGCACAAGTTTTCGCGAATCATTTTTATTTCGATCGTCACTTTGTTTTTCTCCGTAAGCGCGCTTGCTCAAGATACAGGCGGCGTAAAAGGCAAAGTGCGAACAAGCCGCGGTGAAGGCATCGCGGGCGTAACGATCACCGTTCGCCAGAAAGAAAAGGAAGTAAAAACAGTCACGACCGATTCCGACGGCGAATTTCAAATTGATGGACTTACCTCTGGAAATTACAACGTCGTTTTCGAGAAGAGCGGTTTCGCGAGCGGAACAATTTACAATGTCCAGGTCAAAAAGAAATCCGTTCGCGATCTCGGTTCTAAATTAATTCTTTCGGTCGACCGGGGAACTCAAGTGATCGTAAATGCCAGCGTGTTCTTCAAGGACGGCACGAGCGTTTTTGGCGCGAAGGTCGAGATCGAGAAAGTCAATTCTGATGGCTCAACGAGAAAGGTCGGATCCGGTTACACGGGCGAATCGGGCGAAATAAATTTTCGTTTTCCCGAAGGCGCGGCGCG
>DAITAB010000242.1:0-3706 GCA_036824525.1 Pyrinomonadaceae bacterium
ACGAAAAGCACGTTGAACTTCTCGCGAAACGAAAGCGACCGAACCCTTTTTGGCAATTCATTTGGCTGACAGAAAACCCGCGCACGCGGATCAATCAAAAGTTTCCATCCGGCTTTTTTCAGTCGCGGCGTGTATTCGGCATCGCCAAAATTTGGAAATCGTTTTTCGTCCATCAATCCACATTCGCGAATTGCCGCCGACGGAACCAACACACAATTTCCCACGATGATATCGGTACTCCAAACGGACTCCGGAATTGTCCAAACGGTTTGATTAAACCAGTGACGCCAGCCGCCGGAAAAGGTTTCCCAGCGCGGCGAAGTTTGAAACAGTTTATGCGGCTGATCCCACAAAAGGAGCAAAGGTCCGACGACCGAGCGCGGATTCCTCACCGCTGTCTCAACCAAATATTGTATGCAATTCTCATCAAAGATCTGGTCGTCGTTGATCATCAAAACAAAATCAGGATCATTCTCGAGCGCGGCGCGCATACCGACGTTTGTTCCTTCAGTGAACCAAAGATTCCCGTCCCCGGAAATTACTTCCACGTCCGGAAACTTTTCTCGAATCGCATCGCTGGTTCCGTCAGTCGAGCCATCGTCAACAATAATGACGCAAAATTCGAAATTTTCAGCGACTATCCGTGAAAGGCTCTGCAGACATTGAAGCGTCAGCGCTTTTCTATTATGAACAGGCGCAACGACGGCGAGGCGAAATTTCTCATCGCGACGTGTTACGGCTAAACTTCTTTCGACCACAATGTTTCAAGTCGCCTTCCGTTTTCTTCATCATTCTGCGAATTACCAATACCTACATATTTGATGTTTGGCTTGTTCGATAGCTCGTTTTTCAGGATTCGCCAAAAATCAATCACCGTTTTCTTTTCTACCTGAGCGGTAAAATCTGCATACTTCAAAAGGCGGAATTCCGGATCGGGAGTAGTGATGATTACGATGTCAGCTTGTTCAATGCACTGTTTCGCGGATTCGAGCACCAGAAGCTTTCCTTTTGTTTCCGCGTTGGCGGATTCTCTCGCAAGCGGATCGTAAGCAACAACGCGTGCGCCGGCTTTCGAAAGCGACTCCGCGAGGCGCAAGCCCTGCGATTCCTCAACGACGTGCGACATAGGTTTATATGCAAGACCGAGAATCGCAACAGTAATTCCGGCAGAAATTTGCGATCGAAGTCCAGCAGCAATTCGATCCGCCATAGAACGATTGAAGCTATCTGTAGTTTCAGCAAGTTCGGCTCGCGAACCTAATTTGCGAGCGATGTAACCCAGCGCAACATTGTCTCGCGGAAAACACGGACCGCCGTAACCGAGTGCACCCGTTAAATATTTCTTTCCGATACGCGAATCTGTGCCAAGTGCATCGGTAACGATATCTACGTCGCCGCCCGGAATCCTCTCACACAAATCCAAAAGCATATTCGCAAATGTGATTTTTGTAGTTACGAATGTATTGACGGAAATTTTTGTGAGTTCTGCATTTTCCAAACTCATTCTCTTGCATTGAGGATTGTTGAGCATGGTCTGCGCGTAAATTTCTTCAACCTGTTTGCCGCAATTCACGTCAAGCTCTCCAACCAACGTGAAATCCGGATTCAGAAAATCGCGAATAATACTACCAAGCGCAATAAACTCCGGACTATAGCAAAGCCCGAAATCAACTCCGGCGCGCTTGCCGGATTCGCGTTCGAGAACCGGAAGAAGCGCATAACGCATTGAACCCGGCAGAACTGTGCTCGTTAGTACAACGTTGTGGTATGAATTTTTCTTGGCAATTGCCCTACCGATTTCCTTAAATGCCCAAGCCACATACTGCAATGAAAAGGAACCGCGTTCATCGCTCGGTGTTGGAACAATGACGAACGAAATATCCGAATTTAGAATTGCATCCTGGTGGCTGAGCGTGGCACGAATCCGTTCTCGATTTTCAGAAATAAATTTGTCTAAATCGGTTTCCTGAACCGGAGCTTTGCCTTCATTGACAAGACGAACTGACTCTTCGCTTACGTCTACGCCGACGACGTCAAACCCGCGACTCGCAAAAGCCGCAGCCATGCTCGCTCCGAGTTTTCCCAGTCCGATAACCGAAATGCGTTTAAGCATTCAAAATCTCCTTGTGTCGAGACCTCTTATTTTACTTCCGCGCTTATACAGAGGTGCCAGCCGAAATGCTTTTCGAGTAAACGAAAGACTGAATCCGGAAGAAATCTGAAGTACCATTCCCTAACGTAACGGTATTTTACGTAGTCTTTAATACGGTATGGGAAAATGTGTTCGACTTCTGCATCCGTGATCTCGAATTTATTGCCCAACAATTCGCGAGCCGTTTTCTTCGAGTAAGTAAAGGTAACGGGACAACCCGTTTGAGCCTCCGAATTTCGTGCAACTTCTTCATCAAGTTTCCAGAAGCGCCCTTTTCCGTGAGTCAACAGTATCCAAAGAACCTTCCAAGAATAGCGGTAATAAACCATTAACTTCAAAACACTGTCGTCGCCAACGAAGTGTTCGCGTATTTGCTTTATGATTTTCCGGGGATGCGGTGAATGATGAATAACGCCGAATGAATAAACCAAATCAAATTTTTGCGGATTGACGAATTTCGAAAGTTCCTCCGCATTTACCTCAACAAAGGTTATCCGATCAGCGAGTCCAAAAATCTCTGCGCGCTTCCTCGCAAGTTCAAGAGACTTCGCCGACAGGTCAACGGCAGTTACTTCCGCACCCGACCGCGCAAAATTTATCGTATCGGTTCCGATCCCACATCCGATTTCAAGAACTTTCTTTCCGCGCCAGCGTTCAAACTCGGCAAATACCGGAATGTGCGGTTCGACCAGATATTTTCGCGCTTCAACTTGATCGAAGTATTCTCGGGTTCCGATTTCCGCCGGCGAATGCCGAATATTACACGGACGATCATTCCAGTATTTACGAACGTCCTGGATGGACACTTCGGCAAAGACTTTACTCATTAAAATCACACCCCGATTGTTGTAGCGAATTTTGATGAGGCTGCATTTCTCACCTGTTCTTCAATCCATGGATATGTACGGCGTAATCCATCCTCAAGTGAAATTGAAGGTTCCCAATTTAGCACCTCACGCAATTTCGTATTGTCCGAGTTTCTGCCGCGAACTCCCATCGGTCCATCGATGTGTTTTTTGTTGATCTTGATACCGGCGATCTCGGCAATAATGTCGGCAAGCTGGTTGATCGAGACCATTCGATCTTGCCCGAGATTTAATGGCTCACGAAAATCCGAGCGCATCAGACGATAAATTCCCTCAACACAATCTTCGATATAACAGAACGAACGCGTCTGTTCGCCATCGCCCCAAATTTCGATCTCGCTTTCGCCGCTGAGTTTCGCGAACGCGATTTTGCGGCACAAAGCAGCCGGCGCTTTCTCGCGTCCGCCTTCCCAAGTTCCCTTTTCGCCGAAGATATTATGAAAGCGAACTGTGCGAGTTTCGATTCCATAATCTTCGGTGTAGTGCATGCACAATCGCTCCGAAACAAGTTTTTCCCAACCGTATGCATCTTGCGGCATCGCCGGATAAGCATCCGATTCCTTTAGAGGTTTTATGTCGGCTTCAAGTTGAAGATGTTCGGGATAGATACAGGCGGAACTCGTGTAAAGATAACGGGAGATTCCATTCTCGCGCGCCGCCTCAAGAGTGTGAAGATTGATCAGCGAAT
>DAITAB010000243.1:0-3689 GCA_036824525.1 Pyrinomonadaceae bacterium
TCGGTAAACGGTAAGAAGCCCGAGTGTGAACAACACGCGGTTCCGCAACTCGGGAATCTTGAAAATGTTCTGGATGGCAGCGAAAAATTTATCCATGCTTTTTCTTCGAAAAGTATTCTTGTTTTATGCGAAGTGAATCGGCCCGCGTCTCAAGCTTCCGCAGCTCGCGACTTCACGATTTTTGTCACCGTTCCGCCTGACTTCTCAATCTTCGTTTGCGCGGTTTTTGTAAATCGATGTGCCGAGATTTTGAGAGCTTTTGTTATTTCGCCATTCCCCAAGATCACCAATTCATGTTTTGCTTTTTTTATGAGTCCACGTTCGTGCAAAATCTCTGGAGTAACTTCATCGCCCGCGGCAAAATTCGCATCGATTTTTTCAAGACTAATTTCCAGCCATGATTTTTTGAAGATGTTTGTAAATCCGCGCTTTGGAAGGCGTCTCTGCAACGGCATCTGACCACCTTCGAAACCCGGACGTCCACTGTATCCCGAACGAGATTTCTGTCCCTTGTTTCCGCGACCGGCAGTCTTTCCGAGTCCGGAACCCGGACCGCGTCCAACGCGTTTCTTTCTATGCGTACTTCCCTTCGCGGGACGCAAATTGTTTAAGGTCATTGCCATTTTCTTTACCTCAAAATCCCGTTTCGATTCAGTTTTACTCAACAATTCTCAAAAGATGTGGAACCTTGTTCACGACTCCGCGCATTGCGGCATTATCGGGTTTTTCGACAATCTGATTGAGCTTCGTCATGCCCAACTGCTTTATAATTGTTTTTTGCTTTGACGAAAACCCAATTACACTTCGGTAATATTGAATCCGAATTTTTCCTTTGTCTGCTTTTTCCGATTTCTTACCAGCCATCGTCAGGTCCTCTTTCTCGATACTTATTTCAAGTCTTCTATTTGTTTACCACGCAGTCGGGCTACTTCAACCGGGTCTTTCATTTTCGAAAGTCCATCGAAAGTCGCGCGCACAACATTGTGAGGATTGTTCGATCCCAATACTTTGGTTCGAACATTATGAATTCCTAGCGATTGCAAAACCGCGCGAACCGCGCCGCCCGCGATTACACCGGTCCCTTCCGCCGCAGGCTTCAAGAGAACTCTTCCCGCTCCAAATTTACCGATAAGTTGATGCGGCAATGTTCCTTCAATAAGTGGAACACGAATCAAATTCTTCTTAGCCGCTTCTACCGCTTTCTTGATTGCGTTAGGAACTTCCTTCGCCTTGCCGGTTCCGAAACCGACGTGCCCCGCTTCGTCGCCGACTACCACGAGCGCGGCAAAAGACATGTTCTTTCCACCCTTTACAACTTTCGTTACGCGATTGATGGAAATCAACTGATCTTTTAATGACAAACCCTGCGCTGAAATTTTTTGATTATTGTTCTTCATTAGTTAGCTGTATTTTCCGAAACCGATTCCTTTGCTTCCTCGCGTCGTTCGTTTTTATTCAATCCCGCATCGCGCGTTGCGTCAATTAATGCTTTCACCCTGCCGTGATAAACGTAACCACCGCGGTCAAACACGACCTGCTCAACGCCTGCTTTCAAAGCCCGTTCGGCGATTGCTTTCCCGACACGTTTTGCCGCGTCAATATTTCCGCCGGTCGATCCTTTAAGGGTCTTTTCCGTCGTTGACGCTGCAACGAGAGTTTTTCCGTTGTCATCGTCAATCACCTGCGCCGAAATATGTTTCACGCTACGGAAAACCGCGAGCCGCGGTCGCGCGGCGTTTCCGCGAACTTTCTTTCGAATCCTGCTATGAACGCCACGTCGGACGTCCGCCTTACTTTTGTTTGCCATAACTTCTTCTCTTTCCGTCTTTCACACGCAAGAAATTTGCTCGCGATCGTTATTCCTAAGCGGTCTTTCCGGTCTTTCCCGGTTTCAAACGATAGTGTCGTTCGGCATATCGAACGCCTTTACCCTTGTAAGCATCCGGCTTTCGGAGACGGTTTAATTCCGCGCAAACTTGTCCTAGCTTTTGTTTATCAATTCCGGTGAGCGTAATCGTTAGCTGGTACTGATTAATGTTCGATTTAGTCGGCACGCGCTCCGCTTTCGCCTGTATTCCCTCCGGCAGGGCAAACTCAATCGGATGTGAATAGCCCAGCGAAAAAACAATACTCTTGCCTTTTACGTCAGCTTTATAACCTACTCCGACAACATCCATCTCGCGAACGAACCCTTCCGTTACACCGACGATGGCATTATTTGCCAAGGCGCGCGCTAAACCATGAATCGCGCTATCATCATCCGTCGTGCGCTCGGCGGTCAAAATACCGTCTTCGAGTTTGAACGAAATCCCGGTTGGAACCGGCGTGGTCAAAGTTCCTTTTGGTCCCTTTACTTCCAACTCTTTTGAGCTAATCGTAACGTTTACGCCCGTCGGAAGTTTGATTGGTTTTTTCCCAATTCTCGACATAAATCCCCTTAATAAATCTGAGCGAGTATCTCGCCACCCATCTTTTCTTTACGCGCGCGTTTTCCGCTCATCAAGCCTTTCGAAGTTGAGACGATGTTTACGCCGTAACCGCCAAGCACGCGCGGAATTTCCATTGCCCCAACGTAAACCCGGCGTCCCGGTTTGGAAACACGCTCAAGATGTGTGATTGACGACGTGCCTTTTGTGTCGTAACGCAAAAATATCCGAATAGTAAATTTCGCTCCCGTAGCTTTCGAAACGAAGTTGTTAATGTAGCCTTCCTCTTTAAGGATGCGCGCAATTTCCATTTTTAACTTCGAGCCAGGGATATCCACACGAGAATGTTTCGCAGAGATTGCATTGCGAATCCGTGTGAGCATATCGGCGATAGGATCTGTCATTCTTCTTAACTCCGTCTTTCAATTTGGGATTTTGGATTTGAATCTAAATTCACTCCGAAATCCGATACCGGCATTTTTCAATCAAAACTACCAACTCGATTTCACTACGCCCGGAACCTGTCCGCGTAGCGCCAACTCTCTCAAGGCAATTCGCGAAGTGCCGAATTTCCTAAGGTAACCGCGCGATCTTCCCGTCTGCGAACATCGATTTCGCACCCGCGAGACACTCGCATCACGAGGCATTTTCTGCAGCTTAACCTGCGCGGCAGCCGCCTCGACCGGATCCGATTGCGGATGGCTAATGATCTTTTTCAAAGCCGCACGGCGTTCCGCATAGCGCGCTGACAATTCTTTTCTTCTGTTGTTTCTTACGACGTTGCTTATCTTCGCCATCTTATTTCCTCATCGAGATAAAAAAACTTTGCTTCTATTTTCGAAATGGCATTCCCAACCCTTTTAGAAGAGATCGGGCTTGTTCGTCCGATTTCGCGGTCGTCACAATCGAAACGTTCATTCCTCGGGTCTTTTCCACTTTGTTAAAGTCAATTTCCGGAAAAATCAGTTGCTCAGTAACACCGAGAGTGTAATTACCCCGCCCATCAAATGCCTTTGCGGAAATTCCCCGAAAGTCTCTTACGCGCGGAAGCGCGACTGAAATGAGACGGTCGAGAAATTCATACATTCGTTCGCCGCGAAGTGTAACCATCGCTCCGATATTCATTCCCTGGCGAAGCTTAAACGAGGCAATGGATTTCTTGGCTTTAGTAATCACCGGTTTCTGACCCGTGATCGCACGTAATTCTTCGACTGCGACTTCGAGTATCTTGGCGTTTCCGATCGCTTCACCAAGTCCCATGTT
>DAITAB010000394.1:0-1132 GCA_036824525.1 Pyrinomonadaceae bacterium
GCATCGCCGTATGGCGTTCATAACCGGCGAATGATTCATCGCCGCCATCGCCATTCAAAGCGACAGTTACGAATTTTCGTGTTTCATGTGCAACGTAATAGGTCGGTATGGCGCTGGAATCTGCATAAGGCTCTCCGTAGTGTTCAATGAGGGTCGGAAGAATTTCGAGCGCATTCGGGCGCACGATGAATTCGTTGTATTCCGCGCCGACGTGTTCTGCGACTTTCTTTGCATACTTCAATTCGCTGTAATCTTGTTCATCAAAACCGATGGAAAAAGTTTTAACCGGCTTATCGCTGAGTTGCGCCATCAGGGCGACGACAATCGATGAATCAACTCCGCCGGAAAGAAAAGCGCCGAGCGGAACTTCCGAAATCATTCGCAGCTTCACCGATTCGCGAACTATTCGAGTAGTTTCTTCAATCGCTTCTTCCTCGCTGATTTTGATTTTCTTGGAGAAATCCGGCAGCCAATATCTCTGCGTTTTTATTTCTCCATTCTTCCAAAGCAGCCAATGCGCGGGTTCGAGTTTGCGAATTTGCGTGTAGGCAGTAAGCGGCGCGGGAACACAAAGATACGTCATATAGGCATCAATCGCCGATGGGTTTACTTCGCGACTGATTTCCGGATGCGCGAGAAGCGCCATGAATTCCGAGCCAAAAATTAAGTTGCCGTTTGGTTGATGCGAATAAAGAAGCGGTTTCTTTCCTACCCGATCGCGCGCGATGAAAAGCGATTTCTCAACTTCATCCCAAATCGCGAAGGCAAACATTCCGCGCAGATGCTGAAGGCAATCGGCGCCGAATTCATCGTAGAGATGAATGATCGCTTCGGTATCTGAGTTTGTGTAAAAAGTGTGTCCGCGTTTTTCGAGATCGGCGCGAAGTTCCTGGTAGTTGTAAATCTCTCCATTGAAAACAATCCACTTGGTTTTGTCGTGGTTGTGAATCGGCTGCTTTCCGCTGGCGAGATCAATGATCGAAAGCCGGCGCATGGCGAGACCGACGTTTTCTTTTATGTAGAAGCCATCGTCATCCGGACCGCGGTGAATAATCGCCGCATTCATCTTTTCAAGAATGCCGCGATCAACCGCGCGCCCACCCGAATTTACTATTCCTACAATTCCACACAT
>DAITAB010000244.1:0-3662 GCA_036824525.1 Pyrinomonadaceae bacterium
TTCGAAAGAACGCCTACCGCGAAACTTCATCACCGCGATCTTACCAGCGAAGAAATCGCGCGCATAGAAAAATGGAAAAGCGATCCGCAACGAGAAGTCTCGGATCGCTCTGCACTCTTGATGCTGGGGCTGCGCTGATTTAAACGGAATTAAGCCGATAAATTTTCGCAAGCGTATTTAACTCGTAACGCAATTTCGCCCAGGAACTTTCAACGTCTCCGCCGAAGTTTCTATTCTTCATCGCGACATTTATGTCTCTTGCGATGGTTAGACAACGTCGAACCTCCGCGGTGTTTTCCTGATAAGTGTCGCGACGATCGAATTCGCGTCTGAGTTCATCGGTCGCTGATTCCAGGTCGCGCGCTCTTTGGTTTAAGGTGTCTTCGCGATAAGTGCCATCGAGTCGGCTGCGATCGAGTGCTTTATTGAAGTCGCGAACAAAATCATCGGTTCTTTCTTCAACGCGCTTGATCACGCGATCGACGTCAGCCTTCGTGTACACGCGACCTCGCGCGCGCCGCGGTTGAGCATTTGCCGTTTCGGACAAGATAATTACACTTCCCAAAATCAGAAAAGCTACTGAAAATAAACTTACGAAATGTTTTCCCATTGAACCCTCTCCTTAATACCCGAAATAGTAAAAAGCCATTACAAAACTAGGACGAAAACTAATCGTAAAAAGTTGAAAAAAGTTTCACTCGAGATTCCTGCGTTTCATTTCTCTACGGAACAAATCCAGCTCGCGGCTCATTTGTCCTTTGACCGAAGTGTTCTCTTCCGCCCGACGAATCAGATAAGGAAGCGCCTCGCGCACCGGACCATACGGCACATACTTTGAAACATTGAAATTCTCTTTCGCCAAAACGTAAGAAAGATTATCGCTCATTCCATAAAGCTGCGAAAGAAAAACATGCGGATGATCATTCGGGTATTCTTTCAACCGCATAAGATCGGTTAGAAGGCGCGCACTCGCTTCATTGTGAGTGCCGGCGCAAAAGGCGATATTGGAAATATGTTCTACACAATATCGCAGCGCATCATCGAAATTCGCGTCGGTAGATTGTTTGTCTTTCTCGATTGGCGAAGGGTAATTGTTCTCTGCGGCGCGCTCGCGTTCTTTCTCCATATAAGCTCCGCGAACCAGCTTCACGCCGTAAATGAAGCCGCCGTTTTTTGCCGTTTGATGCGAAGCGCGAAGCAGATCGAGACTGTCCGTTCGGTAAAACTGAATGGTATTGAAAACGATCGCACTCTCGCGATTCAGGCGAGACATCAAATCCATTACGACGGTATCGATCGCATCCTGAATCCAGGTCTCTTCGGCATCTATGAAAATGGGTTGCTTGATCGAATAGGCTAACTCGCACAGCTCTTCGATGCGATTTTTCGCGCGGATCCATTCATCTTTCTCGCCACCCTGAAGCGGAATATTCGCGCTAACTTTTTCCAGAAGTTCGCGCCGCGCAAGACCCGTAACTTTAAAGACAGAGAATGGAATATTGGAATCCGATTTGGCGCGCTCGATGGTCTTGTGAATTTCGCGCTTGGTTCGATCAAAGACAACCTCGTTGGACTTTCCCTCAATGGAATAGTCGAGAATCGTTCCGATATTCGAACGACCGAGCTTTGCTATCGTTGGCTCACATTCAGCGATCGTCTCACCGCCGCAGAAAATTTCGAATACCGAATGTTTGATTAATCCACCGACCGGAAGCCCCAAAGACAGCGCAAATTGCGCCGAGCGAGTTCCGATCTCATTGAGGAATTGCGAATTCATCAATTTGAAAAAGAAGTATTTCCTCTTCAGTTCGGAGTCGGTCTTATCGGCGAAAGCGATTGCCGTGTCTTGAAAATCCAGATCGTGCTTCAACATTCGTTTCTGTCCTTAGGAAACTTACAATCAAATTCATTAAGACGCAAAATGCCCCGAACTTGAAATCGAAAGCGCTAAATTCTCTTTTCGACTTTTGTCTTCCGCCGAATTCCTCTATTCTTAGACTTTTTATGAGCAAAGGATTACCAAAACGCGCGGACGATTATTCCGCATGGTACAACGAACTCGTCAAACGCGCCGACCTCGCCGAGAATTCCGCGGTGCGCGGCTGTATGGTTATCAAGCCTTACGGCTATGCGATCTGGGAAAAAATGCAGCGCGCCTTGGACGATATGTTCAAAGCCACCGGACACGTAAATGCATACTTCCCTCTTTTCGTGCCCAAAAGTTTTCTCGAAAAAGAAGAACAACATGCCGAGGGTTTCGCTAAAGAGTGCGCAGTTGTAACGCATTATCGCCTAAAGTCCGATCCGGATAACAAAGGCAAGTTGATTGTCGATCCGGAAGCGAAACTCGAAGAAGTACTGATCGTTCGCCCTACATCGGAAACCGTAATCTGGAACACTTACAGAAATTGGGTTCAGTCTTGGCGCGATTTGCCGTTGCTGATAAATCAATGGGCAAACATCGTGCGTTGGGAAATGCGCACGCGTCTGTTTTTACGTACGACGGAATTTCTCTGGCAGGAAGGTCACACTGCCCATGCGACGAAAGAGGAAGCCATAGAAGAAACTTTGAAGATGCTCGATGTTTATGCTGAGTTCGCGGAAAAATGGATCGCGCTTCCGGTGATAAAAGGTGTGAAGACGGAAAGCGAGCGATTCGCCGGCGCGGTTGACACATATTGCATCGAGGCAATGATGCAAGACGGAAAAGCGCTGCAGTCCGGAACTTCTCATTTTCTCGGACAGAATTTTGCGAAGTCTTTCGATGTGAAATTTGTTAATCGCGAGAATCAAATCGAATTTGCATGGGCTACGAGTTGGGGCGTTTCGACTCGGCTTATGGGCGCGCTCATCATGGCGCATTCCGATGACAATGGTCTTGTGCTTCCGCCGAAACTCGCGCCGATTCAGGTAGTGATCGTGCCGATACACAAAAGCGAAGAAGACCTCGCGAAGATTTCCGAAAAAGTTTCGCCGGTCGTCGCTGCCTTAAAGTCTGCCGGAATTTCCGTGAAGTATGACGACGACGACAAACAGCGTTCGGGTTGGAAGTTTGCTGAATATGAACTGCGCGGAATTCCCGTGCGACTGGGTTTGGGTATGCGCGATTTGGAAAGTGGAACGGTTGAAGTTGCGCGGCGCGATACGCTCACAAAAGAATCTCGTCCGCTGGAAGGCATCGCTGAACATATCGTAAAACTTCTCGATGAAATTCAGGCGAACATTTATGCAAAGGCATTAAAGTTTCGCGAAGAAAAAACCATCCGCGTAGATTCCTGGGAAGATTTCAAAACCGAGATCGAGAAAGGCGGATTTCTCGTCGCGCATTGGGACGGCACCGCCGAGACCGAAGAGAAAATCAAAAATGAAACGAAAGCGACGATTCGTTGCATTCCGAACGACGCCGTTGTAGAAGAAGGAAAGTGTGTCTATTCAGGAAAGCCTTCGAAGATGCGTGTTATCTTCGCGAGATCATATTAGGTCGGAGAATCCTTCAAAAAATTAACTGTGCCCGAGAATTTCGAATTCTGTACTGATACCGATTTCAATTCTTAATCATTGTCAACATCATTTTGAATTTCTCTACCGCTTTTAGCGAATGAGGAATGTTTGCGGGAAGGATAATACTCTCTCCCGTTTTAAGGTTGTGTGGAGCTCCACCG
>DAITAB010000245.1:0-3651 GCA_036824525.1 Pyrinomonadaceae bacterium
CGGTGACTTTGGCGGTTGAAAGAAGTTTGGGTTGCTCGGCAAGGGAAAATGAAACGAGGGTTGAGTCACTGGTAGTGATTGAGACCGAACGCGCATTTGTTGCAAGTCCGATGCGCACGGTAGGTTCAATCTCGGATACGGACGAAAAAGTTGAGTCACGGGAAAAAGCGTTCGATTGTCCCGAAGGCTGGGCGATCAAAAAGCCGGAGTTCGAAAGGGAAATAATTGCCCAAATTGCAAAGGCGCGAATGCTGCGCCCTTTTGAAGCCAAAAACATTCTGCAATTTTAGTTTTATAAAGCGGAAAAGTGAAATCCGAAGTGCGAGAGACAAAGGAGAGAACTACAAAGCCTTGTCGCCTTTGAACTTTATGCCGAGATGTTTAGACTGACTGCAATGCAAAATCCGGATCAAACTGCGCTGGAAAAAAATGAAAGGATCGTATATCCGGTAGGTCTTCCATCCACTTCGCGCATCGTTGCGAAGATGCGGTACCTCTGGTGTTGGTTAGTCGCCGGATCGCTGGTGCTTTTTGTCGCAACTCCCATTCTGATTCTTCTTCGGTTGATCAAACGAAAAACCTGGTTGTATCCGTGGTGTTTTTGGGGCGCGCGGGTTTGGCTTCGCGCCTGCGAAGCGAAGGTTAATGTAACCGGTATGGAAAATCTGGAGCCCGGTCAATCGTATGTGTTCATCGCGAATCATCGTTCGTACCTGGACACCGCAGCGCTGTTTATTTCACTCGGACGCCGGATCGGTTTAGTGGCGAAAAATGAGCTTTTGAAAGTGCCAATTTTTGGTTACGGGATGGCTTTCGTAAATATCATTGCGATTGATCGAACGAATCCGGAGAATGCGCGAAAGAGTATGGATCGCGCCCGCGAAGTTTTGGAAAGCGGATATTCCTTCGGAGTTTTTGCCGAAGGAACGCGCGCAATGCCCGGGGAACTTTTACCTTTCAAAAAAGGCGCGTTTCATCTTGCGATTCAGACTCAGGCACGCGTGGTTCCTGTAGCGTTCAAAAATACCGATTGGATGATGGGAAAAAAAGCCGGACTCGCATTTCCGGGAACGATCGAAATGAGTTTGTTGCCACCGATTGATGCGAAAGGATTAAACGTAGAAGACGATTTGATGGATTTGTTACTGCGCACTCGACGGGCAATCGCCGAGGAATTAGCAAAAACCTAAGCGCAGGATTATTTGCTCGGCGTTTTATATCTGAAATACTTCCGTTGCAATCTACGGTTTCTTTATCGGAGTCGGAGTCGGCGAAGGTTTTTCCTTTACCTCTTCCTCTTCATCGAGAACTTTCACATCCGTTTGACCTTGCGCATAGTCCGTGTAGCGCACACGAATTTTCATTTTTACGACCTCTCCGCTATCAAATACAAGTTGATCGTCCGATGAAATGTAGCTGGGAAACCAGTACTTTCCGTCAATGTTTTCGCGCCACGTTTCTACCACCGGAAACTTGTTGTCTTTCCATTCGGGAAGTCCTTTTCCGCGCGACTTCACTATTTTGAGATCGACATCGTCTACCCAAATTCTTCCGCTAAACAGACGCGACTTTGAACGCTTAGGATCGGGAATCACTTTGGGCGTTACGTCGAAAACAAAGAGATTGAGCTCGTCAATTTTCTCTTTTCCGACAAACGCAAAATTGTATTGCGCGACTTTTGAGGGTTCTATTGCGAATGGATTTATTCCGCCGAGATCATCCAAGTCTTCCGGAGTTAGCTGAATTTCGGTGAGAGTGGAAATCGGCGCAAAAAGAATTTTTTCAAAACGCTGACCATCGGGAGTGAGAGCCATAAAGGAATCGCGACGGAAAGTACCGGTGATTTGCCCACCCATGCCGACGGTTTGAATCTGCGCACTGCGCTTGAAGACATAACCTCCAAGAGCCTCGCGAAAAAGCTGTTCATTTTTCACCGCATTCTGAACGATTCGATCAATTTCAGATTGGGAAAGTGCGGTCTTTACCAGTGAAGTTGTCTGCTGAGCGAATGCGCCTGCTACAAGAATTACCAGCGCGATTGTCGATGCGGTTACAAATCTTGATAGTTTCATACGGATACATCCCTGAAGGTGTCGCTTAATAGATGCTTCAACAATCGCGAGGGTTCGACGAGAAGTTTTGCAGCGCAGTCTTACACGAATCAGCCGCAATGTGACTACTTAACAAATTCGACCTTCACTTTTTCCGGAATGATTCCGCGATCGAAACCTTCTTGGAGAAGTTTCTTCACCGATGCTCTGCCGCGTTCGCCATAATCGAGGGTTAGATCGTTTACCCACATTGCCACGAAACGATCGGCGAGATCGGGTGTCATATCCCGCGCGAATTGCATTGCATATTGCAGAGCATTCTCGCGATTTTCGAGCGAGAACATAATGCTCTTTTGAATGTATGAAGAAATTTTCTTTCGAAGAGCTTTATCGATATCGCGCCGAATTACATTGCCGCCCATCGGGAGCGGGAGTTGAGTTGTCTCAAACCACCATTCGCCCAGATCCAAGAGTTTGTCCAGTCCAAGCTGTTTATAAAACAACTGTCCCTCATGGATCAGTAGTCCGGCATCAACTTCGCCTTTTTGAACGGCGTCGATTATTTGATCGAAAGGAAGAACTTTATATTTGAAATCCTGATTGTAAATTCTCAATGCAAGAAATGCGCTTGTGAGTTCGCCAGGAATTCCAATCGTCATCTTTCCGATTTCATCGACATTTCGCGGCTCTTTGGTTACGAGAATCGGTCCGTACTTATCGCCGATACTCGCGCCGTGAGGCAGAAGAATGTACTTGTCGGCGATGTAAGCGTAAGCGTGGAAGCTCACCGCGGTTACATCGTAGACTCCATTTCGCGCCGCCTCATTGAGCGACTGAATGTCTTTAAGGACATGTTCAAATTTTAAACCTTCAGTATCGATTTTGTTGGTCGCGAGACCATAGAACATAAAGGCATCGTCGGAATCCGGTGAATGTGCAACGGTGATTGTGCGCGGTGAAAGTGCTGGCTTCATAAATTGGAATTAATAAAAGTGTAGTGAAAAATTTTCTTGAAGAAACGAACGAATGAACCGACTTTAGAGTTACGGCTCGGCGTAAAAGACGTTCGTGTCGTAAAGAATCCGTATTCTACCGTTTTCCTGATGTTTGGCAAAAAGCACTTCCAAATCCGAAATCATTTCGTCGAAACGTGGCGAATTCTCGTCGGGCATGTAAGAAGCGGAGAGCATGCGTCCCTTTAAACCTTGGAAGTCCAAAAGCTGATAATTTTCGAATGTCTTTTGCAAAAGCTTTTTTTTGAACATCGCTTCGAGCGATTGGATGTCCGTTCGATCATGGCGAACGTTTTCATAATCGATCGCAAATTGAGAAATGAGTTCTTCGTATTTGCGAAGGAAATCTGTCGAGTCGAGTCGGCGCTCATTCCAAATAAGAACGAGATTTCCATTCGGTTTAAGAATTCTACGGAGCTCCTTTGGCGTTTTCTCCAAATCAAACCAGTGAAACGCCTGTGCCGCAATCACTACATCAACGCTATGTTCCTGTAAATTTGTAGATTCCGCTGTTCCGTCAATGCTTATGAAATTCGGAAAGTCCCGAAGAAAATTCTCCGCTGCATTTCGCATCGCCGCATTCGGTT
>DAITAB010000063.1:0-11968 GCA_036824525.1 Pyrinomonadaceae bacterium
GCGCCAGAAAATCGAACCCCCCAAAACGAGCGCCATTGCAGCCACGTAATTTCCAATGAACACTTGGTAATGAATAGGCTGCAATGACTTTGCGGTGAGGATTTGCTGGTTGAACGTCACGATCGGCACCATAGCGAGAGCCGAAACAAAAATAGTTCGCGGTTCGCGTAAACGAGTGGCGCCAATTGCTACCGCAAGTCCAATGGAAAGCAGTACTTCATAACTTATCAGCTCCGGAACACGCCATAAATCCGGCGCGCGCGATTCAACCAGGAGTTGAACTTCATCCAAAGTGTGCGAGCGCTTTGAAAGCAAATACGCGTAAGGCAAAAGCATCGCGAAACATCCAACAGAAATGGATATCAAATAACGCAAATCCCTTCGCCAACCTTCCGTGCGAAAAATAACCGTCAGGGCGACCAACAAAAATAGAAGTGCGGCTGCAGTGGTCCAGATATAAAAATATGAGAAGACCGTGAAGGTAAAACACGCAACTGCAATTATCGAAAAAATAATCTTGCGACTTCTAATCTCCGTTGAGAGCAACATCCATAGCGACAAACAAAACGCGAGAAAAAACGGAAACGGAACCGCAGGAACATACCTGCGCAGGAAAGGAAAATACGGATAAGCAAATCCATTTCCCACAATTTCCCCGATCGCACCTTCGCCCGCCGCGAGCGCTCCGCCGCATAAGACGATCAACGTCGCGCTCATCGCGAATACTGAATCTTCCGTAAATTCCGCGATCAGCCAAAACAAAATCAAGGCCGAGAAAAAACCGGCTAGTCCTCCGAAGATCCACATCGCCGTCGGCGCGGAAATTCCCGTCGCGCGGGCGACCACGGATATCAACATCGGCGCGGCGAATTGAATCGAAAAAAGCGATTCTTCTTGGGGAGTTTCCGGCGAGTCATCGCGGCGCGTATATGGATCGTTTTTCCGTGGACGACCTTCAATCAGCGCGTTGAGATAAGAGGCGTACGCGACTTCGTCAATGTCATTATAGGCATAGTTTCCCTGCCATTGGTCGCCGCGTGTATACCAAATTTTTAACTGCGGATATAGACCGAAAATCAGGAGCACGATTCCCGCAACGATTCCGTAACGCCAACGAATCTTCATTGTAGAAAAAACCTTTGAGATTTATGATTCAAGCAACGAGAAATCATAAAGGATAAAAGTTTTTGGGTAAACGAAGATGAGTTTAAAAGAAACGATAGTTGCCGATCTGACCGGCGCGATGAAAGCAAAAGACGCGCAGAAAACTTCGACTCTTCGAATGGTTAAATCTGCCTTGATGAATAAACAAATTGACAAGGGAGCAGAATTAACGGACGAGGAAATAATCAAACTACTACAGACTCTTGTAAAGCAGCGACGCGATTCCATCGAACAGTATCGCAATGCGGGTCGCAGCGAACTCGCTGAAAAAGAGGAAATGGAAATTGGCGTGATAGAGATTTATTTACCGAAGTCGGCGAACGCAGAAGAAATTGAAAAAGCCGTTTCAGATGCTATTGCCGAGACCGGCGCGACTTCCGCGAAAGAAATGGGCGTGGTGATGAAGTCCGCGATGGCAAAACTCGCAGGAAAATCCGTTGACGGAAAATTGATCAGCGAAAAAGTAAAACAGAAACTCCAGTAAATAAGTTAAATAGAAACAGGTTTAACTCGCTTGCTTTGTTCGTATCGCCGCGGTTTACGGAGCTCGTTTCGTTTTCCTTAACCGAAAATGTTTCGCACCTTTTCGATAAAAGAAATATCTTTGAAATCCGTGTCCTCGATTTCGGCAAGTTGTTCGAGTATCTTGCGTTGTTCGCGGGTGAGAGTCTTTGGCGTTACGACCGAGACCGAGACAAACAAGTCTCCTTTGCCTCTTCCGCCGAGTATTGGCATTCCGTGTCCTTTGATTCTGAAAACAGTTCCGGTCTGAGTTCCGGCGGGAATATTCAGGGATTCTTCACCATCAAGAGTTTTTACCACTGCCTCGGTTCCAAGAGCTGCCTGCGCAAACGAAATTGGAAACGATGTGTAAAGATTTGAACCTTGTCGCTCAAAGGTTTCGTGTTCTGCGACGTGGATCACCACATACAAGTCGCCATTCGGTCCGCCATTAGTTCCGACTTCACCTTCGCCGGAAATTCGCAGACGCGAACCTGTCTCTACGCCCGCTGGAATTTTTACGTCGAGAATTTTTTCGCGTTCGACCTTTCCTTCGCCGCGACATTTTTTACACGGCGACTTCACAATTCTCCCCGTGCCGCGACAGGTCGTACAGGTGCGCATCACGCTGAAAAATCCTTGTTGATAGCGAACTTGTCCGCTGCCTAAACAGCCCGAACAATTTATCGGCGAGGTTCCCTTTTCAGCGCCCGTTCCCTTACATTCATCGCAGTGTTCCGGGCGCGGAATCTTGAGTTTTTCTTCTTTTCCGGTTGCAGCTTGTTCGAGAGTTATTTCCAAGTCGTAACGAAAATCCGAACCGCGTTGCGCTGAATTTGGACGCGCACGCTGTCCAAACATATCGCCGAAACCGAAAAGATCAAATATGTCGTCGAAATTCGAATAGCCCTGAGCGCCGCCGCCAAATCCAGCTCCCGATACTCCGGCGTGTCCAAAGCGATCGTAACTCGCGCGCTTTTCCGAATCTGATAAAACGGAATATGCCTCCGCGGCTTCTTTGAATTTTTCCTCGGCGTGAGGATCATCCGGATTCTTGTCCGGATGAAATTGCAATGCCAACCGACGATAAGCTTTCTTGAGTTCAGCGTCGCTGGCTGATTTATTTACGCCCAAAACCTGATAATAGTCGCGCTTTGCCATGTCTGAAGTAATCACCCTTACGAAAAAACTAAGAACGTCAGTTCATTTATGGAACTGACGTTCTCCCTATTTTGCGTCAACAGTTTTTTTTCTTCAAGATGCCGGCTAAACTGCTGCCATAAGCGCATCAGTTAATTGGGCTGCTGCTTTCTCTGCCTCGGTGTGCGCTTCTTCCAGCACTTTAACCTCATCGGATTTGAGCGCAGCTTCAGCAGAATTCAATACATGATTAATTTGCTGCTGAGTTTCTACCGGAAGACCTCGGCCGAATTCCGTCATCGCTTTTCGAGTATTCTTGAGAAGCGAATCCAACCTATTTCTATGCATAATCAGCTCTTTAGTATTCTTATCGTTATCGGCGGAGGTCTCCGCTTCCATGATGAGACGGTCAATTTCGTCCGGCGCAAGTCCCGATGAAGGCGTTATCTTCATTGCCTGTTCTAAACCGGTCATTTTATCGCGTGCGGAAACATCGAGAATTCCGTTTGCGTCAACCGCAAATACAACTTCAACCTGGGGCACACCGCGCGGTGCAGGCGGAAGTCCAACAAGTTCGAATTTTCCAAGTGAACGGTTTGCGCTGCAGATTTCGCGTTCGCCCTGTAAGATGTGAATCTCAACCGACTGCTGATTATCTACAACAGTCGTAAATGTCATCGCATTCTTGAGCGGAATTGTGGAGTTGCGTTCGATAAGTTTTACGAAAAGACCTCCGCGAGTTTCCAGACCGAGGCTCAACGGAAGAACGTCAAGCAAAACAATATCTTTTACATCGCCGGTCAGAACGCCGCCTTGAATCGCCGCACCCATCGCAACCACTTCATCCGGATTAATTTCCGCCGATGGTTCTTTTCCGAATAGCTCAGTAACAGTTTTCGCAATTATCGGTGAACGAGTTTGTCCGCCGACGAGAATGACTTTGTCGATATCACTCGGTTGCAGTTTTGCGTCCCAAAGGGCTTTCTGACATGGCTCAATGGTTTGCTCAACGAGATCCTTAACCAACTCCTCAAACTTCTGACGAGTAAGAATGTGATTGATGTGTTTCGGACCGTTTGCATCCGCCGCAATAAAGGGCAGGTTAACTGTAGTCTCGGTAACCGACGAAAGTTCACACTTCGCTCTTTCGGCAGATTCTTTCAAGCGTTGAAGCGCAAGTCGATCCTCTTTCAGGTCAATTCCATGGTCCAATTTGAAGTTATCAACTAACCAATTGATAAGCACCTGGTCAAAGTCTTCGCCGCCAAGGAAAGTATTTCCGGATGTTGAAAGAACTTCAAAAACACCGTCGTTGATTTCTAGAATCGTAACGTCGAAAGTTCCGCCGCCAAGATCGTAAACAACAATGCGTTCATGTCCGGTTTTTCCAAAGCCGTATGCTAGCGCCGCCGCAGTGGGCTCGTTAATGATTCGTTCAACGTTCAGTCCGGCGATTTTTCCCGCGTCGCGTGTCGCTTGGCGCTGCATGTCGTCAAAATAAGCCGGAACGGTGACAATCGCTTCGGTGATCGTGTCGCCGAGAAACTCCTCCGCCGCCTGTTTCAATCTTTGGAGCACAATCGCTGAAATTTCCGGTGTGCTATAGACTCGATCAAGCACTCGAATGTGAGCATCGCTATTCGGAGCTTCAACAATTTCAAAAGGACAGGTCTCGCGCATCTTGAGAGCTTCTTCCGAATTGAATTTTCGTCCGATAAGGCGCTTAACCGCGAAAAGGGTATTTTGCGGATTAGTAACTGCCTGACGTTTCGCGATTTGCCCTACCAGCCGCTCGCCTTTTTCCGTGAAACCGACGACCGAAGGAGTTGTTCGCCCACCCTCTTTGTTAGGAATGATCTGCACGGTTCCGCCTTCAAGCACGGCAACGCAGCAATTTGTTGTTCCCAAGTCTATTCCGATTACTTTTCCCATATCTTTGGATCCTCTCGATTTTTGCGAAACTTCCAACTCTGAAAGTTATTCAACCGCCTTGTTCGGCAGCTTAGTTTGCGAACCAATCGCAGCAGAGACCTTAACCATCGAATGACGAATAACCTTTTTGTCGATTCGATAACCGCGGAGCATTTCTTCCAATACGGTATTCGGCGGATGCTCGCTATGAGCCTCAATCGCTACCGCTTCATGTATCTCCGGATCAAACGCGTGTCCGGTGGACGGAATTTCTTCGATACCGAGTTCACCCAGGACATCGTTTAGTTGTTTATTAACTAGCACTACGCCCTCAAGAAAGAGGGCAAAATCTTTTGCCTTCGATTCAACCTTATCGGCGACTGCCAGCGCACGGCTCAGATTGTCCAAGACCGGAAGCATCTTCGTCGCTAAATCCGACAATTGATTACGAAATGTTTCTGACCGTTCACGTTCGGTTCGCTTACGGTAATTCACGAAATCGTTCTGCAGTCTTCTTATCGATTCGACCAGTTCATTCTGATCTTTCTGAACTTTTGCAAGATCGCCCGTTTGACTGGTTTGCGAGGAAGGCGCCGACGATTGGCTTTTGCCTTTTAAATTTGTCGGGGATGATTTTGAAGTGAATTCGGATTCCCGTTCCGGTTTCTTCGAAGGTACAAAACTGTCGTCGATTTCAATATCGTAGTCGCTGATCTCCACCGACTCGATGGAAATCTGCAGGTCGTGCTCTTTTGCTTCGAGTTCACGAATAAAATCTTCGATCGATGGCGACGTGCTTGGGTCGGCATCATTTTCGAAGAAAGTGCTTTGTATTTCGTTGGACGAAACCATTTGAAATTATTAGTAGGACAAGTATCCGAGGACTAAATCAGGACTGAGGACTATTGAGAATCACTCGAGAGGCGCTCTTCAATCAATTTTGCGACATAGCCAAGGATGGCGATGGTTCTTCCATATTCGATTCTTCGCGGACCGACAATACTAAGAGTTCCTGTCGAACCACTTCCAATCTTATACGGCGCGGTAATGACCGTGCAGCTCTGGAATGGAGTAGCGGAATTTTCGCTTCCGATGGCGATTTGAACATCGCCTTTGGAAGTTTTGTCGCGCGAAATGCATTCATTAAGAATCTGCACCAGTCGCGACCTGTGTTCGATTGTATGAAGAAGTTCCCGCAGACGATCCAGATTTGAAAAATCTGCCATTGAGATTAAGTTCGACGTTCCATCGACATAAACTTCACCAACCGAGTCACCTTCACCTTCGATACTCTGCGAACAAAGTATCATGGCGGTTTGAAGCAACTTATCGAAGAGAGCTTTCTCTTCATGCATCAGCCGCATTATCTCCGAACGAATTACCGACAAGCTCTTTCCGCAAAACTCCGTGTTTAAATACCGAGCGGTGCGATCGAGATCATCTTGCGAATAGGTTTCCTCCAAACGAATCACCCGATTGTGAACAATGTTGGGTGCGGAAACCATGACCACGAGAATTCGCTTATCCGAGAGATTAACGAATTCAATGTGCTGAAGTCGGTCGTGCGCGAGCGAAGGCGAAACAACAATTCCGATATTTTGAGAAAGATCTGAGAGCAACTGCGACGTCGTTCGCATCAAATCCTCGGACTCATTGGATTCTCCCAAATTCTTTAAGCCGAGTTTTCGATTTATCAACCGATAATCATCGCTTGATAAGCTTAATACGCCGAGCAAATTGTCAACATAAAAACGATAACCCTTGTCTGTTGGAACGCGACCGGCTGAAGTATGCGGCTGTTCGAGGTATCCTGCTTCCTCAAGTTCGCCCATCACATTTCGGATAGTTGCAGAACTCATTCCCGAAATATTTGAAAACTTACCTGAGAGGAGTTTCGAACCGACCGGTTCGCCTGAAGCAAGGTGTTCGAGGATTATCGCGGCGAGAATTGACTGCCCGCGTTTATCCGGATCATCGGACGCTTTTGAAGCGTTGAAATTCGTCTCGCGAACGGTCATTGCAAGTACTTGGTAGCTTGAAGCGAAGTTAAAAGCCAACTAAGCTCCCTTAAATTGAATAGCATTTTGACTTCACTCAAGTCAACATTTATTACGAGTTTACAAGGATGACGCAAATCGCCACCCAACAAACATCTAATCACCCGCAAAGTATACATTTACTTGAGAGAATATATGGCGAGACGATCACTCGCTATGCCGGAAAATCTGCTCTTTCCGGCTGCAAGGTGGTTTTCTATCCATATGTTGGCATCGACAGCCGGATTCGCGTGCGCAACCAAATGGTTTACGTCAGAATCTCGGATCTACTTCAAAATGCCCCGTTGGAATTCCATCGGGCTCTTGCGAATATTCTCGTTTTGAAACTTCTCCGGCGTAAACCGGCTGCGCGGGATCTGGAGATTTACAAGGAGTTTGTAACAAATCCGCAAATTCGAAGAAGCGCGGAATCAATTCGTCGCAAACGCGGACGCAAATTCACCGTCTCATCCACCGGTGAAAACCACGACCTTTCAAAGACTTTTGATTTTCTCAATTCCCTTTACTTTCGCGGGTCTATCGCAAAGCCAAAACTCTCATGGTCAAGGAACGCAACCTTTCGGTCGCTCGGGCACCACGATGCAGCGCATGATACGATCATAATCAGCTCGACCCTCGATCAACGCGGCACACCAAGGTTTGTGCTTGAATTTGTTTTGTTTCACGAGATGCTTCACATAAAACATCCCGCGAAGGTCATTAACGGAAGAACTTATTATCACACCAAAGAATTTCGGGCAGACGAAAAACTCTTCCCGTATTTCCACGAAGCCGAGGAGTGGATCTTAAAAAACGTATCGCGTTTTCGACGCGCGGCGAAAAAGAATAAGTCTGCTGGTTTAAAACACCTTAGAAACTTTTAGGGCGACGTTTCATTTTTCTCTGCCAACAATCCCTGTAATTTGTCCGATCAATCCGAAATCCGAATTAGTTTTTCGTGTGAATCCATCTTTATCAAAAAAGGTGAAGCTTCTTTCCCAGCTCTCAGCGGCTTGGGCGTTTTCTAAAGGTTCGCCTAATAACTCAATAATCCCGGCGCCGTTTTCCGCACTCCTGGTAAACGAGAAAAGTGAGGCATTTTCGGATTCTCGTGAGACATTGGCAATGACACTACGTCGCGTTTCATCAAGATAAGCCGCTATACACTTATTCACCGTTTCGTCTTCACCAATTACGATTTGCTTCTCATTCAAGGCAGCGACAAAACCATCGTTATTTTTCCAATAACGAAAATTTTCTGCCGTGGACTTAATGGGTTTGAAACCTGATTTAGAGAGAAGCTTTTCAAAGTTCTCGGGGGTTTTTGCCGTAGCGATAATCGCGGATCGGTCGCCCTCGGAATCAAGACGGATCGTCGCCGCGTCAGGTTCAATCAAACTTAAGAATTCCTCCGAGTCGGCGATTCCATATGAGGAAAATGCGGCTCGAGAAAACTCTGCGATTATCTTGCCGCTTACCGGATCGGAGTTTTGTGCAACCAAAAGAACCAGACCGCGGAAAGAAAGCTGCGGATTTTTCATCGCGTAAATTGAAAAACTTTCAGCATCGAGCGGAATGAATTTCCGTATCGCTTCATCAGATTGATCCGCGGCAGTCATAGTTTCACTGAAGACCTTCGCGGTCTCCGGCTCAAGCGAAATGTGAATCGCATCTTCGATTCCGTCGCCATGCGCATTCGCGATCCAGGAAACTCCTCGAACGGATTTCTGAATAATATTCGGCAGATTTCGAGAAACAAACGTCCGGATGTTTGCATCGTCGCTTGTCTCAATAGCAGCTTTCAATCCCAATAATCCCGCGATCTGCTGAACACCGGACTGAGTTATGTAACCAGAAGCCAAAGCCTTTTGTGCATATGCCTGATCGCGAATTTCCGTGACCGTTTTATCCATCTCAAGGCTATCACCATTTCCGGCTTTTAATTCGAGACTCTTCAGCATTGTCGCTTTGTCGTTTCCGAAAAAAATCACGCTCTCGCTCGATGTTGCAAAAATTCCACGCCCGGATTTCGCCACCCAGCTATAGATTTTCGTTCCATTTTCGTCGGTCACCGTGAACTGTGCATCGTTTTCCACGATTGAACCAACGAAGTCTGAAATCTTATTTTCCAAGAGCATCTTGTTCACGAAATCAGGCGAATGAGTATCAAAGATCGCGACGAAACGCGGTGAGAAACTCAAGACCGATAAGTCGTCTGAGGCCTCCTCTTCTTTCGCTTCAAATCCGGTGATCGCAATCGCCAACTGCATACTCCGCACCTGTGAAAAATCCACTGCGGACTCCGAAAGCTGTTGAAACTTCTTGCTTTGCGTTATGGCGATGAGCGTTCGCTCAAGATCTTCGGATTCGAGATACACGAGAGTTTCGGCAGGCGCGAGTTTCTGCAAATTTCGCGGTTCGACCTTTCGACATGCGATTGGCAGCATCGCTATTAAAAGCAGCAAAATGAATCTCGTCCGGAATTTCATATTCGTTGTGTTAGAATTTCGAACCATTATGGAAACAATCTTTTCGAAAAATATTCTACAGGGCAAAGTTGCGTTTGTAACCGGCGGTGGAACGGGAATCACAGGCGGTGTTGCGCGAGCGCTTGCTGAAGCAGGCGCGCAAGTGGCTATCACTAGCCGCAAGGAAGAAAGTCTCGCGCCGATGAAAAACCTTATCGAATCTAATGGCGGCGAGTGCTTCGCCGTCGCTTCGGACGTACGCGATTTTGCAGCGGTGGAAAATGCGATCAGTCAGACCGTCGCAAAATTCGGGAAGATTGACATCGTTGTAAACGGAGCGGCGGGAAATTTCTTATGCGCCGCAGAAGCGCTTTCGGCTAATGGTTTTGGAACTGTTATTGATATCGACACCAAAGGAACATTCAACGTCTCGCGCGCTGCCTTTGAAGAGTTGAAAAAAAATCACGGACAAATTTTGAATATCAGCGCGACGCTTCATTTCGCTGCGACTCCGATGCAGATTCACGTCTCGGCAGCGAAAGCTGCAGTTGACGCGATCACGAGAAATCTCGCACTCGAATGGGGACGATACGGAATCCGCACAAATGGAATCGCACCGGGACCGATCGAAGACACCGAAGGAATGAAGCGGCTCGTTCCGGAACCGATAAAAGAAAAGTTGAAACGAAAAATTCCGCTTGGAAGATTCGGGAGAATCAGCGACATTGAAAACGCGGCTTTGTTTCTATGTTCTGATGCCGCGAATTTCATCAACGGCGTAACGCTCGTAGTGGACGGCGGGCATTGGCTCAACGGAACAAGCTTCGCGTGATTTTCCGATTCTTAAAAAACCCTCATTCCGCGAACGAAATCGTGATTTTTGATCTTCGCCTTTGAATTGCCATGAACTTTAGATCGTGAATCACTTTCAGATTCGAATCATGAAACTTTTTCACCTGATTTTCATTTTCCTGTTTGTGATTTCATTCACCTTTTGTGGCGGTTCCGCGCCCGCGACCATGTCGCCAGAAATGGCGCAGAACATGTTGAAGCTGCGGGGATTCGATTTCAACGAAGATGAATTCTTCAAGGCGATTCGACTCGGCGATGCCGAAGCGATCGGCGCATTTTTCGATGCCGGTATAAATCCGAACGCGAAAACTCCCTTAGGCGAAACGTCGCTCACTTTTGCGGTAAAAAACTACGACGAGAAAACCGTGAAGGCACTCCTGTTAAAAGCCGACGTGAATTTGCGTGACGATCTCGGCCAATCCGCGCTTTATCTCGCCTTGACCAGAAAGAAAGACGACGTGGTAAAACTTCTTCTCGATCGCGGCGCTGATGTTAACGTCCCCGGCGCTACCAGCACCACGAAAAACCAAAGCCCTTTACTGGTTGCGGTGGCGAATGGGCGAAAAGATTTCATCCAAACATTTCTTGAAAAGGGCGCGGATCCGAATATTGCCGATTCCGAAGGAGCCGTTCCGCTAACTGAAGCTTGCGTGGAAAACGATCCGAATATTGAGACGATCAAATTACTTTTGGAAAAAGGCGCAAACGTGAACCACCAGGAGATTAATGGCGCGACCGCGCTTTTTTACGTAGCTTCGAATGATCGCTCCACCAGCGAGACCAGAATCGCGATCGCGAAGCTTCTCCTCGAAAAAGGAGCCGATAAGAACATAAAAGCCAAAAACGGAAAATCACCGCTCGATGCGGCGCGCGAGATGAAAAATGCCGATATTATCGGGCTACTCGCGGCAAACTGATTTATAATTATGGCGGTTGAAATAAACGGGAAACGGCTCCGAAAAGTCGTCCGAGAAAAAAGTATTGCTTTAGTTGAGCAGGCTTTGAGATAGTTATTGTGGTGCGTTCCTTCGCACACCCCGCGCTCAACTTCCTTCGTTTATCAAAGCAGTGATCAATACTAAAACAGACTGGCTACTCGCAGCGCCGCCTTCTTCTACGAACGCGAAAGCGAACACACCTCTGCATCCATTTTTCGTGCGACTAATGCGCGGCGAACATCTTTCCGTTTCGGAAGCGGAAGAATTTTTTGTAGCGCTTACGGATGACGATGCTAACAGCTCGCAGATCGCCGGCGCTTTAACTGCGCTCGCCACCAAGGGCGAAACGTTTGAAGAACTTGCAGGAATGGCGCGCGTTATGCGTAACCAGGCAGTTAAAGTTCCATCTACTTCGAAAGATTTGGTGGACACAACGGGAACCGGATCGAGTGTCGCAAAAACATTTAATGTTTCCACTGCCGCTGCGTTAGTTGCAGCCGGTGCCGGACTTCTTGTGGCCAAACATGGCAGTCGCGGAGTTTCGAGCACGACCGGAAGCGCCGATCTCCTGCAAGAACTCGGTGTGAAAGTCACAGCCGAACCTTCTGTTGCACAAAAGTGTCTCGCCGGAATTGGAATTTGTTTTATGTTTGCGCCGAAGTTTCATCCGAAACTTCGAAGAGTTGCAACCGTAAGACGCAGCCTCGGCGTAAGGACAACTCTCAATCTTCTGGGTCCGCTGACAAATCCTGCCGGCGCAAGCAAGCAAATCGTCGGCGTTTGGCATCCATCATTGATCGAGCCGATGGCGCAAGCGCTTTCGATTTTAGGTACCGAGCATTCTTGGGTCGTGCATGGCGAAGACGGCATGGACGAGATTACGGTCACCGGTGAAACATTCGTCGCCGAAGTGATGGGAAACAAGATACGCAAATTCGCGGTAGTGCCGGAGACATTT